>JACDHS010000114.1 GCA_013820875.1 Verrucomicrobiota bacterium | reverse complement strand
TGGCTTGACTTTCCCTCGTAACAATTCAAGGTTCAGTCAAATGGTTTTTGCCCCAGACGCCCACCTAAGGCAATCAGATAGTCCCGCCCGAAAACCCGGTCTAATATCATGTTATCAGGGCAAATCTACCTGTGAATCATATGGTTCGACAGCTTTGCGTATATGAGCAATCGCTACGAGGGAGATAGATGGGGTTTCGACGCTCCCAGCATTTCGTCACCGGAGCGGCTCGCTGCAATCAAGCAGGCGCTTGAGCAGTCGCCCATCATCGTTGAGCATCGGTTCTACCGTGGTAGTTGCGCCCCCGACCGGTTGGTCTTCGAAGACTACGAGGTTTTCACAGAGTATCTACATGCCAAAGTGCGTCCCGGTGATTCGTTATGGTTCTGGCGTTTCGATCAGTTGTGTCGGGACGACAACTGTCTCACTCATGGCAAGTTTCCAGATACAGACGGCATGGTTCCGTCCGGAGGAGCTTATTGATATGACGCGGTCGAACCAACCGGCTGCAGGCAAGGCCGGGATCGCGCGTCTGTTGACAATCGAACATCGTTGGCCCGGCCTGCCTGAGCCGGGACGTTATGTTTGAGAGTATGACGCTCACTCGTGAACAATTCGCCGAGAACCTGAAGCAAGGCACCGAGGCTGTCCGGAAGAACATCGCACGTCTTTGCTGGAATGAGTTGCCCGACTTGGACCGCTACTTCGTTATCCTTAACGGTTCATTCGATGGAAATCCGCTCGCACCCGGCGAAGTGCTCTTTCCGGATCATAACATGCCACAAACGGATACTCGAGTTCCTCGAACTGCCGAGGAGGTGGTTGAGAAGCTCTGGCGTGCCGGAAAAGTCCCCGCATGGATCGACATCTCGCCTTACGAAATTGACGGGAACTTCCTGTATTCAGAGTTGTTGTGTTGTGGTCGGTTTACAAATGAGGAGTCACATCTCTATCACAAACCGGAAGGTTATCCTCCCTTTCATATCTTCGGGCCTGTGTTGCCGGTGGGCTACCGCGATTTGGAGCACGACGGAAAATTTGACCTGCACTGCTACCGTGACAGAAAACGAAAAACATAACCAACCGTATGCAGTGAACCCCGCGATTGCGTCGTGGTTCCATTCCGGGTATCACTTGCGCGGGGTCACTGATCCGGAACGTTAGCCAGCATTTGCGCGCATGAAAACAAACGAGCGTCTTCGTCGAATCGCGATGGTTGCTTATACGCTCCCGTTTCTTTTTCACCTCGCTCTCAGCCTGTTTCGTGGTCGGCCTGGGGATTTATCCATGAGCTTGATTCTTGCCGCCGTGGCGCTGACACCTGCTATTCTCTTTTTTTGTGGCGTTCGCTGGTGTCGCTACGTTGTGGGTGCATTTTCGATCATCTTCCTTTTGCTTTGGCTCGCCACACCGATGGCACAGCATGCTATCGACCGCACAGTCACATTCTGGTTGATTTGGTGCGCCGTGCTATTGGTGTTTATCCTTTCTTCAACCATGTCATTCACCCGAATCCCAAAGGGACACCATGGCTAACAAAATCACTGCAGCCAATGCCGGGATCGCGTCTGCAGTTTCCGCTTTCGCGGATTGCGCTTTTCGGCCCGGCATGGCTGAGTTCTGCCGTTAGGCCGACTCGCACGCAATGACTGCTCAGGCTCCCAATATGCATGTTATCAAGTTCGAGGGAGTGCGCTTGCCGACGTTCGCCAGCTTTCTTGACGTTGCCGCCGCGATAGTGGACGTGCCCGAAGACACCGCCAAGTGGTTCTGGCGGTTCACTATTTGTGCTGGCCGCCGTGCGGACTCTCCATCAGGAGAAGTGCGTCGGCACTCTCAGGCGTTACTTGCGGCTCTGCCGACTTCAGATGGATCGATTGCTGATATGTTACGCGAGAGATTCCCGGATTACGAGCCTGCCCACATACTCGGTGAATGGCGGTCGAGTTTGCAGCAGATCATTGAGCTGGCGAGTGAGCGAGAAATTTGTCACTGGTATGGAGATGACAGTGAGATCAAGAGACCGTCGGCCTAACCAGACGCTGGAGACGAACAGGCGCCCCGCTTTTCCGCTCGTTGCTGGGCGGCAATTCGGACGCTCCTTCCACGCTCCACCCGGCCTGTCGGGCGCCTGTCGCTCAGCTTGTCGTTGGAACAATAAGGAGAACGCGCTATGGGAATGACGGCAAGTTACAGACGGATCACCGATTCCGAGTTGAAACAGTTTTTAGATGATCCGCAGTTTGCGTTGTCGTTCGTCGGACTGCTGGCCGACGATCCCTTCGAGTTCTATCAACGCCTCGAAGCGGAGGGGAAGCGATTGGACATCCAGAAAGAGTGGCAGGCACTCCACTTTTTGCTTACCGGAGAAGCTGCTGATCCAGGAGAAAGTGAAGCTCCACTGCCTCTGCGCAACGCAGTCATGGGAGGCACGGAAACGGACTGCGAGGCGACTTACGGTGTCGTGAGGTATTTGACCGTGCAGGAGGTCCGAGAGGTCGCTGAGGCACTCGGCAGAGTACCGGAGGACGATCTCAAGGCCAGATACGATAGCGATGAGTTTGTCGAAGCCGAGATCTACGCAAACACAGAGAGGGATGACGATGGCTTTCGCGCTCTGCTAAACGTGCATGTTGATGTTGCTGGCTTCTTTAAGAAAGCTGCGAAGGCAGGAGACGCCATGTTGCTCTCGTTGGATTAGGAATGCGGAGTTCCAACAAATCGCTGGATCGAATGACGAGGAGCGCGGGCACATCGTTGTTGCAGTCGGTATTTTCTTGGCGCACTCCTCATCATCGATCAGCTGTACGTTAGGCCGATGAGTATGTCGATCAACTACAAAGACTTTTTCCCGACGGTGGTGTCGAGCGGCTTCTTTTCCACAGAGCACGAGGCGCTGTCGGCGACGGTTGCGCGTGTCAACGAGTGGGCTGCGAGGGCGAGTGTTCGGGTAATCAACGTCGAGACGGTAGTTCTCCCAAACGTCGAGAATGCGGAGGAGGCGTCAAAGGTGGGAATCCGGACTAGTGGCAAGATGAGCAGCTACTGGTATCAAGTAGTGCGAGTGTGGTATGAGGAACAACAAACATCGGCTTAACCCCGCGATAGCGCTGTGGTTTCAATCCGAGTATCACTGGCGCGCGGGTCAGTGATGCGGAACGTTGATTTAGCTCGCTTCACCGCATGGCAAAGATACCGCGCAAACTTAGTCTCGTAAGGTTCAACATAGCGACTATTCCGCAGGGCCTGTGCCGCTTTTCGTTCAGTTGCAATGACGATGTGAGGTTCGTCAACAACGGCACACGCGCAGAAAAAGCGGCAGAGGACTACCTAAGCCAGAACTATAAAGTTACTGACCGCGTGGCGGTCTCATCCAAGACCTGGCGGAATCTTGTGCATGCGTTTCATAGTTCACCCATTTAAAATCACACACACTCATCATTCGATGCCTCTCTCTGATTGTGTTTTTTCTCCGGACAGGCAATGTCTTGGGGCGCGCTATTAACGAATCGCAAGAATGGAATCCAAAGAATCAACATCGACGGGGCAGGCTCCTGCCCCCATGAGACATCCCAGTTTCAAGGAGGCGTTCCTCTTTTGGCTAAAACTCGGCTTCATCAGTTTCGGTGGACCGACTGGCCAGATTGCCATCATGCACGCCGAGTTGGTGGAAAAGAAAAAATGGATCAGCGAATCGCGGTTCCTCCACGCGCTCAATTACTGCATGCTCCTGCCCGGACCTGAAGCGCAACAACTCGCGATCTATGCCGGCTGGCTGCTGCACAAAACCTGGGGCGGGATTGTCGCCGGCGTTTTGTTTGTCATCCCGTCGATGTTCATCTTGTGGGGACTCAGTTACGTCTATGTGACATTTGGAGATGTCCCATGGGTGGCCGCGATCTTTTATGGATTGAAACCGGCGGTGCTGGCGATTGTAGCCGCCGCCGTAATTCGGATCGGGAACAAAGTGCTCAAGAACGAAGTCATGGGGGCCGTGGCCGCGCTCGCGTTTGTTTGCATCTACTTTTTTAAAGTTCCCTTTCCGCTCATCATTCTCGGTGCCGGTCTGATCGGACTCATTGGAGGCAAACTGTGGAAAAACAAGTTTCTCGTCATTAAAGGGCATGGGGCGACCCCCGGTATAGAAGCCTCGCAAACTGTCATCAGTGATGAAGGGCAAACACTCGAACATACGAGGCCGAACCTCGCCCGAGCCTGTAAAATTATTGTCGTCTGCGGATTGCTCTGGTGGATTCCCGTTCTACTGATCGGCAGTTGGCTCGGTTGGAACCACACTCTCTTCAAGGAAGGAATCTTTTTTAGCAAAGCATCCGTCGTGACGTTCGGCGGCGCCTATGCCGTGTTGCCCTACGTTTCGCAGCAAGCCGTTGAAACGCATCAATGGCTTAGCGCAGGCCAGATGCTGGATGGCCTTGGGCTCGCGGAAGCCAAGCCCGGCCCCTTGATCATGGTATTGCAATTCGTCGGTTTCCTGGGCGGTTGGAATCATCCAGGCCAACTCTCGCCGCTTCTGAGCGCGAGCCTTGGCGCCTTCATCACCACCTGGGTTACGTTTGTTCCCTGCTTCCTGTGGATTTTTCTCGGAGCCCCGCACATCGAACAACTCCGCGGCAATGTAAAACTCACCACCGCATTGTCCGCCATCACTGCCGCAGTGGTCGGCGTTGTCCTGAATCTCGCCGTCTGGTTTGGGATACATGTGCTGTTTCCCGAACGTGGGATCGTGGATTGGTTTGCCGTCATGGTCGCCATCGTTACTTTTATCGGAATCATCAAATGGAAGTGGGATGTGATTCCCGTCGTCCTCGGCGCTGGAATCGTTGGTGTTCTCTACAGGATGCTGCTGTGAAGGGTGGAGTGAAGTGAAGTCTTCATCTCGTGTAGGCCCTTTTTCCATTAGTGATTATTAGCGCAGATTAGCGGTACAACTGCCCCGTCAATCGTCAATCCCCAATCGTAAATTTCCTCCCCAAGAGGGTTGCGCATCGCGCGGAGAACCGGTCTAATAAACTCATCCCTCGAGAGTCCCGTTAACCCGCGACGATACTGTGATTGGCCTCGTGAAAAACGTTACGGAAGATCCGCGTGCAAGAGCAGTGTTCATTGTGCTCCTGGCGCTGATTGTGTACCTGCCCGCCGTCACCAGCGGCTTTATCTGGGATGATGATGTCATGCTGACCGAGAACGAAGTCATGACAGCGAGTGACGGGTTGCACCGGATCTGGTTCAGCACAGAGCTTTCAGATTATTTCCCGCTTACCTCAACCAGCTTTTGGCTTGAGTGGCGGCTTTGGGGGCTGAATCCGATTGGTTACAACGTCACCAACATTCTGCTCCATGCGTTGAGCGGCCTGTTGCTCTGGCGAGTCCTGCTTCGGTTGGGAATCCCAGGGAGTTGGCTTGCGGCCGTTCTGTTCACTATTCATCCCGTCTGTGCCGCTTCTGTAGATTGGATTGCTCAACGAAAAAACACGCTCTCCATGGTTTTTTACATGGCCACTCTCCTGGCCTGCTTCAGGTTTGAACGGAATGGACAAAAAAGTAACTACGCCACGGCCCTCGTTTTATTTCTGCTGGCATTGTTAAGCAAGACCTCGGTGGTCGTATTACCACCTGTTCTCCTCCTGTGCGCATGGTGGCAGCGGGGAGCAATCGCCAAACGGGATGTCATTCGATCCCTCCCGTTTTTCGCGCTCGCATTACTGCTCGGCCTGGTGACCGTCTGGTTTCAGCTCCATGAACGCTTTGTTGGGGAGATGTCGGAGACAGACACAATGTTGACCCGCGTCCTCGGCGGCAGTTGGGCGATCTGGTTTTATTTGGGCAAAGTGATTCTGCCCCTGAATCTCAGCATCGTGTATTCGCCGTTGAAAATAGATCCGGCACAGATCATTTCCTATGTTCCTGCCGTTCTTTGGGTGTGTGTGCTTGTCGCAGCATGGAAGGCACGCACGACCTGGGGACGCCCGTTGTTGTTTGGCCTCGGCTACTTCACCATCGCACTCGGACCGGTCCTGGGCTTTTTCGATATGGATTTCCTGCTGATCTCGCAGGTGGCCGATCATTTGCAATACCTCGCCTTGCCCGGCGCCATCGCGCTCGTGGTGGGAGTAAGCGTTGTCTTGTGGCAACGGTTTATTGAAAAGAACTGTGCCGAACGGAAATGGATTTCCGGGACGGTGGCTGGCATCAGCATTGTTATCCTTGCCGGGCTGACATGGAAACAGTCCTGCACCTACGTGAACGCAGAGACCTTGTGGAGCCATGCAGTCGCAAAGAACCCCGGCAGTTGGATGGCCCATCACCAGTTGGCGGACAGAATGGCTGAACTGGGGCGCTATGACGAGGCGACTGTGCATTATCGGAAATCGTTGGAATTGAGACCCGATTTTGCGAATGGACAGAATAACTTTGGGAATTGCCTGTTCCTTCTGGGAGACATCGAAAGCGCCATAGAACAATTTTTGGACGCCATTCAAAACAAACCCGAGCTTGCTGAAGCCCATAACAATCTTGGGGTTGCCTACTATCAGAAGGGCGCCTATCAGGAAGCATTGGACGCTTACAAAAAAGCCTTCCGGCTAAGGCCGAATTACGTTGCCGCTTACTTTGGCGCCGGCAATTCAGAACTGCAAATGGCGAACTTGCAAGGCGCGCTCAACTACTATTTTGCAGCCACGAAGTACAACCCTTACGCCGCTGATATTCATTATAATATCGGAATCGTCCTCGGTCTCCAGGGCAACACGAACGCGGCGGTTGCATCGTTGCAAACGGCATTGGAAATCGATCCGGATCATCAGTTGGCCCAACAGGAAATGCACCTGCTTGCGGGGGACGCCTCGTCCGAGAAAGCGGATTAAAGTTATTAGCCTGAACACCGGAGTTGAACCCCATGATGTGAGAAGGAGCTTTCCAAACCATGCACGAATTGGCAGCGAGGCATTCCCTATTTTTCCGCAGGGATCCTGGCAATCTCGCTCGGGTCTTTGAAGATACTCCATATTGCCGGGTCAATGGAGGTAAACGCTTCTCTGTAACGAGCGGATTCGGCGGATTCACCCGTCACATCGCGAATCAGGATGTGCTCGATGCGTTCGGGGAATTTGCGCGTGAGATCGGCGTAAATCTCAGGGTCACTTTCTCCGGAGTCGCCCACGAGAATGAAGCGGCGTTTCGGGAATTTCTTCATAAAATTCTCCAGGACTGCCGGTTTATGTTTCTTCGGGACGGAATGGTTTTGAAACTCTGTTCTCCAGTTGAAGGCGCGCAGATGGAAGCTGCCCAATGGAAAATTGTGGTCGGCCAGGAATTCAGCCAGCGGAGTGTAAAGCTGGCTGGGACTGGCGCTCAGGTAATGGAAGCTGACCGAGGAGTTGGTCGCCCATCCCTGATAAAGAGCGGACATCCCTGCGGCGGGTTCGAACGGTTTCAGGAAAGTATTCTGCAAAAGTTTTTTGCGATCGAGAACGTTGCTGACCTTGATGGTGTCGTCGAGATCGGAGATCACTGACAGGCCTTCCGGTTCGATCAATTGAATGGTTCCAGCAAAGGTTCGGGTGTCGCCTGGCTTTGTTATCGCGTGGAAGGAAACCGAGTTGTTGACCTTTACCATTTCAGAATCGGCGATTGTTATTTTATCGGAGAAGTGACCGGTGACATCGGAAGGTTTCAACTCGTACACCCGTCCGGCGATGTGGATGGATAACCGTTTGTTTCGCTCGGCATCGACCAGGAACAACTTCGTCCGGGCATTCAATAATGCGCGTTCTTCGGTTGAGAGTGCTCGTTTATCTATGCCAAGAAGTTTGTTGAAAGCGGTGCTGACTCCTGGCCTTCGCTCCCATTCGAAAATCCAGCCTCGAACGTCCAGTTCCCACGTGTGCGCATCGACTCTTGATCCGTAACCGGGAAAGAAGACGACCATTTCGTCAGATTTGAGGGGTGAGCCAAAAGCGGAGATCAATGTCGCGAGAAAAATCGCGGCTGTAAAAAAGTATCGACTCATCAGTCACAACACCGCACGCATTTTGGAACGCAGGTAGGGAATTTCCAGTTCTGAACCCCGGGCATCCTCCAGAACTTTCGGCAAAGTTTTTTGCTCAAACTGGCTTACGACCGAGCGGCAAATATCCAGCGCGGCGTCGGGCCGTCCCAGGGCGCGAGCGGCGGAACCCATTTCGGCGAGCTTTTCTTTCTCGAGCATTTGGTGCAACCGAAAGGGGATGTCCTCCACTCGATTGACTTTGGTGGCTGCGCCATGTTCGAGGAGGAAATCGCTGTTGGCAGCTTCCTGGCCAGGAATGGGGTTGATGATGAGTATCGGCTTGCCCATGGCGAGTGCTTCCGAACTGGTCAGACCGCCCGGTTTGGTGACGATCAAATCCGAGACGGCCATCAACTCGTGCATGTTCTTGGAGTAGCCAATGACCTGGGTGGGATGTTTTCGTTCCTTTAAACAAAGTTCTTCGCGCAATTCTTGATTCCTGCCGGCGACAACGAGCGTATGGAAATGACCTTTCACTTTGTCGAGTTGCTCCAAAATTTCACCCACCGGCCCCATCCCGAAACCGCCCGCCAGAACAAGCAGCGTGGGCATGTCATCTCTCAGGCCGTAGGTGCGGCGGATATCAAGAAGATCAAGCTTTTCGGAAAACCGTCCTGAAATGGGAATACCGGTCACAGCCACCTGCTCAGCAGGGACGCCACGGGCGACGAGGCTCCCGCGAGTCTCGTCTGCGGCGACACAATAAAAGTTCACAGCAGGCTCAAGCCAGAATGCGTGTGCCTCAAAATCGGTGACGATGGAAACCATGAAGGGCTTGGGCAGGGCCTTCTTATCGTCATGACCAATGATTTCCAGCGGAAGATAGTGAGGACAGAGAACGATGTCGGGCTGGAACTGTTTGATGTATTTGACGAACCCTTTGTTGGTGTGATGAGCAAAGCTGCGACGGAAGCTGTCGGCTTTTTGGACTTCTTCATCATTGTCCGTTTTCTTGAACATCATCGCGTAAAGCTCGGGCACGTGTTCGATGACTTTGACGTAGGTCTCGACGTAGATCTTTCTGTAAAACTTGGAAGCGAAGTCGAGGACATCGACTTTTTCGAGCACGTCGTTGGGTCGCAAGCGTCGCCACGCTTCCTCCAGGGCCGCAGCGGCGGCAAGATGTCCGCCACCAGCGGTGACCGTCGCAATTAACACACGCATATTTAGGCTCCGTTTAGCACGACCATTCATAGGAAGATAGAAGAAACATTTTACTAGCGGCTACCGGGTAAAAGCCTGAAACTTGAATAATCCTTGAATCTGATAAATCGCAAACCCATCTCATAACTCAATATGCCACGTTTTTATCTTTTTAATCTGCTGTTTTCTTTGCTGCTCGTTGGCTTGAACGGGAGCATTTATGCGCAAACTAAAACTCCGCATGTCGTGTTTGTCACGGGTGACCATGAGTACAGCTCGGAACGCACAATGCCGATTTTTGCTGAGGCGCTGGAAAAGCATTTCGGGATGCGAACAACGGTGCTTTACGCAGTGAACGAAAAGGGTGAGCGCGATGAGAATTACGAAAAGAACATCGCTGGGCTGGATGCTTTGAAGAAAGCGGATGTCGCAATCTTTTATCTGCGCTGGCGGCAGTTGCCTGCCGGGCAAGTGGCGAAGATTGAGGAGTATTTGAAATCCGGACGGCCGGTCATCGGCTTTCGCACATCCACTCACGCGTTCAATTATCCAAAAGGTCATGAGCTTGAACGTTGGAATGCGTTCGGGGAAGTCGCGCTTGGTTCGCCTCCCGGATGGGGTGGGGCGGCTGGACACACCCACTATGGTCACAAATCGCGCACGGACGTTTTTGTAAATCCCGGTGAATCGGAACACCCGATTCTGAAAGGCGTGGACCAGGAATTTCAGGTGCGTTCATGGTTGTATCGGGTGAAGCCAAATTATCCTCCGTCGAATGCCACTGAGCTTTTGATTGGCCAGGCGGTGAATCCGGATAAGCCTGCCATTCCGAACCCAGTGGCATGGACCTGGACGAATCAATGGAAGGGGAAGGTTTTTACAACCACGCTTGGCCATCCGGAAGATTTTCAGGAGGAATCGTTTCAACGTCTCCTGGTCAATGCATTACATTGGTCTGTAAATAAACCTGTGCCGGAGAAGTGGCCTGGTAAGTTCCCGATCAACGTGAGCTACGAGAAAACGAAATAACATTTAGTGCATGAAGAACTCGGGAGACAAAGTGTAAACCCTGTGAACCTGGATATGGAACCGGCAGGACCACACTTTCGAACGGTCTCGATAGACCCTGTCCCAGGCCGATCCCAAAGGGGGGTTACGCAACCCCTTTGGGATTCAAAAAAATATTCAATCACCGTCCCACATCACATATGAAAAGAGTTACGCAGGTTCTTTGCTTTCTAATTGCTTTCCTCGCACTGAACGCACACGCAATCCCAAGATTGGAATTGCACGACGGTGATCGTGTTGCGTTTGTTGGAGGGGTTTTCATGGAACGCGAGCAGGACGATGGCTATATCGAAACGATGCTCACGCTATCAGCTCCGCGCAGTGCAGTGACATTCCGCAATTTCGGTTGGGGCGGCGATACCGTTGAGAGTCACATTGCGCCCAAAGTTCCAGCGCGCCCAAAATATGTGCCGAACCTTTTCGGCTACCTGGAAACGTATAAACCGACTGTCATTTTCATCAGCTACGGCATGATGGAATCTTTTCGTGGCGAGGCGGGATTGGCTGAGTTCACCCAAAACTATCGCAAGTTGCTGGATAAAGTTTCTGAGATTTCCAAGCCGCGCATTGTTCTCGTTTCACCCTTTCAACACGAAGCCGTCGGGGGGCATTTCCCAGATCCGACTGAGCACAACCGCCTGCTTCGATTGTATGTTGATGCCACTAAACAGATCGCCGAGGCGCGCGGTTTAAATTTTGTAAACCTGTTCGATTCCCTGGAAGTCGCTCCGAAGAACAAGAAGCAACTCACCAGCAACGGGGTGCATTTCAATAGTGAAGGTTACAAGCAGGCCGCAGTCGCCATTCAAAAGGAGCTGAAACTTTCGCTGCGAAAAACCAGCGGTTCGAATCTCGAAATCTTGCGTTCAGCCATTCAACACAAGAACAAGCAGTGGTGGTTTCATTATCGCCCAATGAACGCGGAGTACGTTTATCCCGGCGGAACTCGTTACCAGAATGAAGTCAGTGGGATCACACATCCGATGTTCTCCGAGATCGAAGAGTTTGCGGCTCGCACCGTTCGAGAGGATGAACTGATTCGTGACCTCGCCGGTCAAATCCTCGCTGGCGAAAAGCTTAAGCCTGTTGCGCAACGCTCCGCTAACATCGAATCACCCAACGCGCCGGATCCTGAAGCGGAGAGAAAAACTTTCCAGGTGGCTGATGGTTTTGAAGTCAACCTGTTCGCCGCTGATCCAAAAATTACGAAGCCCGTGCAAATCGCATTTGATCAGAAAGGCCGTTTGTGGGTGGCAACAACAACACTTTATCCGCAAATCAAACCGGGAGAAGAACCGAGCGACAGCATTATCATTCTCGAAGATGTGGATGGCGACGGTCGCGCCGACAAGACGACGGTTTTCGCAGAAGGTCTCGTGATTCCGACCGGTGTTTTGCCGTATCGCGATGGGGCGTTTGTTTTCGATGACACGACGTTGGTATTTTTGCGCGACACAACTGGGGATGGGCGCGCCGATGTTCGTGAAGTTGTTTTATCCGGCTTCGGCACCGAAGATTCGCATCACAAAGGTCATGTCCTGCGCTGGGGGCCGGAAGGGCGTGTGCATTTTAATGTTGGCGTGTTCCTGCATAATAATATCGAAACGGCGCACGGCATCACTTCGCTTTCAGGTTATTGGCAGGCCGGCATATTTGCCTACGATCCCTTGACCGGAAAACTCGACGTTCACCTCGCAAGCAGCGTTCCGCCCAATCCATGGGGACATTATTGGAACCGTTGGGGTTTTGATTTTCACATCGATTCCTCCGGGCAGCAGGGAAGCAATCTTATTTTGCCGACGAGCAATCGAACTTCATCCGCCATGCCTGTGCCCGGTGGTGGAGGAAAACTTGCCGGGGGCGAAATCCTTAGCGGGAGACATCTGCCGGAGAGTTGGCAAGGAAATCTCGTTTCCGCGCCCTTCAAGGAAAACCGCGTTGCACGTTGGGAGTTTTCCGATGATGGCTCGGGTTACGCAATGAAACCGCTCGCGCCGTTGATCGTCTCGACCGATTCCTCATTTCGCCCGGTGGACGAACGGATGGGGCCTGACGGAGCGATTTATATTTCTGACTGGTACAATCCGTTGATTGGCCACATGCAACATCACTTTCGCGATCCGGGTCGCGATTTCACCCATGGCCGCATCTGGCGGGTGACGGCCAGGGATCGTTCCTTGGTGGCGCGCCCCAAAATTGCTGGCGCTCCGGTGAAAGCATTGCTGGAACATTTGAAAGCGCCGGAAGATTATACTCGATCGCAGGCGCGTCGTGAATTGGCCGAACGTTCCGTCAAAGAAGTTGTTCCTGCACTGAAGGCGTGGGTGGAAAAACTGAACAGCGCCGATAAGAACTTCGACCATCATCGAATCGAGGCGCTGTGGGTTTATCAGACCTTGAAGGTTGTTGAACCAGCCCTGCTGAAGGCTTCGTTAAAATCCGAAGATCCAAATGGGAGAGCCGCCGCAATCGTGGTTCTGCGTGATTGGTGCGGCGAGGTTTCTGATGCCCTTCCATTGCTTGGACAACTCGTGCGCGACGAGAGTCCGCGCGTTCGTCTGCAAGCGGTCATTGCATTGAGTTACATTCAAGATATTCGCGCCATCGAATTGGCAATGTCGGTTCTTGATCTGCAGATGGATCGTTACCTTGAACAAGCCTTGAAGAACACCGTTATCGCGCTGAGGCCGAGTTGGGAACCTGCGCTGGCGGGAGAGAAGCTTCTCTTCGACGGAGATAGCAAGCGCATTTCTTTTCTGTTGAAGAATGCGGCGTTTGAAGCGGATCCAAAGGTTCTCATCCATTTGCTGCGTGCCAATCAAGTCGCCCCGGAGAACATCGATAAAACGATCTCTTCGATCGCGAACAATGGGAGCCAGGCGGATCTCGAAAAGTTGTATGTGCAGACGTTTGCGCCTGAGGTCCAGGCAAAGGTTCTGGCCGGACTGACCCGTGCGGCAAGAGAGAGAAAAATAACACTTTCACCTCAATCCAAAGAGCAGCTCCAGACTTTGTTGAAGCATGAGAATAAAAATCTTAGAGCTGCTTCACTGCGTTTGGCCGGCGCATGGAAAATCGAGACGGTCCGATCAGAACTCGAGTCGGTTGCAGCAGATACAACGGGAAGTCCGCAACTCAGGCAGGCAGCATCGGATGGCCTGGTTTACCTGGGGGGAGACTTGAGTCTCAAGTTTTTCAAAAAACGGCTTCAAGAGGAAACGGATCCAGCAACCCGGCAGGCGCTTCTCGGTTCGTTTGTGGATCTCGACATTGCGGGCGCGGCTCAGACAACTGCGGAACTTCTACGCGATGAACCGGTGAAGGACGATATTGCCCTTTTGCTTCAACCTTTCATTCAGCGCAACAACGGCGCGGATGAACTGGCACGCGCCATCGCCGAACAGACGATCCATACAGACAACGCCAAGCTCGCTCTTCGTTTTATGCAAACGGCAGGCCGGCAGGATAAAGCGTTGCTCGATGCACTGAATGTTGCTGCCGGTGTGGATGCCGATGCAAAAGAGCTGTCTCGTGAAGAGTTGCAGCAACTCGCTACGGAAGTTTTGGCAAAAGGCGATCCAGCCCGCGGGGAGCATGTTTACCGTCGTCCCGAGCTGAGCTGCTTTCAATGCCATGCAATCAACAGCGCGGGCGGCCCCCTCGGTCCGGATCTCAGTGCGATCGGAAGTGGTTCAACCCTGGATTATCTCATCGAGTCACTTCTGGACCCGAATAAAATTATCAAAGACGGATTCGAAGCCGTTGAAATTGTCACGCACGACGATGAATACATTTTTGGAATCAAAGTGCGGGAGAATGCGCGTGAGACGGTTTTGAAAGATGCGGTTCGTGATGAAATCGTGATCTCCGCAACCACCATCAAAGAGAAGCAGCATAAAGCAGTCTCTCTCATGCCAGCGGGGCTGACTGCCAGCTTGACGCACGCCGAGTTCCTGGATCTTTGCCGCTTTCTTTCCGATCTGGGCAAACCCGGTGCTTACGCGAATGACCCGAGCCCGATTGTGCGACGCTGGCAGGTGGTGTCGCCTGCTCCGGAAGAACTGGATGCGGCAATCCAGGATTCTCTTCCATGGTCACCTGCATACAGCATGGTATCCGGGATTCTTCCACTCGAAGATATTTCGCAAAACGGTTCTGCGTCGAAGGCTGTCATCAGGGCGCAGTTCGAGGTTACAACACCGGGGAAAGTGCAGTTCACGTTGAACTCCATCGAGGGGCTGACATTTTATATCAATGGCAAGCGAACCGAATTGCGAAACACGACTGTTCTTGATTTGCCCCGCGGCTTGCATTCGGCTTTGTTCGAGCTGGATACTAAAAAACGTCAGGAAGGTTTGCGCATGGAATTCGAGCAGACACCGGGTTCTGCGGGGCGATTTCAGCTTGTTACCGGACGCTGAAAGTAACCATTTCCACGATGGTCAGAGGGAGGGAAATGGACAAATTTTCTCTTAACGAATGTTGGTTCATTTGAAACGAATAGTTGTGGGCATCGTAGGAGGCCTGGTTTTGTTTGTTGGCATCCTCATGATTGTTTTCCCAGGGCCGGCGTTCATCGTGATTCCGGCAGGACTCGCCATTCTCGCCACCCAATTCGAATGGGCGAGGCGATTGCTTGATCGGGTGAAGAAGTTTATTCATCGAAAAAGAATGGAGTGGGAGAAGAAATGAAGATTGCCATTGGATCCGATCACGCGGGGTTCGAATACAAGGAGAAGGTCAAAGGCTGCCTTCAGGAACTTGGTCATGACATAAAAGACTTCGGCGCCTTCAACACGGATCCGGTGGATTACCCGGTTTACGTTCGCCCCGTGGCCGAAGCGGTCTCTCAAGGCGAGTTCGAGCGCGGCATCGTCCTCGGAGGCTCTGGCAATGGGGAAGCCATTGTGGCCAACAAGGTGCGAGGAATTCGCTGTGCCCTCTGCTGGAATGCGGAGAGTGCCCGTCTCAGTCGTGAACACAATGATGCAAATGTGCTTTCGCTCGGGCAACGGATGATCTCGGAAGAATGCGCGCTTGAGATCGTGAAAATCTGGCTGCAAACGACCTTCGCTGGAGGCCGTCATTTGCGGCGTATTCAACAAATTGAATGACTGCCGTTGCTCGCGCGCATCAAATCGGGCAACGCATGTCCTTGACGCTCTTGAACGCCAGGGATTGAATCGCCTCAATGAATTTTGTCACCCACCTGGAATGCGCTAATTGCGGACAACGTTATGAAGCGGGAAAAGTTCACAATCTCTGCACCGTTTGCAATCGTCCGCTCTGGGTGAAGTATGATCTCGATGGCCTGAAGCAGAATTTCAAAAGAAGCGATCTGACAGGGCGGCCCTTCACCGTTATGCAGCGGTACCGCGAACTCCTCCCAATCACAAATCCTGACAACATTGTTTCCCTCAGTGAAAGCATCACTCCCATTTTGCAGTGCGATCGGTTGGCAGCGGAATTCGGGGTTGAAACGTTACTCATCAAAGATGAAAGCCGGCTTCCCACCGGCAGCTTCAAGGCGCGTGGGATGATGATGGCCATTTCCATGGCAAACGAATTTGGAATCAAAAAGGTGGCCTGTCCGACTGCCGGGAATGCCGGTGGCGCCATGGCTGCATATGCTGCCCGTGCTGGGATGGAAGCCTATGTTTTTATGCCGGAAGACACTCCCATGATCAACAAGAAGGAGTGTTTCACGGCAGGTGCAAAAACTTTCCTGGTCAATGGGCTGATCAACGATTGCGGTCGAATCGTTGGTGAAGGCAAAAAGATCAAAGGTTGGTTCGACCTCTCGACCCTGAAAGAGCCTTACCGAATCGAAGGCAAGAAAACGATGGGGCTCGAACTCGCCGAACAATTCGAATGGGAACTGCCAGATGTCATTCTTTACCCGACCGGCGGTGGCACCGGGTTGATTGGGATGTGGAAAGCTTTCAATGAACTCGAGGCGATGGGTTGGCTCGATTCGTCGAAGAAACCGAAAATGATTTCCTGCCAGAGCGAAGGTTGTGCGCCCATCTCGACGGCTTTCGAGAAAGGCGAACGGTTCGCCACATTATTTGAAGGTGCTTCCACGGTGGCGAGCGGGATTCGTGTGCCGGTTGCCGTGGGCGATTTCATGATTCTTGATGCGGTCCGCGAAAGTGGCGGAGTCGCAATTGCCACACCCGAAAAAGACATCCCGAAATGGATGCAACTTGCGACATCCAAAGAGGGAATCGCACTTTGCCCGGAAACGGCAGTTTGCCTGGGTGCATTGGAAGTGTTGCTGGGGAAGGGAACGATCAAACCAACCGACAAGATACTGATCTTCAATACCGGGGCCGCGCAAAAATACCCAGAAGCCGTGCAGGAAAACCTGCCCAGGATCGACATCACGAAGCCAATTGATTGGGACAAAATCTGACGAACAGATGGAGTCGTGGGGTATTGACTCCAACACTCCAACACTCCAACACTCCAATTTCTAAACATGGACATCCTCATATCAGAAGAGCTCGATTCACCAGCCATCCGAAAGCTCGGTGAGAAGTACCAACTGCTGCGCGCTCCTGAGTTGTGGAAAACTCCCGCGAAATTGCGCGCCGCAATCCATAACGTTCGTGCTGTCATGGTGCGAAACCAGACGCAATTGACAGCCGACGTCCTTGCTGAAGCCAACGGGTTACTGGCCATCGGCCGAGTGGGTGTGGGACTCGACAACATTGATGTCGAAGTTGCCACTGAGCGCGGCATTGTTGTAATTGCGCCGTTGAATGCCAATGCCATCAGCGTTGCTGAGCTGACACTCGGGTTCATTCTTTCTCTTGCTCGCAAAATACCTTGCTCTGATCGCTTTACGAAAGCTGGCAGTTGGGACCGGAAAGGCGGCACGGGAATGGAGCTGGATAAGAAGACAGTTGCCATTTTCGGGTTTGGTCGAATCGGGAGGATGGTAGCCGCGCGTGCCCGGGCGTTTGGAATGCGGATTGTTGTTTTCGATCCATTTGTGAAAGCTGATTCACCTCACCTGGGCGAAGTGGGGGCGACACTCGCCACCCAACTTGAGGAAGCTTTGGCAGTGGCGGATTTCGTCACGGTGCATCTGCCACTCACCGGTGAAACACGTCACCTTTTCAACGTCAAAGCCTTTGCCGCGATGAAACCTGGCTCGTTTTTTATCAACACTTCCCGAGGCGGAGTGATGGATGAAACTGCCTTGCTGCATTTTCTCTCGGAAGGACATTTGGGAGGAGCTGCGCTCGACGTGCGGGAAATCGAACCACCTCAAGAACGCAGTGATTTTGAAAAGATGGACCAGGTTATTTTGACCCCGCACATTGGCGCCTTCACGCACGAAGCCCAAACCCGCACCCTCGAATCCGTCTGCGACGATATGGACCGCGTGCTGAGCGGCCAACCTGCCGTAAACTTCGTCAACATGTCCGAGCCAGGGAAAACGAAGGAATCGTAACGGTCTTCTCAAAATGGTAAGATATGGATTCGCAACTAAGTGTCTTCGATGATGTTCAGCATGGCAGGCATCGTAAGGTTCATCGAAAACTATTGGAACCAGCTAGCGCCAGAGGTGCGACATGTTTATAGATCCGATGTGTGAATGGATGATGAGTGGATTTACTATGGCTCAACCAAGTATCATGGTCCCGGTGATTTAAATTTCGATGCTGGCTCAATTTTGACTCCATTAAATTCCAGCCGTAATTTTGTTGTTGGCGTAGCTAGAGGTGGTGACTAAGACGGCATGAAAGCTGTAATCTTTGTTTTGTGTTCCGTTGCTGCATTGTTTTTGTTGCAGGATTATTTTGGTAATAAAGCCTATAAGATTCATTTTGTAGTGCCTGATGAGTTTCGTGGAATCATAAAGGTGAGGGAAGTAAAAGATGGGGTGCCTGTTCAACGGGTGAACGGAGTTTTTAGATATAGAATTCCAAAAGATGGGATTTTGTTGACCGCAGATACTCGACCACTAAAGTCCACCTCTGAGGAAACTGCGGAATTTGAATCAGGAACGACGCTCTCGTTCTATCCGATGGGTAGGTTAGGAATTCCACTGACCAATGATACTCAAATATGGCTTTTTCCTACCACAGCCGATTCAAAAGGTTGGCTATACTATTTAGTTGGCACGGAAAAGGAATATGAGGAGATCAGGCAAAACTAGTGTTTGACAGAAGGCAACCATAGCAGCGTCAAGTGGTGCTTGGCGTAACGCTTACGAATGATCGGTAAGTCAAACAAAGCAGCACGGTGGAAGTGGTGTCAACGTCGCCGTTGAATAGAACGGCAACCATAAGCAGGGTAAGAGGTAAAGAGCCGACCTCCTGTTCAGACGAACAAAGGTCGATAAGATGACGGGTTTGCTTTTGGCCTGTGAAGGATCAGGCGGCTTTGGCGAGCGGGTTTTCGCGGGCTTGCTTCCAGTTGAGCGGCGTCAGTTGACCGACTTGCTGGTTGGTCGTGGTTGGCAGGCGTGTCAGCACGTCTTTGAGGTAGGCCCAAAGGATCGATGCCATGCATCCGGCAGTTTTCGATCAGGGTGTACATCACCGCGCTGCGCTGGCCGGATTCTTCCGTGGGCAAATCTCCGGAAATCAAACACTTACAAACCGCCGAACCCCTTAAAACAGCCTCATTAAAAGACTTTTAACGCCTCATTCACGGACGACAGACTCGTTAAAAGAGTTTTTTCGAG
>JACDHS010000213.1 GCA_013820875.1 Verrucomicrobiota bacterium | reverse complement strand
TACGTTTACAGAGTCAACTTTCCCCGCATTTCTCTCTCGGTTACGTTTACAGAGTCAACTTTCCCCGCATTTCTCTCTCGGTTACGTTTACAGAGGCAACTTTCCCCGCATTTCTGCCTCGGTAATCCTTACCGAGCCGTGTTTCCCGGGAAAAGGGTCTCGGTAAAGCGGGAAAACCGGTAATTTTTCCGGTTGCGGTCTTTGTAAACGTTAGAATATGAGTAACTTATGGCTCTTACAGAGCTCAGAATCCTTCGATTGCATTTACCTGGGCCTTGCTTGTCGGACTCGCGGCAGCCCAGGCTATCACATGACGGACTTTCAGTCCTGAGTCGCACCTGTTGAAGGTGAGGGTGGCGCGCGACCTTTTTATGGATCTTGAGATGGATGCAATACGGCGGATCTCTTCAGCGGAGACCAGGTCAGGTGATTTACCGTAGAACTCGCTGAGTTGGCGGACGCAGGTGTAGTAAGACTGCTCGGTACGCGCTCCAACGGACAGGAGTTTTAAATCATCGGCGAAAGATTCAAGGATGGCGTGCGGGGAACTTTCTTTATATGCATGGTCTCTGTTGATTAACGGTTATTGTTGATCGCAG
Source organism: Verrucomicrobiota bacterium (assembly GCA_013820875.1). Lineage (GTDB taxonomy): Bacteria > Verrucomicrobiota > Verrucomicrobiia > Limisphaerales > JACDHS01 > JACDHS01. Next base: position 5,116 of record JACDHS010000213.1, on the reverse strand, counting down.
GTTCAGCCCATGTGCTGGCCTGCGGTCTCGTATGGTGAGCCGATCAAAGCACAAGGGCAGCGGTTGGTTGGATTATCGTCATTTTGCAATCACATTATCCTTGATCACACTGTTACTTGGTTTCCCCAGGGATAACGCCTTTGGATTTTTTTCGCCGCGACCGTAGTCGGTGATCACATTGCCGGTTATCAGAAGGCGGTTCAACTTGCCTTCTCCAGCGATGGCGGGGCCGAGCAGTCCGGAGAATTGATTGCCCGAGATAACGATGTCACTGGTCGATTGCAACAGGATACCGGTGGAGTCATCGCGCTGAATCGGCTTGGGATGTTCCACCGGCCGTTTTGTTTTGCCGTCGCCGATGTAGCTGTTGGAGAAGTTGTTGCCGGTAACCGTAATCCGTCCGCTATTCGGACTGATCACAAGGGCATTCGTCCGAACAAGCACGAATGTGTTGGCGGATATGGTGCAACCCCAGGCATCAAGCAATTGAATCCCTCCGCCCTGGTGATGCGCGATGACATTCGCGCTGATCGTGATGCCGTAGCAATCGCGGTCCAGGATAATGCCGACGCCATCGCATTCCTCGATCATGTTCCCGGATATAACCGAGCCATAGGTGTTTTCAATGACGATGCCATGGCGCAGATGGTCATCCACGTTGTTGCCGTTCATGCAAAGGTTGTAACCATCAATGCATCGGACGGCATCCTGGTTTTCCTCGAAATGGTTCGCATTCACAACGATGTCATGGGCGTTGACGATGTTGAGACCTGCCTTGGCGTTGTAAGTGATCATGGAATCGGCCACACGCGGATTCTCGGTGCAATCCAGGAGGTTGATGCCGTGACCGCCATTGCGATCTATGGAGACGCCGTGGATGAAAATTTCATTGATGCCATCGGCCAGGATGCCATCGCCGCTGTTGGTGTTGCCGCTGATCCGGAAATTCCCTAGCTGCACACGCCAGATGCGGGCGCGCCTGTTTTTTGCTTTGTCTTTGGGACGCAGAATCAGGGCAGGTTCGCCGTTGGTATTCAGATTGATGATACGAGTTGCCGCTCCAGAACCCTCGATGCGTGTCTCGCCGATGGTCAGGAGCAACGGTTCGTGGATTTCGAAATTACCGGGTGGCAATCGGACAATGCCGCCGTTGGTGGGAACGGCGTTCAAGGCAGCCTGGAGAGAGTTGAATCGTGCGGCATCGATGACGGATGCGGTGGCCTGACCCGGGAGTGCGGCCACAGTTTTGCCTGCCGTGAGGCATAGAGCGAGCGTAAGAAATATAGTGGCGATGCATCGTGGATTGATCATGTGGCGATTAACGGTTTGCTGGTTTGTTAACTCATGTCTCCAGATTATGAATGAGCAGAATCGGCTGATCCAGGCGGGGCATGTCAAATGCGGATAACCTCACGAATTGCAATGTGCTTTATTATTTCCGACGGCGTTGTGCTTGATCAAGTTGATGCACGAGCTTTTTAAGTTCAGAAAGCTCGCGTTTCAATTCAGCGTTTTCGGTGCGGGTTTCTTCCAACTTTTGATTTAACCCCTGGATCGCTGCCAGCGCCACGCCATCCGCATCGACCGTTGCGATTGTGACATCGTCTGCGCCCAATCCAAAGGCGGCGTGAAAGTCTTGCGCCATCGGTCCAAAATGCCGCACGGCGTCTGCTTCCGCTTTGTAAGTCCATTGCTGGATCGGCAACGCTACGACGGCTTCCAGCACTTCCCGGGCATCCACGGTCGCGAAGTTTTTCTTCAAATTCCGATCCGAACTGGGAGTAATTGTTCCTGTGGCCAGGATGTTCCCCACCACGTGCAGCCGTTGGCTTGGATTGTTTGTCCCGATGCCCACGTTGCCGGTGCCCCACTGCACGAGAAACTGGGAGTTCGTGCCGAGCCCTGTGTCGTTTATTACAAAGCTGTAGCCATTGCCGGTAGCGATATCGCCGGTCTGAGGAACGCCGATATCCCACGTCCGTCCCACCGGGCCACCTGAGGAAGTGCGTGAAGTCAGACGTATCATGCCTTCAGAACCAGTCGTGCTCTCGCCAATCTGCAAGGCCTTTCCCGGGTTGGTGGTGCCGATGCCAACCCTGCCGTTGGTATTAATCGTGAGCGCATTGCTTCCATCGTTGACGTAAAAGTGCAGGGGATCCGGACTGGTGGTGCCTAACCAGGCTCCATCTCCTGCCAGAAACGTGCTGAGACGCCGGGTGCCGTCCGTGTGTTCGATGCCATAACTGCTCTCCGGCGTCGCCACAGTCAATCGCGTCCCAGGAGTTGCGGTTCCGATACCGACGTTGCCGTTCGTGATGATCTGGTTACCCGTGAAAGTATTTCCGCCCGTGCGCAGAGCGACATTGGTAGAAAGTAGCGTATCATCCACACTGGTTAAGTTCGGCAGGTTGAGATTGGTCAAACCTGAACCATCCCCAATAAAAGTACCACTCGTAACGATCTGGTCACCCGAGAAACTATTTCCACCGCTACGCAGGGCGACATTGGCCGAAAGTAGCGCATCGTCCACACTGGTTAAGATCGGCAGATTGAGATTGGTCAAACCTGAACCATCCCCGATAAAAATACCGCTCGTAACGATCTGGTCACCCGAGAAACTATTTCCACCGCTACGCAGGGCGACATTGGCCGAAAGTAGCGCATCGTCCACACTGGTTAAGTTCGGCAGATTGAGATTGGTCAAACCTGAACCATCCCCGATAAAAGTACCACTGGCCCGCACGTTGCCGCGCACTTCGAGTTTTTCCGTCGGAGCATTGGTGCCGATGCCGATATTGCCTGCGGAGGTTATTCGCAACGCTTCGCTCGCCACTCCGACCAACTGCGACCCCAGTACCAGGTCAATGGAGGAAAAGCCCGAATCATCCTCCGCCTGCACAAACGCTTCGCCGCTGAATCCTGATCCGAAAGCCGAATAAAGACGGAACTTACCCATTGCTGTAAACGGGCCATTGAGATCCAACCCGAAATTCAGGCTTTGCTTCATGGAAAAAGTGTTTGGAGAGTCCAGCAACGCCACTCCACTCAACCCGCTGCCATCCCCTATGAAGCGGGTGGCTGTAACAGCGCTTTGAAAAACAGCATTTTCGGTCAACAACGCTACCTGCGCCGGAATCTCCTGTTGATTCCGCAGCACCAGGTTATGAAAGCCTCCCGCGCTAATTGCCACCACGTTGCCCAAACCCGCCGGGACGCTTGATTGCCCTTCAACAGGGCTTCCCCATGCGGTGACCGTCCCGTCGCTCTGGAGCGCCATGCTGTGATAGTATCCCGCCGCAATCGCTACCACGTTGCTCAAATTAACCGCATTGTTCGTTATCAGACCATAGCCATTTCCTCCCCACACGGCGAGAGTCCCGTCGCTCTTCAACGCCATGCTGTGCTCGCCTCCTCCGGCAATGGCCACCACGTTGCTCAACCCCGCAGGAACGTTTGTTTGCCCCTGATCATTCTGTCCCCACGCGACGACTGTCCCATTGCTCCTCAACGCCAGGCTATGAAACATTCCCGCGGCGATTGCCACCACGTTGCTCAAGCCCTCGGGAGCCATTGCCTGACCGTATCCCGGGGGATTTCCTGCATTCATCCCAAGTCCCCATCCGGTGACTGTGCCATCGTTTTTCAGCGCGAGGCTGTGGAAACCGCCCCCGGCAATAGACACCACGTTGTTCAAACCCGCAGGTACGTTCAATATGTCATAAACATTCAATCCCCACGCAGCGACTGTCCCGTCGCTCCTCAGTGCCAAGCTGTGATAGAGTCCCGCAGCAATGGCCTCCACAGTGTTCAAGCCCGCCGGAACAATCGCCTGACCATAATCCTGGAAAGTTTCCGTGTCGGTAATTCCAGCTCCCCACGCGGCGACCGTCCCATCGCTTCTCAAAGCCAGGCTGTGCCAGCCCCCTGCGGCAATCGCCGCCACGTCACTTGGGAACGCAGGAGCGATCGTTTGGCCAAAGGAATTGCCTCCCCACGCGACGACCGGCACCTCTAAAGTCTGAAGACTGCGGACATTCACGTTCGTCACGCCTGAGCCGTTGCCCGAAAAGTTACCGGAAATAGTCACACCAATCGCGCCGTTGGTAAGAACGCTTGCCGGCAGTTGCGCTGCCGTCAACGCGCCCGTGATATTCGCCGCCGCCACCGAATTCGCGCTGCCGGCAATCGTCGCCGTGGTCGCGCCCGTCGCATATACCGCGTAAGGCGTGGTCGTGAGGGATTGTCTTGGGCTCAATGTATGGAAACTTGTGCCGCCATTCGTGCGCACCCCAATTTCGAGCCAGCGATCCGCGCCGGGAAATTGGTTGCCGAAATCCAGCGTCGCCGTGAATAGCCCGTCACTCACCACGGTCGCCGAGTTCGTAAGACCGTTGCCTTGCTGGATCCCACCGCTGACTGCGTCGTGCAGCGTGAAACGCAAATCGTAAATTCCTCCCGCGGGAATACCGTTATCATTAAGCCGACCTTGATAGGTGAAGGCGGTGCTTTGGGAGAAGGCCGATGTGGCGACGAATAATCCGCCAAGCAAGGCGAGCGCGAGAAAGTTCTTTTTCATATTAGGATTGGGTCCCCCCAGGGCAGGGATTTTGTTACTGGCGACTGAACTGTGTTTTGACATCCGAGGCAAGGCGATTTCTCTGCGCAAAAAACCTATCCTACAAATGGGGAAGGTCGTTTCCAGTTGATGATGAAGAAGCGGTTTCGGATTCATGGCCTCGACGGCAAGGACGATTTAGCAGACGCGAAAGAAAGGCGGCCCACACAAGGGAAGGTTTGATTTTCTGGGATTCGAGTTTTACTGGGAACCGGATCGGAAAGGCAGACCGAAAGTAAAAAGACGCACAGACACCAGGAAGCACTTGGCGACCTTACAACGGTTGAAGGATTGGATAAGGGACCACCGCGACTGCCCGACAAAAAGGCTGATGAAAACACTCAAGGCCAAGCTCCAGGGCACGTGGAATTACTATGGGGCTCGGTCTCGTCCAAGACCTGACGGAAATTCCTCATCCACTTTTAATCACACCGCAGCAGCCGATGAAGCTGGCGAGTTCCTGGGTGAAAGTCCCAGCCGTCGAATTGGTCGGTTCACGAC
>JACDHS010000113.1 GCA_013820875.1 Verrucomicrobiota bacterium | reverse complement strand
AGCTTTGGGTTTCCGATGATCTTTACCTGGGCCTTGCTCGTCGGACTCGCTGCAGCCCAGGCTATCACATGCCGGGCTTTCAGCCCTGAAAGGGAGTGATCGCGCCTTAACTAAACGGCAGTGCCCCGGCCCCCCGGGAGAAGATTAGGATGAGGGCGAGCTTCTCTTAAAACCAAACAGTCTATCTATCCGGAAATTACGCGATCGAAAATCCTTTGCCCGATTTTTTCATCTTCCGTCCGCGCCTGCTTTCAATTTCGTGGCTTGTTGCTTAAGCCAGGTGTCGTAACTTTTTTGGCGGCCGCCGGTGTATTTGTAAGTGTCAAAGATTGCGCCGTTGCCGAGTGCGCGTGGATCTTTTTCCTCGCGCAACATCGTGAACATCTTCGCGCGAAGTTTCTCCATCGTCGGCGTAAAGAACGGGTCAGGCGCGAGATTGCGAATGCATTCGGGATCATCGCTCAACCGGAAAAGCGCCTGCTGCGGACGTTTGCCAAACGAGAGATCGTAATAATCTCCGCCGAGCGCCTTGAGTAATTCTTTCGTCGGGCCGCCGTCGCAATTCCCAAAATCGGTTTCAGGATTTCCAGCGGGCCAGCGGTCGGGAAAGAAATTGTGAACATAGAGAAATTCTGTCGTGCGAATGGCGCGCACCGGGTAACCCAGATCATTGGGGCGACCGAGATCGTGGCGTTCCTTGCCGGTGAGCATCACGTTCTGCGATTTGTCGATCCAACCAGATTTTTCAGAACGCAAGGTTTTGACCAGGCTTCGTCCCGTCATTTGTCCGTGTGGTTTCAATCCGGCAACTTCCAAAAACGTCGGCGCGAAATCGCGGACATTGATAAAATCTTCCACTACGCGGCCGGCCTTCACCGTTGTTCCCCAGCGCATCACCAGCGGCAAGCGAAATCCGTCCTCGAAGACTTGTCCCTTAACAAACGGAAACGGCATCCCGTGATCGGACGTGACGACGATCAGTGTGTTGTCCAGTTCGCCGCTGGCCTCAAGAAGTTGGAGAGCTTTGCCAATGTGTGAATCGGCCCACTCCACTTCCACCGCATAATCGAGCAGATCACCGCGCACGACGTCTGTATCTGGCAAGTAGCCCGGTACTTGGGCGTCTTGCAAACGTTTGCCGGAACGAACGCCGGAGTGTTGTTCGTAGGCGCGATGCGGTTCATTGAAACCGATCCAAAAACAGAATGGTTGATCGTTCGAACGTTGCTGGAGAAACGCTTCAAAGTTGCGCGCGTAATCGTTGCGGCCAATTCCCGTGGTGGGCGGTGAACTTTTGAATTCAGCAAAACTCGGCCCGGCAGGATTGCGTTTGAAACCGCCCGCTTTGAAATCACCGGGGCCCCATCCCTTGCCCGTGTACCCAACTGTGTAGCCGGAGTCTTCCAGCAGGTCGGGATATACAACAAACTTCGATGGGAAAACTCCGAAATGACTGGCGGCTTCTTCCAATTGCCAGGAATTGCGCCCGGTCAAAATGCTTGCGCGACAGGGACTGCATTTCGGGTTGGACGTAAACGCATTTTTAAATAGGACTCCTTCGCGAGCCAGCCGATCGAAGTTTGGAGTTTTTACCCAATCACTTCCGTAAGCTCCTGAATGGTTCCATCCCCAATCATCCAGGATGATAAACAAAATGTTGGGACGCGCCGTTTTTCCGGCTCTCGCTGCGACTGAATCAGTCTTGTTTGCAGCAGGTTGGGGCAGGGTGGTTGAGTTCGCCTGGATTGGTTCCAAAAGAGAAAAAAGGAGGAATGCCCCTCCGACGAAGAGTCTTCGCATGGACATTTTGTATCGGTCTTCCATCGCGAATGAAATCATATACTTCCGCGCCGGAGGTGGGATGGAGCATATTGACACTGTAGGACAGGCTTCCAACTGGCCCCCAACAAACTCATGCGTTTTCAATCACACCCGGTTCAGCTGCTTGTTCCTTCGATCGACCTGCTATGTCGGCGCGGCTGAGTTTTCGTCCAGCCCGCATGTCTCAGTGAAGCGGCTAAATGTAACTAATGCAGTGACTTCTCCCAGGATCCAGAATCCCGCTCACCGCGTCATCCGAGCGGGGTTCTTCGGTGTGGCTGATGTGGAGAAATGGCGGGCGTAGATGGCGTTTAAATCCCGGCCAATTGTCTGCCAGGAGAGACGGGAACAGACCGCTTCGAGGCCGGCGCGTTGCAATCCTTTCCGCAGGTGAGCATCTTTCAGGGCTCGGGCGGTTTGCTCGGCAAATTCGCGCGGGGTATCCGCCAGCAGAACTTCGTTATCATGGCACAACCCCAATCCTTGTGCGCCTACTGTCGTCGAGACTACCGGTGTTCCCATTGCGATGGACTCAATGATCTTTAGTCGTGTGCCACCGCCAATCCGCAGGGGGGCAATTTGCAGCCAGGCTTTGCGGTAATGCGGACGAACATCCTTGACGCTGCCGGTTACGGTCACTTCGGGCATTGCATCGTAGCGTCGCACATCCGGGCCAGGATTCTTGCCGACAACCAGCACGCGGACATTCGGCACATATTGTCGCAACAGATGATGGATGCGTTTGAAATACCAATGGATGCCATCAATGTTCGGGCTGTAATCCATCGCGCCGCAGAAAACCACGGTCGGTTCTTCGGCGCGTTCTTCGTCCACACAGGTGGGGCAGAAATATTCCAGGTCGGCGCCATTGATCACGACAGAAACAGGCAGTTTGGAATCGATGTAGCGATGGATGAATTGTTGATCGTCGGCGCCGCAAACAATCTGCAGGGAAGAACGCCTGGCAATGGTGCGTTCGTAGAACCAGAGTTTTGAATAATTTTCAAAACGGACGAGCCGATTGCGCCATCCGAGATTTAACTGGCGTTGTTCCATGAGTTGAAACTGCAGATCCACGCGACTGCGATCGATCACGATGGGAATGTCCTGATGTTCCTTGAGGAAATACTGCGCCATGTTGATGTCGCACACGTGAACCACGTCATATCGTTCGGTGCTCAACATTCGCTTCAGCGCCGCCGCGAGATTTGGGTTGCTCCAGCGCAACGTGGTTATCGGTAACGGTTTTAAAAGCCGGTCCGTAAAGCGCGGCCACTCTGGCAGGTCGAACGGGATGAATTCTACTTTCGAACAAAAGCTTTCAAAGATGTGGCGGTGTTCCATGCGGGTGCCACCTTCGGCCAGGGCGAGCAGATCAATCTCATGAACACGGGCCATTTCCCGGAGTAAATGAAAGGTGCGCTGGTAGGTTCCGCGATTCAACGGGAACGGTACATAAGGATACAGCACCAGAATTCTCATGCTCAATTAAATTTTTTCCACAGGTTACAATACGCTTGAAGCAGAAGATCGAAATCAGTCGAATCAGTGTTGAGTGCCTCCTGAATTTTCCCCAGTTCACTTATCGTCTGGCGCCCTGCCGGATCCCAGAGTAATAAAGCCAACGCGTGTAAAAGGCGCTCGCGCGGATAGCGTCCGCCTCTTCTTCCCAGAAAGCCGGGCAGGCCAAAATGTCTCAAGTTGATGAGTCGATTTTTGAGGGGATTTGTCTCGGGACATTTATCGGTGGAACTCAGGGCGTAATCCTGCACGGACGAAAAATGTTTATTGAGACGGCGACTTTCCAGCCAGAGCCAGAGGTTGCGGCCCAGGTCGCCAACCTCGGCCTGGAGCGGCAGCAGTTTTTCAACGGAACGGTTGGTTTGCCTGGGGTGCAGCTTGAATTCAACGGCAAGTGTGTGGTGGCAAAAGATCTTCTCGAGGCAGACAGGGATGTCTGCCAGCGGGCTTTCATCGGCGATCTTTTGCAAGCGACGATTCCGTTCTCGACAACTCCAGTGATACTGGCCGAGGACCGTGAGAACGACATCCCCGAAAGCGAGTTGGGCCTTGGCATGGTTACGTTCAACGAAATCAGCGTCTTCGGCTGTGAAAGGAGTGTGCAACAGCTTCTCCTCAGAAAGCAGGAGACCGGTGCAGCGGTTCATCAGAAGACGGGTTGCTTCGTGGAGAGGAATCTCGGTGGAATCCTGGAACCGTTCCGCTCGCAATGTGTCATCGCTTCCAACCAGCGTGCGATGCCCCATGGCGAGGTCGTAATGGAACATGCTCGGCGCGCTGTTTCGCAGCTTCGCTGTGGAGGTGATTTTAAATTCAACTTCCACTCCAGCGTGCTCGGAAAGCTCTTCTCCCAATTCATGTAATTGTTCGCCAAAGGAACGTTCGTTTAGACGCGGGTTTCCGGTCACGCAGATATAGAACTCCAGATCATTGTATGGCCTGTCACCCGCGGGTGTCCGCAGAACTCCGCCTTCGCCGCGACCGTAGCCGCCGCCGAGAAAGATGGCTTCCAGCTTTTTGAATGGGACAAGGGCGCAAACTCTTTCCCGCACCTCCTTGCAAACGCAGTCGAGGTGCTGCTCCAGTTCTGTGCTGCCATCGATCGTGAAACGTCGGCTCATGCCGGAACCTCGCTGAGTGACGGTTTCTTTTTAACCAGGGTTTCGTGAAGGTAGTTTTCAACCTGTTCGATGATGTAAGGAGCTGCGTAATTCGCGCGAACTTCCTCATGGCCGGTCCGGGCAATGCGCTCGCGCAGAATCGGGTTGCTGTCCAATTCAAGAATGCGTTGCGCAAGATCTTCGGCGCTTCCGGCGGTGTAGGTTAAAGAGTTTTCCTTGTTCCGAAACAATTCTACGCTGCCTCCCGTCGTCGTGCCGATGACGGGCAACCCGGATGCCATCGCTTCAAGCGGTGTGAGCGCAAAGGGTTCAGCCCATTCGGAGGTAAACAGGAGGGCATCGTGCGCGCGGTAAACGTCCGGCATGTCACCTGGATCGAATAGCGGGTGAAATTTCACAGGCAGCTTCCATTCTTCGGCAAAAGATCGGAGCTTCGTTACAAAATCAGGATGGCCGGCGCCGTATATATTCAATTCGCCAGCGAACTTGTTTCGGATGAGCGCGAGAGCTTTCAACGCCGTGAAAACACCTTTGTCTTCGTGCAATCGTCCCGCGTAGAGAAGCTTCTGGATAGGCTGACTGGCTTTCTTTACAACGCCGCTGAACTTCGTGATGTCGATCGGGCAGTAAATCACTGCGCCATGTGAGACGGGATACCCGGCATTCTGGGTGAATGTTCGCAGGGCTTTGCTGCAAAAATAAAGTCGTTGAAACTTGAACTCCTGGATCGGGGTGGTCGGTGCGATCTTGTCGAGGCGTTTACGTGTTCCGGTCAGTTCCCAGAAACTGCGCAGGCACTTCTGAGCAAGCGAACCATCACGACGTTGCCACCAGTGAAGCCAAACATCGGCTTCATTGCTCCTGGCAATCCAGTGGTCGCAAACCGCGAAGACAGTGGGAATACCAAGCCGTTGCAGAGTGTGCAGCATGGACTTGGATAAACCTGCAAATGCCCAGATGAAGACGAGTTCGGGACGGGACTTTTCGATTTCTGCCCGCAGGATCCGGTTGTTGTGAATCTCCAGTTGTTGAAGTTTCAGGATGTTGCGAAAGGGATGTCCGAAAAGGCCGTGGATATTCAGTGTCCGCGAGACATGTTGCTCGTTTTGTGACGGAACTCCCTCGATGACATGATTCGAGGTCAATACCCGGACGCTGTGCCCACGGGAGCGCAGTGCCTCGACTATGAGTTGGCAATGCAACTCATATCCGCCCACGTAATGCGGCGGGTAAAGGTTCGTCAAGACGAGCAGGTTCATTTGTTTTCCTTCGGTAATCGTTCCATCCGGAGCGGAAGCCATCCAGTTTGCCACGGCGTTGCGTCCAGCGGATCCTGGCGGCGTGAGGCAACTCAAGCCAGCGCCCCTGGCTTGCGCAGAATTGCAGGTCTTTCTTTAGATCACTCACGCAGCCGAACAGGACCGTGCGATTGAAATTGAAGTGGCTGGGATCGCCTTCCCAACAGGCGGCCAGGGCGCGCGCATCGCCGAAGCTGCGTTTGTAAGCCTGTGCTGCTGTATAGTTGTGCGAATGCATGACGATTGATTCCGGCACGTAAACTACTTGGTAACCCTGTGATTTTGCCCAGCGGGTCCATTCATCGTCTTCAGCGTATTGAAGCTTTTCGTTGAAGCCGCGCTGACACCAAACGTCTTTGCGGATTCCACTGCTTACCATGCTGAAGAAATGATCCCAGTTTGCGGACTCACGATTGTTGCCGAAACAGCGGTCGTAATCACAGGCGTAAACCGCCTGACAATTTAGACGGGGTATTTGCCTTCCAAAGACTGCGGCAGTTCCGGGAGACAGGAGGGGTTTTGCAAGGTCGCGCAGCCAGTTCGTTCCCTGGGGGGTGGCGTCGGCATTGAGAAAAATGCAGGAGTTCGACTGCGCCAGTTGTACTCCACGGTTCATGATTCTAGGTGCTACGTATTGAGATGGAGTGATCTGCTCGAAAATGCGTGGCTTGAAGTCTTTGATCAGTTCGACCGAGCCGTCGGTTGAACCTGAGTCAATGACGATAAGCTCCCAATTGGCGTAATCCTGGGCGCGAAGCGCTGGCAAAGTTTCGCGCAAGGCCCATGCCTCATTGTAGGATCGCAAGATAATACTGATCAACGGATCGCTCATATGGCAGGGGTTCGTGCGAACATTTTTCCAAGTCGCGCTATCACCGCGATACGCTCTTGACGGTTAAGAGCCCATTTCCAGAGTCCAATTGCTCCAACCAGTCCGGCCAAAGCGCATTGCGCGAAAACCGAGAAGAAATTGTTTTGTTCAGCCAGCAGCGGTGTGAAACGCCCGATCAGAATGACTGCGACTAGCGGCAGGCAGGCAAGCCAGACCGGGACGAGCACCACGCGGGCAAGAGCGACACCGCTCAGGTTGCCTTCGCGGGCGGCCCAGGGCCAAAGGAAAAACCATCCGAACACTGTCGTTGCGATTAGGGATCCCACGGCGACGCAAACGACATTTTTGAAATATAGGATCAACCCAACACTGAGTCCCAGATTTAGAATGGTTTCACCAAGGCTGAGCCACATGAGCCGCTTTTCGTGGCCGCAAACCATGAAGATTTTTTTGGGAACACTTTGTGTGATAACTGACATGTAGCTCCAGAGGAGAAGCACTTGCCCAATCCAAAAGGTTTCACGGGGAGGGATCTTGTCACCGGTCACGATCCAGAGAATCGGCTCCATGTAAAAAGCGCAGATGAAATAGAATGGAGTGGCGATCATCACAGTGAAGCGGGTGCCGTTTACCAGGAGCTTCTGCAGAAAAGCTTTGTCGCCCTTTGCATTCAAATGAGCTGCGGCTGGTGAGAATGTTTCCGGTAGCTGTTGCGCAATCGAGCCGAACATTTCCGCCACCTTCGCTCCTGCCTGGTAAATTGCCACTGCCGAGACCGCGAGGGCCGTGCTTAAAACCAGTTGATCCGTCTTGGTCAGCAAAATGCCGCTGACCGTGGCGATATAAACGAAGATAGAAAATCGGACCGTGCCGCGAACCATTTGCCACGAAAAATATTTCGGTCGAATTTTCACCTGGGGCATGGCTCGAAAGGCAAAGATGGCGGATACAAGGCAGGGGATAAATCCAGCCAGCAATCCGATGATGACATAGCTCTTCATGCCCCAATCATTTTGGATGGCGATGTAGAGACCGATGAAGTTACCCAGGATTCCGACGGAGAAAATGACATTCGCGAGAGCAATGCGCTGCAGGCCAATCAACATTTCAGGGAAAATGCCAAATGGAAATATGATGCCCATTCCGCAGAAGAAGATGATCATAATCTCCCGAAAGCGAACCGCATTTGAGGGAGTGATTTGAAACAAGCCGATTAAGAGATCCGAGCCCAGGACAATTAAACCGCAGATCACCGCGCCCAGCACCAAGTAGAGATAAAAAATTGTGCTGAGGACTTTACTGAGTTCATCCCATGACTTTTCTGCGGACAATTCGGCGACTCGCTTCATCGCGGCAAAACCGAATCCGAAATCGAGCAGGATGCCATAGCCGAACAAGCTCCAGAGCAATGACCAATAGCCGAAATCTTCCTTCGGCATCGCCTGGTAAAGCATGCGAAACATGAGTAGGCCGAGGCCCATTCGCAGTGCGATGCAGACGTAGTTCGAGATGGAGTTACGCCAAATATTCTTTGTTACTTCTTCGTTGTTCATTTTCCTGGAAAGGGGCCGAGGCTGTTCAATCGCCGCGCAGGCATTGTGCTAGCTTCTGCGCCAGTTCACGAACATGAGGTTCCATTAGGATCGTATCGTGGTCTCCCGGAATTATGTGCGCCTGAATGTCCCTAGCCAATCCTGGCCATCCGTAGAGTGGATCGTGAATAACAGCCGGATCCTGCTCAGCGGCGTTTAAAAGAACGATTTTGCCAGGATAAACGCTCGAACGGTAGCCCTTCAGCGCAGTCATATTGACGTGGTAGAGGTGTTCGAGTTTAGCTAAAAATCTGTTGTGTTTCTCGATTTCATCGGGGCTGCGGTTGTCTTGTGCTTCCACCCGCTTGTAGCGCTGCTCCTGCTCCTGTCGAATGCCGCGATAGTAACGAATCTTTGCCTGCAAGTAGTTCTTCCATTGCCCAGGCGTCATGTTGAGTGCGCAGCTGATACGGCGCAGGAAGTAAAAAGGGTGTTTCAACGATGGGGCAGGGGCAGGTGTCTCAACCAGGATAAGCGGTCCAACACGTTCCCCGGCCACGAGGAGTTGCTGCGCCATTTCCACTGCAATAATTCCACCGTAACACCAGCCCCCAAGGTAATAGGGTCCGTGTGGTTGGTTTTCCCGGATCAACTTTACATAGTATGCAGCCATTCCCGGAATGGTGGTGTGCGCCAGTTCTTCCCGATCCATCCCAAGAGATTGCAATCCGTAACACGGCTGGTCATGTAAATGATAAATGAGATTTCCGTAACCGAGCACGTCGCCGGGTGTGGTGTGAATCAAATAGAGGGGCGGCTTTGAACCCAATGGTTGAAGCGGAACCAGTGAAGAGAATGCAGATTGGCTGGATTGCTCGCGGAGGACTCGGGCAAGTGCCTCAATTGTAGATGCCTGGTACAAAATGCTGAGCGGTATCTCTTTTCCAGTCACGCGTTCCAATTCGAGGACCATCTGTAACGCCTGCAATGAATCTCCGCCGATCTCAAAAAAGCTCACATCAATCCCGATGGGGCGCAGTTTGAAGAATTTTTCAAAAACCAACGTGATCTGCATCTCCAGCGGATCACGGGGCATTTGCACCTGCTCTAAATTCTGTGCGACTTCTACCTCCGCCGGCGCAGGCAGCGCACGCCTGTCAACTTTGCCATTGGGGCTCAACGGCAATTTGGGCAACGTGACAAACACACTCGGAATCGCGTATGGAGGGAGCAAAGCTTTCAGGTATCGGCGCAATTCCGTGGATTGAATAGCGCCGTTACTTGGAACGACATAGGCGACCAGTTGCTTTTCACCGGAGCTCGAATCGTGCGCTGTCGCCACTGCATCGCTTACTTCGGGGTGCTTGCTCAGGAGCGCTTCAATTTCACCCAGTTCGATTCTAAATCCGCGAATTTTAACCTGATGGTCTATGCGTCCGAGGAACTCGATGTTTCCCTCTGGTAAAAAAGATGCGAGATCGCCGGTCCTGTAAAGGCGCGCTTGTGGATCTTTGCTGAACGGGTTGGGAATAAATTTTTCAGCAGAAAGTTCAGGCCGATTCAGGTAACCACGGGCCAGGCAGACTCCGCCGATGAACAGTTCGCCAGGGATACCGATTGGAACGGGCTGAAGCTGCGCGTTTAGCAGGTGAATTTGGGTGTTTGAGATCGGCTTGCCTATGTTCGGCAGTGGTGGCCAGGTCTCGGGCGCTCCTTGCAGGCGGCAGGCCGTGACAACATGGGTTTCGCTGGGACCATACTGGTTTTCCAACGTGCATTTTGGGAGTTTTTTGAAAAAGTGACTGATCTGTGGTGTGATTTGTAATTGCTCGCCGGCCGTGATCACTTCGCGCAAACGTTCAGGAAAGATTTTTTCGCGTTCGGCTGCATCAGCGAGGTGTTTCAGCGCTACGAAAGGCAGAAAGAGTCTTTCCACCCGGTTGCGCTGCAGGAAATGTAACAGTGCCGTTGAGTCCCGACGCTCCTCCTCCGAAATCAAAACAAGTGTTCCTCCAGCGCACCAGGTCGAGAACAGTTCCTGGAATGAAACGTCGAAATTAATTGAAGCGAATTGCAGGGTGCGTGCTGCGGGAGTAAAACTGAAATGCTCAAGCTGCCATTGAAGCAGGTTGATGAGCGGCCCTTGTCTCATCGCGACCCCTTTCGGTTTCCCCGTCGAGCCTGACGTATAAATCAGGTATGCGAGATGATCGTGATTCGTTTCGCTACTGGGGTTGCTGGTGCTTTCCCTGGCGAACATTTGCGAATCGGAATCCAGGCAGAGAATCTTTGCCGTATTGGCAGGAAGTTTATCGCGCCACTTTTCCTGCGTTAGGATTACTGGCGCAGAAGTGTCTGCTATCATGAACTCCAGCCGGTCTTTCGGATAGCCAGGATCAAAGGGAACGTATGCAGCGCCAGCTTTTATAATCCCAAGGACACCTATGGTGAGTTCAATCGAACGATCGGCACAAATGCCTACGATGCTGTCGGGGCCAATCCCAAGTGCTCGGAGATGGTGCGCGATCTGATTTGCCTTCGCATTCAGCTCCCGATAACTGATCTGAGCGGCTACGCCAATTTCTGACGACTCGCACTCGACCGCAATTCCATCTGGCGTTCTCGCGACCTGCAGTTCGACTAATTCCTGAAGGTTGTTGACCCGCGGGTAGTTCGTTGTTGTGTCATTCCAATCTGCCAAAGAGGTGGATAGCCTCGCTTCCGATTGGAGTGCATTTGTGTTAGGAAGTTGCGACATAGAATACTGCTAACAACCTTTCGTGAACGCTAATGTGTCCCCCTCCTCGCAAACTATGCGGAACCCTCGCTCACATAAGGAGTTAATGAGTTCCTGCACGGCTGCCCGCCCGATGATCACAGGATGAATTTCGATGATTATTTTTGTGATTTCTTCAGGGATTTCCCTGAAATTGATAAATCGTTCGCCCCCTTCCACATCGATGATTAATGTATTCGGCTGGATGGGAATTCTCTCCAGAAGCTCCGGCAGCGTAATGGCCGGAACTGAAATTGTTTTAGCCGCCTTGCTTTTTGGGGTCAGACAGTGTTCCCAGAAGTCGCCGCCTACATTGAGATCGACAGATCCACCAGCGCTGCTGATTGCATAATTCAGAACCTGTGGGATCAAACCGTTCAAGCTATAATTCCGCTCAAGCAGTTGGATCGTCTGGGGATTGGCTTCAATGGTGACGTATTTTTCAATTCCGAGACGCTTCTGGCAGAAAAGACCTATAAAGCCGATGCCGCCACCCAGCTCGAGCACGCAATCATCTTTGCTCAGGAATTCGCGGCAGATATGCTTCTCGGCTTCCTCGTAGCCAATTAGAATGCGATTACGAACTTTGAGTGAGAGGCTTGTGAGATCGAGTTTGATGCCGTCAATTTCAGTGCTCTTTATTTTCGACAGAACAAATTTGAAATAATAGCGAATCCAAATGTTCTGCACGGTACTTCGAACGAAATTCGGCATAGGAATT
Source organism: Verrucomicrobiota bacterium (assembly GCA_013820875.1). GTDB lineage: Bacteria > Verrucomicrobiota > Verrucomicrobiia > Limisphaerales > JACDHS01 > JACDHS01. The sequence goes on along the minus strand of JACDHS010000113.1, from coordinate 7,890 downwards.
TCAAACTTCCCGATCTGGGGAGGGCACTCATGTGACATAAAGGTTTGCTTTGACAGCAGTGTTTTCGGCTTTTGCGAGCTGTGCATCGCATTTCATAAGTTTGAAAATGTCCGGGATTGCCACGACGTCATCCGGGATCTGCGCCTGGTTGGTAAGCAACGTCGCATAGCTGTGTTTATCCAGGGGATGATATCCGTGCATTGCGCGGATCGGACGCTCTCCCATGTGGCTGGGAACGATGAGGACGCCTTCTTTTACCAGAAAGATGAGTTCACCAAACTTGCCATCCGGGAAGTAGGCACGCAGGTCTTTCAACTCGTTGTCCGGTAAAATCCGTCCTTCAGGAACTTGCTTGAGGCGATCGCTAATCTGAGCCCTGGCGCGCTCATTGAAGAACCAGAAACGCGCCATGGTGGAGTCGTAAACCACTGCGTAATCATCTCCCATTTTGACGTCGAGAGCTTCGATTTGCGTTTTGAGATCCAGGTGTTCATCGCAATTGGCCATGCCATGATCGCTGAAGACATAAAGGCGCACCTCCTCATAATGTTCGCGCGCAGCTTCCATGACCTTCTCCAGCCATTCTTCATACATGCGCAAACGCTTCGGCACCTCGGGAGATTGATTCCCAACGTTATGAAGGAGGCCATCCAGCCCTGGCCAATAAGAAAAAGAAAAATCGATTTTTTCACCTTCGATTGCGGTGATCAGATCGTCGCGGTTCTCTACTTCGGTTTTATCCGGATCACTGCCGAAATAATTGATCCTGTTTTTTACAAGAAAGTCGAAGATGTTGAGACCCTGGTTCATCCCATTCGGTTTGAGCGGGCTTTTCTTCTCGGAGAAATCATAAAGAGCAATGTGTTCAAACGGTATGTTGTATAGATCGAAGTAGCCTTCAAACCCCAGCTTCTTCCTGATCAGTTTCGTGAGGTATCGCCGGAATATTCTTCGGCTGGTGAGAGCCGTGGGAAGCCAGCGGAAAGGACTCAGGAATTTGAAGGGCGAACGCTTCGGATCATAAACAAAATAGCACCAGTTATGATGTTCATCCGGCCAGCGACCGGACAGAATTGAGGGAACACACGTTGAACTATAGCCAAACACGGAGCTGAGCTTTTTGCGAGTTGGGGCATGGTCATTGAGAAAGGGATCGTTCTTCACGATTTCCCAACCGCACGCATCCAGCATGATGAACAGGGGGAGAACAGGTTTCACAGATTACCTCCTGCGGGAGTGGTTGCATTAGCGGACAAGCGTCTTACTTCGGCTATCAGTTTCATGGGGCTGAACGGTTTGGTGAAGGTTACTTCGCCATCGTTTTGATCGCCGGTTGGTGGCTCGTTGCTCATGCAGATCATCGGGATGGGCGGTGCTTTTCCATGATTTTGCAATCCATCCAGCACGGGATGAAGAGTGCTTTCCCTGAATTTGGAGTCCCGAACGACAATGCTCGGCTTTTGGTGTTCGATAGCGGCGCGAGCTTCCTCACTTGTGCGCGCCTCGATTAATTCGTAGCCAGCTTTTGACAGGGTGTGCTGAATTAACCGCAACATAAACAATTCGTCTTCAACGACTAAAATTTTCTGGGACATTTCTCCTCCTTGCAGAGTTTTGCTCTGCTAATATTAAAAACGTTTGATCATCGAACGGTGCAGCTTCGCCCTGGAACTGGTGCACAGCGTCGGCCAATGAAAGTTTCAGTTCTTCCGCCGTTTTATCTTCTGTTGATACGCTCTTGAACCAGATCAAGAGCCGTTCTTCACTAAAAAATGAACCGGATATGTTCCGCGCATCGGTCAAGCCATCGGTGTAAAGGAGCAAACGCGCGTCACGTGGCAGTTGCTCAATGTGTGTTTCGTAATTTGCATCCGGCAAAATCCCGAGCGGAATACCATCGGGCGAAATGGCTTTGAGTTGTGATGTCGGTGAGCCGAGCAGGATTGGACAATGGCCGGCGGAAGCGACAATCAATTCGCGCTTCTCGAAATCCAGGAACGCCAATTGTGCTGTGATGAACATTTCCACTTCCGACAACTCTTCGTAGAGCAGGCGATTCACCCGTTGCAGCAAAGCCGCAGGCTGTTGGTTGAGTTCAGGAGCCGCCCGCAAAACACTTCGCAGGATGGCTGCAAACATCGCAGCCGGGATGCCTTTGCCCATGACATCAGCAATGATTAGCAGCAGGGAATTATCGCTGACGGGAACAACATCGTAGAAATCGCCGCCAACTGTCTGAGCGAATTCGCAATAGCCAGCGAGTCCAAAGCCGCATGGCTGTGGGAGTGTTTTCGGCAAGAGCGCTCGCTGAATGCTTTTGGCAATTTCGAGTTCTCGCGAAACCAGTTTATGCTTTAGCTGCTCTTCCTGGAGCTGAGTGTTGACAAACTGGATTGCCAAAAAATCTGCGAAGGTGTGGACGATATTTGCTTGCGCCGCAGTAAAGCGTGAACGCCCGGCACTCTTACCCACGGTCAATGTTCCGGTGAGATTGTCCGCGAAAAGGATCGGATGTACCAGTCCGATGCTCTCACTGCCAAACTGATGCAGCGGATCGCTTTGCGAAACCGGTTGCTCGGTATTGAACCAGACATCGCGCCGGGTGGCAGCAGCTTGCATTTCCACGGTGGTGGCTTTGCCGGGCGACGGAACAAACAAAGGTTCAAGTTTCGCGCCAGGAACCGAGGTCGCAAAAGGGATTAACCGTGTGCGTTCCTCTGATATTATGCGGAGAACATACCAGTCAGATTCCGTAATTTGAAGCAGGTCATTGCAAAGCGAAGTCGCGAAAGTGATGACATTGTTCGTCTTGCCGAGTTCTGCGCCGCATCGAAAGATGGTGGATAGTGTCTCGTAGCAGGAGCTCAGTTCCTCGGCCATTTCGCTGATGACCTGTTCGCTTTCAGCCAGTTTGCGCGAGTAGTCCTCGGTCTTTTCCCTGGAAAAATGTGCCTGTGTTGTTAATGAATCACTCCGGCGTTTGATCATAACCATTGTGTTGCCACATGCATCGGGTGTGTAGGTAATCTCGTCCATGATTGAGCGGATGATGAATAGTCCGCGTCCGCTTTCGTTCTCATTGCGTGGCAGGGCAACTATCGCAGGCAGCTTGAATCCAGTGGTGTGATCGTGAATGGCGATTTCAATTTGCCCGTCACTACACCGGGCTGAGACATCAATCGGCAAACTCTCCGCTTTCTGGGGTGCGTAGAGCACCGCATTGTTGCACGCTTCAACAAATGCCAGTTCGCAGCTCATTAGATCTTCTTCCGGCACGCCCTGGTCGCCCAGGAACTCACGCAACTTTTGTGCAACGGGACGCACATGTGCCAGATTGCAAGCAATTGAAGCACGCAATTGCGGAGTCAAGGTGATGACGGGGGAGTCGATCATGTGAGATCAGCGTTTAACGATTTCAAAAATGCGGTGCATCCGGGTCAGTTCCAGAATTTGTTGGACTGGAGGAGTTGGATTGATCAGGCGAACCAGGCCGCTACGGCTGCAGGTGGCTTTATGCAGTGAAATCAAGGCTCCTAAACCACAGCTATCCAGAAACATGGCCTGGGAAAGATCGATTTCAATGTGTTTATGGGCATCAGACATCGCGGCGCGGACCTGGTCGCGGAAAGAATTCGCGTTGGAAGCACCGAGGTCTTTGATGCCGCTTATGCTGATTGTGTCTCCGTTAGTTTGTACTTTCATAGCGTAAAAGCGAGTTGAGTTGTCTTAGAGTTTCACCCAATTACGGGGTGTAGAAAGGATAGTTCCTCGGAGGATTCCGACACAATCAGGCTGGGGCACCTTCACGCAAAAGTGATAACTACCAGATATAAGTCGGAGTTTCCCTCAATATTACTAGGGAACCACGGACTTTTATCTTGCTGCCGTTTTATTAAGTGGGATTTCCTCCTGTTCCAACACCCTGGAAGCAATTGGTGAATTGGCAGTCACATTGCGTCTTCCGCAGCCGACGATTACTTTTCCAAGTATCTGAAGGTCTCTCCGCGCCGAACGGTGAACGGTATAAAATGAAGCGTGTGCTCGCGCTTCGTCACAACATTTTTCAAAACATCCTTCAGCGTCCGCCTGCGATACCAATCCAATGGGAGCTTTAAGCCATAGTTTTTCGAACTCGCTGGTTAATGTTTCCGCTTCAATCGTGTTGAGCGGGCGATTTCCCACGCAGCAAAATTCGCCGAGAACAACGTTCCAGAGTTGCGGCCAGCGTTGCCAAAGGCCGCTGCAATTGGCGAACTCATAGTAAGTTGGGCCTGAAGTGTTCTCGTTCGAATAGGGATTCACCGCGCGCATCTCCCGTAAAACAGTCTGCCCGCGCAGGTTTGAAACCAGTATCCATACAAAGGCAAGAGGCGCAGTCGCAATCAAACAGAGCAGGGCGGCCAATCGCCCCCAAAGACTGGGATGAATGCTTTCGTCAATGGTTTCGTGCAGCGGAGCTAATAGGAATGGATCGGTGATCTGGATTGCGGACCCGTGTTTCCAGTTGATCAAATTGTTTTGGATGACAATCGAGTCGGTGATCTCTGTGCCGGGACCGATAAACGTTTCTGATGCAATGCTGCTATTGGTGATAGTTGCACCGTCGTCAATAACCGTTCGGCTTTCAATAATGGCTCCCGGTCCCAGTTCCACATTCTCTCCCAGCGATACACAGTCACCAATCCAACAGGGGGCGGTGATTTTGATCGTTGACGGAATTTTAGTGTGCAGTCCCGCCCAGATGCCTGGTTTGATTTCTCTCAAACCGATGCGGTCTGGCGTAGCGGCATGCAGAATGAACTCTTTCGCGGCTCGAAAAAATTCAGCGTAACTGGAGAAGAGGAGGACGTCTGGAAGTTCCGGCAGATGATCAGCCAGATTGACGTGATAGGGAGCGGGGAGAAATTCCGTGGGTTCAGCTCCGTACTTTTGTTCGGCTCCCGTAAGTGAGAGTTCACAACGTTCTGGAAGAACGTCTATGCAAATTCCCCAGCGCGAACCATCACCCACGAGTTCTCTAACGAGTTGCGGACGGTCTGTTGCCAGAACGGAAATGTGCTTTGCTCCTTTGGCAGCGAGAAATTCAATCCAATAAAAAATCAGTAGTTTCCCGCAAAAGGATAGATTCACCAATGGCACAGCTTCAGCCAAATACTTCAGGCACGGCCTTTCAGCCGGACATACAAGTAGTGATTTCATCGTTAATACGCCCCTTTGCTACAGAGGACGGCCGGGATGGTCTTGATCAAAATCTTTACATCCAGCCAGAAGCTCTGACTCTCGATGTATTGGACGTCCAATGCGACCTGGCCATTGAAATCAATTTCACTGCGACCCCCAATCTGCCAGAAACAGGTGATTCCAGGAATTGCCGCGAGCCGACGGCGGTCGGTCGGCGTGTAGATAGCAACTTCACGGGGGATAGGGGGGCGAGGACCCACGAGCGACATGTCGCCTAGTAAGACATTGTAGAATTGGGGAAGTTCATCGAGGGAAAGCTTGCGTAACCATTTTCCCACCTTTGTGATTCGCGGATCATCTTTGATTTTGAAAGTGACACCGTCCTTGTGCTGATTTTGGGCCAATAACTCTTTCATCTTGGCCTCTGCGTTCACGGACATGGATCGAAACTTGTACATCTTGAAATGCCGTCCGAATCTTCCGACCCGTGTCTGGTTAAAGAAAATCGGCCCGCGATCCTCAAGTTTGATCAAGAAGGCAATCATGGCGAACACCGGTGAGAATATCAGCAGCGCGGCAAGGCTCCCGCAGATGTCCAATCCGCGTTTCAGAAGGCTCGCGCCTGACATCGCCCACCACCACGCGGCGCGCTTCCAGGTAAGGTATGCATTGAGCTTCCTCCTGCCCAGTGAAGTTTGAGATTGGAGGAGATGTTTCGTTAAACGCTGAGTTGGATCGGTCGGGGTCATAGTGGGGTATCTAACTGATTAAACTTTCCATTGTGGTGACGAGTTGCTTGATCTCGTCACGGTTGGGTGCATGGTCGAAAACGCGGTCCGCCCAGCGCTGTTGTGGCGCAACGAAGCGCTCATGCATCGGCGCGACACAACTCCGGAATTGATCCCGAACGGAGACTTTGGTGCGCCCACGCTCTGCACAATCTCGGTGTAACCGGCGTTGCAAACGCAGTTCACCGGGGCATTCGACAAAAATGGTGTAACTGAACAGGCGTCGCACGGATGGCCTGCGCAAAAGCCAAAGCCCCTCCACCAGGACCAGTGGTTTGGGCAAAAGTGGTTTTTCTTTCTCCCGGCGGCTATGGGTTGCAAAATCATAGCTCGGCATCGTGGTGCGCTTTCCGACAATACAGCTTCTCAAAGTCGTTTCCAGGCGAGCCCAATCAATACAGCGCGGATGATCGAAATTGATTTTCTGACGCCGGGCAGGGGAAAGGTGCGATCGATCACGATAGAAATCGTCGAGTGAAATGAGGCATGCTTCTTTCCTGCAATTTCGGATTAACTGGTTTGCAAGCCATGTCTTGCCCGCACCGCTGCCGCCCACAATCCCGACGATCACAGGCAGACGTTTTCTCCAAAGATATTTAGTGGCAGACATAAACAATCCAGATGCGCTTTAGAATTAATCTTATGAGGCGGATTCACAATCAGGCTCTGGTATGTAGGGTCTATGGGTAGGGTGGAGGAAGTCTCTTGCTGATTTTCTGATCCCCCTGCGGAGATTTCATTACGCCAACCGTTGGGAATCTCTCCTAACCGTCGGAGTGAGATGGCAAATGCCGGGAGGAAAGATTGGCTGATTATCTCCCGAGTTTGGCCATGGCACCGATCATTACCTATCTCTGGCGCTAAAACCGGCCGTTGGAGATCTGAATCTGTGGAAATCTGCGTCATTCGGCGTATAAATACCTTCCCGGACAGGCTTTTGGAGTATTTGAGGAAAAATGTGCTCTGAAACTGCGGATAAATGAAAAAATTGCGACGATTCGAGACTTTCGCTTCCATGAAATATAAAAATGACGACGATTCGAGACTTTCGCTTCCGTGAAATAAAAAAATGACGACGATTCAGGAATTTCGCTTCCGTGAAATACATCAGGTGGTTGTTTGCCAAGCTGTTTTCCCCCGCAAATCCTTGGATTAGCGTTCGTTAGCGCAGATTAGCGGTCTCGTCCAAGACCTGGCGGAAATCTTCACCCACTTTTAATCACACCCGCAGGTCTGGCAGCCTGAACAATGCCATTGCAAATCGTGCGTAAGCGTGCAATTTGAGGACGGGCATGAGTCCTGATGACAATATAGAAAAATCCGATTCCGCGAAATCTCCTTCAACCCGGCCTCGTCGCGCCCCGCGCCCGCGAGCCACTGCGAAACCGCGCCGCTTTCCGCCGAAAGGTGGTAGGGGGCTTCCTGCGAAAGATGAAGTTTTAGCCCCTGCTGCTGTGCAGGGAGAAAGCGAATCTGCAACTCCGGTTGCTCCCGAGCAATCCATGGAAGCTTTCTCAAAACCTGCTCAGACTGCCGAACGTCGAGCAGTAGAACGTGCGGCACCGGCAACTTTGCCATCTCCGATGGGTGAGCCTAGGACCGGAGCTCCGGTCACTCCAGCGACGAATGAACAAACTGCGCCCGGTAAGGAAGGTTTGCAGGAAGAACGTCCCGTTCGGGCACCAGAGCAATTTCAACGACGGGATGACCGTCGTCCCCGTCAACAGAATTTCCGTCGCGATCCTCGTGGGCCGAGGGAATTACCGGCAGCGCGTGAACCGCGCGATCCGAGAGAACCTCGTGAACTGGCCGAAACGCGCGAACAATCACCCGAACGTCGTGGACCAGCGGAACGCCGCGAGCCAATGGAACGTCGTGAGCCGATGGAACGTCGTGAGCCGATGGAACGTCGTGAGCCGAT
>JACDHS010000112.1 GCA_013820875.1 Verrucomicrobiota bacterium | reverse complement strand
TCGGTGGGGTTTTCCTGCGTGAAAACCCTGACTTCTGCCTTCTACAATCCTCTCGAAGTCTGGTGCGTGCGTGTTGCCATTTCAAAGCGGAACAAAGCCAACTTTGACCCGTCCGTAAATCTCTAAACAACAACACGCACACACCAAACCTTACGACGAGCTGTGAAGGCAGAAGTCAGGGTTTTCACACAGGAAAACCCCACCGGTTTTGGAATTATCCGTTTTGCGGACAGGCTCTATAGTAGCATTGACCTGCACTATTTTAATAAGTGCGGCGAGCCAGGGGGAGACTTGCTCAATGCGCGGAGGGCTTCACAGGTTGTGACTGCCAATTGTTCTATTTGAACGCAGCGTAAACGCGGTGAACGTCGTCGTGATCGTCCAGGTCATTGAGGAATTGGGTGACTTCCGTGCGATCGGTTTCGCTCAGTTCACGGAATTCTTTGGCGACGTAACGGATTTCTGCGGCGGTAACATTCCATCCGGCAGCTTTCAATGCTTTGGAAACGGCATCCAGATCTTTGGCCTCGGTGAGAAAACGGGCGCCTTTTTGGCCTTCGGGAGTTTCTTCAGCTTCGAGTGGTTCGATTTCCTGGGCGCCAGCTTCAATGGCATCGCCTTCGGCATCGCGATTGCAATCGGTATGAGTCCCTTCCACCACGCCGAGGTGATTGAAGAAAAATGCGACGGCGCCCGGTTGGCCGAGGGCGCCACTTTTGAAAAGCTTCCGGATTTCAGGCGCGGTGCGGTTGCGATTGTCGGTGAGGCATTCGACGACCACGGGGATTTTGTGCGGAGCGAAACCTTCGTAAGTAACGGTTTCGTATTCGACCTTGTCGTCGCCAATGCCAGCGCCCTTTTTGATGGCACGCTCAATGGTATCGCGGAAAACAGAGGCTCGTTTGGCTTTCTCGACGGCGGCGGCCAGGCGGGCGTTCAGGTCGGGGTCAGGTCCACCGAGTTTGGCGGCGATCATGATTTCGCGCACCATTTTGACGACGATCTTGCCTTTTTTTTCGGCATTAGCCTCGCGGCCAGCCTGTTTCCATTGTGCACCCATAGTGTGCGTCTAGTGTGAAACAGAGACGGGAACAACTCAAATTGTTTTTAACACAGTCCATAGCGCTCATGCGGCAGTTCGTCAGGGTACCTTCTCCCAGCGGGAAAGCAGAACTTGGAGAGTCGTTGACCGTTGTGCGGTCGGGGCTTCGGAAAAAGGCGTTTTGCGATTCCGCAGCCTCTCGGCGCTCGAAATCTTGCGGTGGCAAAGAATCATCGACGAACGATTTCCTCCAGAGCGCTGAATAACAGATTCGTATCGGAAAAGTGCTGGTGAGCACTTTTAGCATCCACCAGGCCGAATCCAAATCCGTAAGCCGGCCCGTTGGCTACACAGGCATCTGTCTGGTTCTCCCGGATCTGCTGCCCGGCTTTCTGCAACACCGCCGGTCGATCGCCGTCCACTTCATATTTCCAGCCGACGATTTGGGTCTCCGGAAAATGCGGGCGCAGTTCGGAAATGATTTTTGGTGTGGGAACAAGTTCCGCGAGAAGGGAACCGCTCCGTGTCGAAATTTTCTGTTCGCGCAGTTCTGTGAGTTCTCCCGCGGCATTCTGTGAGAAAACCTTGCCGAAACCGAAATCGCTGACGGCAGCCGCATGGAAAATGGCATCCACCCGCTGCTTCGACAGTGAGAGCAAACGATCGCGCAAATTGGCAGTCGTGGTGAATTTATGGAGTTCGTGGGCTTTTTGTTCGCCTTGATGAGTGGAGTAATGCCCGTAGAGCAAGGTCACCGAATGACCTTTTTCGACCAGGAAATTCGCCAGTAAAGAACCGAGCTTGCCGGTGGAAAAATTCGTAAGCCGCCGAACTTCGTCCAGTTCTTCGTAGGTTGGGCCCGCCGTGACGATGCACTTCATCACTGCGAGATAGCGCGATTTTTGGATTCCGCAAAGAGCTTTTCATTTTTCTTTTGCGCCTGCGCAGCCCGATGGCAGCATTAAGGCAATGAGTAGAATCGTTGGTATTGATTTGGGAACAACAAATTCAGCGGTCGCAACAGTGGATTCCGGCATCCCGTTTGTCATCGCGGATGCTGAGGGGAATCGCCTGACGCCTTCCGTGGTTCACTTTCCTGAAAAAGAAGAACCGGTGGTCGGGCATAAGGCGAATCGTGTTCGCCTGATTAAACCGCAGGAGACCGTTTATTCCGCCAAACGATTCATGGGCCGCCGCGGGGCGGACATTCCGCGCGAAGAAATGCTGGTGACCTACCCGGTGCGTGGAGAAGGCGGCGGACCGGTGACCATCGATATCCATGACCGCTCATTAACGCCCGAAGATGTTTCCGCTGAAGTGCTCAAGAAGTTGAAGCGCGATGCGGAAAATTATTTTGGCGAACCTGTAACACGCGCCGTCATTACTGTGCCCGCCTATTTCAATGACGCTCAACGCAACGCCACCAAGGCGGCTGGCGAACTGGCGGGTTTCACTGTGGAACGCATTGTGAACGAGCCGACTGCGGCGGCCCTGGCCTACGGCCTGGACAAACTGAAAGAGAAAACGAAAATCGCCGTTTACGATCTGGGTGGCGGAACCTTTGATCTCTCCATTTTAGAACTGCACAACGGCGTCTTCCAAGTGCTGGCCACTCATGGGAATACCCGACTTGGCGGCGATGACCTTGATAAAAGCATCGTTGATTTCTTAATCGAGAAGATCGCGCCTAATGTTGAATCGTTGAACGGTTACATGGTTGCATCGAGGGAAATAGATTCAGTCATCAAGCAAACCAACGATGCCACCGTGCTCGCCCTTCTTTCGCGGATCAGGGAAGCGGCTGAGCACGCCAAGATAAAACTTTCATCCGAAAACGAAGTCGAGATTGCGCTGCCATTCCTGACGCCGGAGTTTTCGTTCAGTTGCAAATTGACTCGCGCTGAACTGGAGAACCTTACGCGCGAAATCATTTTACGGACCCGCCCGCATTGCTTGCGTTCGTTGTCGGATGCAAAACTCGAAGCGAAAGATCTGGATCAGGTTATCCTGGTGGGCGGGCAAACACGCATGCCGCTGGTGCGCCAGCTTGTTTCAGAATGGTTCGGGTGCGCGGAATTTACAGAGACGCGCGGCGAGGTTCGACTGGGCGAGGAATACCACAAGGCAAAAGGCCCGCAACTTAATACGTCGCAGAACCCGGATGAAGCCGTTGCTCTTGGGGCTGCCATCCAGGCGGAAATTCTTTCCGGCGGTTTCAAGCATTTGCTGTTGCTCGATATTACTCCGCTCTCGCTCGGGATCGAAACGTTTGGGGGATTGATGAATGTGATTATTCCGCGGAACACCACCATTCCAGTGAAAGCGGGTGAGATGTTCACGACGGCGGTGGATAACCAGAAAAGCATGTTGATTCACGTGCTGCAGGGAGAACGGGAACGCGCCAAAGACAATTGGAGCCTTGGAAGATTTGAATTGGAATTTGAACCCGCACCCAAAGGAGTGCCCCGCGTGGGTGTTCAATTTGAAATCGATGCGAATGGAATTTTGCACGCGTTGGCACGCGACATCAAAACGGGCACGCAAAAAATCGTGCAGATGAAATCGGCTGTGGATGTGGACGACGCGGACGTTCAAAAGATGGTTGAGGAATCCGTCGAACACGCTTTCGACGACCTGCGCGCGCGGCAATGGATCGAAGAGAAGATCAAAGCGGGCGGAAACATTTCAGCAACACGCAAAACAATGGCTGAATTTGCTTCAGAGCTGGATCCGGAATACAAAACTCAGCTCGAAGCCGCGATTGAAGCCGTGGAAAAGGTATTGGAAGCGGAAGAACCGAAAACGAAAACCGGCGATCCGCGCAAGTTAAAGGAAGCCAACGCGAACCTGGATGAGGTCACGAAGCCGCTGGCCGATTTTGCCATGGATAAAGCGATGGAAGCGTTGCTGCGGAAACGCGGGATGATTGAGTAGTCTGTTTTGCCCTTACTCCTTGCTCAAATCCACCCCGGCTTTCATGACTAACTCTCTCGGCTCTGGTTCCCCCTCGATCTGTATGAGAACCGACGTTTCGCGAATCTCCGTGACCAGAACATCCAGGCTCTTGTCGCCTACTTTGACCTTTCCCTTTTCACCTGCTGCTAAACTCTGGTTGTTGATCAAAGCCATCTTAGTGCGACCGCCGGATATGCCTTTCAATGCAAGATTGTCGTAGCGAATGACCACAGGAGCCACGGCATAGGCGGGCGTTTCCTGTTTTTTTGGCGCGCTCGGTTTAGCTGCGGGCTGTGGAGTTGGACGAGCAGTTTCGGCAGGGGAAGTGTTCTGGAGCCTGGCAAGGAAGGCTTTGGGACCGCCCGGAGTGTATCCGGTCTTCAACAGTTGGTTTCCGCCGTTGTCCACCAGGAACACAGAGGGATAGCCTGTTACACCGAACTGCTTGGAAAGTTTTTGGTTTGCCGCACGAACGCCGGGTGGTTGATCGATCCTTCTTGGGAAATCAATTTCGAGAAGGATGAGGTTATCGTGCGCATACTTTTTGAACTCATATTTATCGAAGACCTCTGCTTTCAGCCGCATGCAGGGAGGGCACCAATCCGAGCCAGTGAAGTTGATCAAAACCGATTTATTTTCGGCCTGGGCCTTCTTTAGTGCCGCATTGTAATCAGTAAACCATTGCGCCTGTGCTCCAAATGGGATCGAGAAGAGAAGAGTTAAACTGAGTATGAGCAGATGTTTCATTTCATTCGGGTTCTGTGAACGATTCTAAGGTTTGGGAGTGGTTTCTGGTTTGTTCGGTTGAGCAGGAGTAGTGCCGCCTTTGTTTCGCCAGTTGATGTCGGGGGCCTCGGTCAGGAAATTGATGTAGTTCTGCGGTCCTCCTGCTTTGTAGCCGCTCTTTTTCCGGATACGTCCGTATTTATCGAGGAGCAAAATCGTGGGGTAGCCGGTAATTTTATAATTTTCCGCCAGCTTTTTATTCGCTGCTTTCAACTCCGCGGGTAGCGCTTTTTTGCGTGGGAAATCGACTTCGACAAGGATCAGATTGCTGGCTGCGAACTTCTGGAAGTCCGGTTGATCGAAAACTTCGCTCTTTAACTTGATGCACCAGCCGCACCAATCAGACCCGGTGAAGTTGATAAGAATCCCTTTGTCCTGGGCCTGGGCTTGTTTCAATGCGGCGTAAACGTCCGTCGTCCACCTTTGAGCAAAACCATTGCTAGAAAAAGTAAGCAATAATCCCAGAATCCAGAAATAACGTGTCATGGTTCATGACATAGCAGGAAACTGCAAAGAAAACAATGGCTCAAATGAGTGCGCACTTGGGCGGGTATGATTTTAAACGGGAAGGGGTGCGTTTGCACAAACGGACCTCCGCTTGCAGAACCCACCGGGTTACGCGCCTTCTTTGCTGTCAGTCCTGTTCTTCAGGATAGCTTTGCCATACTCCCGGTTCATCCTGGCAATAAAATCAATGCTGATCTCTTTCGGGCAAACTGCCTCGCATGAACCGGTGACGGTGCAACTACCGAAACCTTCAATGCTCATCTGCTTGACCATGTTCAATACGCGGCGTTCCGCTTCGGGTTTGCCTTGCGGGAGAAGTGCCAGATGTGAAACTTTGGCGGACACGAACAGCATTGCCGATGCATTCTTGCAGGCGGCCACACAAGCACCGCAGCCAATGCAGGCAGCAGCATCCATCGCTTCGTCGGCATCTGTTTTGGGAATCGGAAGGGCATTGGCATCCGGTGTTCCGCCTGTATTTACAGAAACGAAACCGCCCGCCTGGATGATGCGATCGAAAGCGTCGCGGTCCGTAACCAGATCGCGAATCACTGGAAACGCCGAGGCGCGCCATGGCTCAACTGTAATGGTATCGCCGTCGCTAAAATGGCGCATGTGGAGTTGGCAGGCTGTCGTGCCGCGCAAACCACCATGGGCAATGCCGTTGATGACCATCGAGCAGGTGCCACAAATCCCTTCGCGACAATCGGAATCAAATGCAATGGGTTGTTCGCCGCGCGCGATCAGGTCTTCATTGACAACATCCAACATCTCCAAAAAGGACATGTCTGGAATGATGTCTTTGGCTTCGTAAGTGACAAAGCTGCCGGTGTCATTCGCATTCTTCTGGCGCCAAACTTCGAGTATAAGGTTCATTTTGATTTACGATTTGCGATTTACGATTGACGCGCCGCTTGAAGAGCGGATGGTTTTCGCGGATGAGACGATGATTGAAAGAATTTCGTTTCCTTCGGACATCAATTCCTTCAATCGCGATTCTTTGACCAAATCTCCTTCGACGAGCATTTCCATCCAGAAAAGTGTTTCATCACACTTTTCTTCAACGATTCGTAGTTTATGTAAAAAATCTGCCGGTGATTTCGCGCGGCATACCGCGCGGTAATTTGCGCCGACCGACGTGCCCGCCCGTAACAGTTGCGAACCAAAGATGTTGCACTCTCGATTCTCAGGAAGCGCCTGCACCACCTTCAAAATCCGTAATGCGTAACTCTTGGTGCGCACTTTTAATTGTTCTGGTGTCATCGCAAAGTCGCAGACGCGTCAATCGTCAATCGCAAATCGTCAATTACTTGTAACTACGGGTGCTCATGTGAATTTCTTCGTACACGAGCGGTTCTTTGTTTAAGATCGGTGGTTTGCCTTCACCGGCGTATTCCCAGGCGGCAACGTAGGCATAATCCTCGTCGTTGCGTTTGGCCTCGCCGTCTTCGGTCTGATATTCGACACGGAAATGGCCGCCGCAGGATTCATTGCGGTGCAGGGCGTCGTGGCAAAGGAGTTCACCGAATTCAAAGAAATCTGCAAGGCGCCCGGCGTGTTCCAGGTTTTGATTAAATTCACCTTCGGACCCGGCGACGTTCACATTTTTATAGAACTCTTCGCGCAGGGCCGGGATCAGTTTCAACGCTTCCTTTAAACTCTGCTCGCTACGGGCCATGCCGCACTTTTCCCACATGATTTTGCCGAGTTCTTTGTGGAACGAATTGACCGTGCGTTTGCCTTTGATCGAAAGCAGACGCTTGGTGCGGGCCTGGACATCATCCAATGCTTTCTTGAACTCTGGATGGTCGGCTTTCGGCTTCGGCTGTTTCGCGCTCGCGAAATAATTTCCGATTGTATAGGGCAGCACGAAATAACCATCCGCCAAACCTTGCATGAGCGCACTGGCACCCAACCGGTTGGCGCCGTGATCTGAAAAGTTTGCTTCACCGAGCACAAACAGGCCGGGAACGTTGCTCATCAGGTTGTAATCCACCCAACTGCCGCCCATCGTGTAATGGACCGCTGGATAAATGCGCATCGGCAATTTATAAGCGTTTTCGCCGGTGATCTTTTCATACATGTCGAAAAGATTGGCGTAACGTTCACGGATAACATTCTCACCGAGGCGCTTGATCGCATCCGCGAAATCGAGGTAAACACCCAACCCGCTCGGACCGACGCCGCGACCTTCATCGCAGGCCTCTTTGGCGGCGCGAGAAGAAATATCTCGCGGAGCAAGATTGCCGTAGCTTGGATACTTTCGCTCAAGGATATAATCCCGCGCTTCTTCTGGAATTTCATGCGGAACCTTGCGGCAATCTTCTTTGCGCTTTGGAATCCAGACACGTCCGTCGTTGCGGAGCGATTCCGACATCAGCGTCAGTTTCGACTGATGTTCGCCTGACACGGGAATACAAGTCGGATGAATCTGTGTGTAACAAGGATTCGCGAAGCACGCCCCTTTTTTATAGGCGCGCCATGTGGCGGTGACGTTGCAACCCTTTGCATTTGTCGAGAGATAAAAAACGTTTCCATAACCGCCAGTGGCCAGCACGACTGCATCGCCAGCGTGAGTGGAAATCGCTCCGGTCACCAGGTCTCGGACGATGATGCCTTTGGCATGGCCATCGATCAGGACCAGTTCCAGCATCTCCGTGCGTGAATACATCTTCACCTTGCCCAGGCCGATCTGCCGTTCCAACGCCTGGTAAGCGCCGATCAATAGCTGCTGCCCGGTTTGGCCACGCGCGTAAAATGTGCGGGAAACCTGCGCGCCGCCGAAAGAACGATTCGAGAGTAACCCACCATATTCGCGGGCAAAAGGAACACCCTGCGCGGCGCATTGATCGATAATGTTCACGCTGACCTGCGCCAAACGATAAACATTGGCTTCGCGAGCGCGGAAATCGCCACCTTTGATGGTGTCGTAGAACAGGCGGTAAATCGAATCGCCATCGTTCTGGTAATTCTTCGCCGCATTAATGCCGCCTTGCGCCGCAATGCTGTGGGCGCGACGCGGACTGTCCTGGAAACAGAAGCATTTTACGTTGTAACCGAGCTCAGCCATGGTCGCTGCTGCCGAGGCTCCGGCCAAACCGCTGCCGACGACGATCACGTCAAACTTCCGCTTGTTCGCGGGATTGACGAGTTTCATGTCGAACTTGTGTTTCTCCCACTTTTGCGCGACTGGGCCGGACGGGATATTTGAATTCAGAATGGCCATATTAGTTCAACGCCTCCTTTCCATATTTGAAAAACAGGATTGCAATTGGAATCGAGACATAACCGATAAAAATGAAAATTGCGACGGCCTTGGCAGCGCCATCGAGCAGCCCGGCGTAGGAACGCTTCTTCCAACCAAGCGAAAAGAACATCGCTTGCAGCCCGTGGCTCAGATGCAACGCCAGCAGCGCCATGGCGATGATGTAGAAAATGGAAACGATCGGGTTAGAAAATCCCGCGACCATCATTCTGAAAACATCGTGACGAGTGCTGCCGTCCGGGAGCGGTTCGGAAAAAGTGACGAAATTTTGGCCAGTCAAATTAATCGCCTCCACCTGCACCGTGAAATGGAGCAGGTGATAAATAATGAAGAAGAAAACAATCAACCCGCTCATTAACATCGTGCGGGAGGCGTAGCTGGCGGCGGTTGGGCTCCATTTCTTGTAAGAGACCGGGCGCGCGGCTCTATTCAGGGCTGAAAGCCTGATTGCCGCCCAGATGTGCAAAATCACCATAGCCAGGAGGGCGATTCGCGCCGGCCAGATCAGTTCCAGATTGGATTGCAGGAAATGGCCGTAACGGTTGATAACATCTTTGCCGAGAAAGATTTGTAAGTTCCCAATCAAGTGGGCGATGACAAAACCGGCCAACCCGAAGCCGGTAATCGACATGAGATATTTCATGCCGAGCGATGAGTTGAAGAGGCGAGTAGCGATATTCATTTTCTAATGCAACGAAGCAATTGCTTCTACATTTTCAGCGAATCTAATGGTCAGAACGTTTCAACGTCAATGCAGCTTATTAGGTATAAGGGATTCTTTGAGGCGGGTTATGTCAACTTATCCGGTGAAATGTGAATCGCGGGAAAATCTCCAATGTGGCGTCGGCATCTTGCCGACAGAAACTCTAGCTAGGGCTCAATTGTTCGCAAGAGTTCAGTGTGTTTGCGTGGGTTTGTTTCGCCGCAGCAAATGTCCGTTTCTCAGAAGTGAGGGTTGGAACCTGCTCACCGCCAGCAGGTTTCTCCACATTTTCCCAGCGCGGGGTTGCAGTCTGCGTTTCTTCCTTACAGTATATAACCTGAATTCGTCTTCGGGCGAAAACGTCGATAGAGCTGTCTTTGCTGTGTTGAAAATTATCCCATATCTAATCGTGCTGCTGCTGGTCACCAGTTGTGCCAGTTCAAACAATGGCACAGCACCGAAACGCGAGATTCCTCCTCCGAAGCCGAAGGCGGAGGCGCGAAGAACCTCCACCCAGGTGAAACCGCCACCACGAGTGGATCCTGCGCCGAAGCAACCGACGACCACCGCGGACAATCTTTTCTCTCCCAAGGTCAGCTCGCATTACGACACAGAAATCAAAGCAGTCTTAAGCCTCGCTTCCGCTGGTAAATGGGAGGAAGCGCAGCAGAAGGCTGACCTGCTGCAGGAACAGGATCCAAACGATGCGTCAATCAGGCGGACAGCAGAATGGGTTTCCACGCAACGCCAGGCACAACGCGACAAGGCGTTGGAAGATCGCATCAGGGCGGTCGATTCGAAACAATCGGTTTTCAACCCGACCTTGCCCGGCTTATTGCTTGAGAACAAAAACCGGGGACTGCCGCCTCGCCACGATGTCCGGCGCGCGATCGGTGAAATCCAGGCAACCCCCTACGTGCCCGAATCGTTTAACCGGACACGGTATGAAAAAGGTTTGTTGTTTGATCTGGAGGCGCCGGAAGGGAGGATGGCCAAAGTTCTCAGCAAAGATATTTCGGTGCATCTGGATAACGTTTCGCTTGAAGCGATCATCTTTAACATTGGCCAGGCGGAAGGCATTAACTTTGTGGCGGACAAATCGCTGGCGGCATTCAAGCAGACTCTCAGCGTTAACATGGACAAGGTGAAGCTCTCCGAGTTCCTCCGCTACGTCTCACGTAACCTTGATGTCCAGTTTCAGGTGGGAGACGATCTGATTTGGATTGTGGATGCAAACGATCCCAAGCGATTGCTTGAGGAAACACGGTTTTATCGGCTCCGCAAAGGGTTTATCCTCCCCGCGCAGTTTGCTCCGACTGAAGTGAATCGAATCATTACGTCAACACCGGCCGTGACCACGACGGTCGAGAATCAAAAGATCGAACGTTTCGTTAATGACAATGCCTCCACCAATCCCGCAGTGGCTCAGGCGTTCAAGGAGTTTTTCAAGGGATCGAAGTTCATGATCGATTACGAGCGCAACCTGATTGTCGCGACGGGAACGCACGAGCAATTGGAGGTTGCGGAAAAGATCATTCATGAATTCGACCGGCCCATTCAGCAGGTGTTGATCGAAGCACGCTTCATCACCGTGACAGAAGCTGCCTTTTTACAATTAGGAGCTTCCTGGGAAACAGATCGAGGGCAGTTGGGGGCCGGGCGAGTGCCTCAGGACTTTACCGGCCTGGGAGCAGAAGCGGGCGCTGCCGGACTCGGCTTTCAAAAATCTTTCACGGCCCTTACCAATGTTTTCGATCAGGGAGAGTTAACGGCAACGCTGACGGCTCTCGAGCAAAGCGGGGAAAGTCAGACGCTGAGCGCGCCGCGTCTCACGGTCCTGAACAATCTGCCCGCGCGTATCAGCGACGGAAAGATCCAATACTACTACGAAGAGTACCAGGTGAAGCAAACGATTCTCGAACGTCGTTCCAGTTCCACTCTCGTCCCTTCCGGGAAGCCGACAAAGATCACTTCCGGAGTTTCCCTCGATGTGATGGCAAGCATCGGAAATGATGGTCAGACCATCTTGCTCGGACTGCATCCAGAGGTGAACCAGGATGTGAGACTGGTCACGTTCGCAACGGTTTCGGATTTCGATGACGCCGGTCGAGTTGTCAGTTCCTTCGATATCAAATTGCCAGAGTCCCGCACACAATCGCTGGCCACGCGCATGGCAGTGCGGTCAGGGCAGACGGTGGTGATGGGCGGAGTGCTGGAACGGGAGCAGCGCACGTTTGTGGATTCCATTCCCATCCTGAGCAGAATTCCGATTCTGGGAGCGGCGTTCCGTAAACGGACAGAGGTGGATAGACCGCGTTACCTTCTTATTTTTGTCACTGCAACGTTGCTTGCTGATACCGGTGAATTCCTGGTTTACGAAGATACCGAACCGACTCGATAACCCGTGGCTGCTGTCTTCCAGTTTCCGTATGTAATGGGCTTGCCGCTCCTGCCGAGTCGTCGCCTGATCGCGATCGATGCAGGCAGTCATGCGATAAAAATCATCCTGGCGGAAAGATTTGGGAAATCGGTCCGCGTTCTGCGCCAGGAATCGATCAACCTGCGCGATGAAGGATTGTTGTCCGCGGAAGAGATTGGTCCGGCGCTGGCGGCGATTTTACAGGACATGGGCGATCATCCCGTAGCGTTGGCGCTTCCCCAGAATCTTCCGCTCTCAAACATTCTGGATCTCACCGACGGATCAAAAGCGGTGAAGCAGATGATCGAAGCGGAAACCCACAAGAATCGGGACTTGCGGGACAGCCCCGTGGTTTACGACTTCGCCCGCCTTCAGCCATTCGGCAGACATCAGAATGCGTTTCTTGTCACGTTATGCAAAGAGAACGATATCCTGGAGCAGATCACGCGATTATCTTTGCTGAAAGAAGATGTCTGTGAAGTGGTTGCCCCGGCCAACGTGCTCGCGACAGCCTACCAGGCAACAACCAATCCGTCGGGGCATGTGGCCATTGCGGACATCGGCGCCAGCGGGACGCTGGTCACACTCTGCGTGGGAGGACAGGCGGTCCATGCGGCGAGTTTTCCGATCGGCGGAAACTTGTTCAGCGAAACGCTGGCTACCACCAGGAATTGTTCCGTGGAAGCGGCTGAAGCTCTTAAGCAAACCACGAATCTCCTGACAGGGTCCGCCCGGGTCCAGGCACTGGCTGCTGTGGTCGATGCCTGGCGAGATGAATTGAAACGAGCCATCGAAGGGTGGCTGAGCGAAAATCCGGAGCTAAAACTCTCCCTGTCATCCATCAGGCTTGTTCTCAGTGGCGGAGGGGCAGAGCAGCCTGGTTTAATCGAATTCCTCAATGAGGATGGCGGGTTAACCTTCGAACGTTGGCCCGATGACAATGTCCCCGGCGTCCAAACGATGCCCCGCCAATTCAACATTGCCTACGGGGCCGCGTTGCAGGCGTTGGGAGCAGTCGCACAAAGCGCTTCTCTACTGCCGGCAGTGCTGCGGGAGGACTGGGGGAAACGGCGTGTTCATCAGCATCTGTTGACGGGAATCTTTGCGGTCTTAATCGCCACGATAATCCTTCTTGCCCTCGGCACTGCGCAGAAGTTCACTGCTGCGAATCGCAAAGAGGTGCTCATGGAACAGGCGAAACTGGCACTGGAGAAAGCCGAGCAGACGGCCTTACTGCGCCGGAACCTGACGGACAATTACGAGCGCCTGCGTCCCGTGCTCAGGAAAGGGCAGCAAACCCTGGATACGTTAAAGACCTTGTCCCTGCTGGAACAATCCCGGACCAATCGTAATCTTTGGTATGTTCTGTTCGCAGATCAGCCCAGTTACTTTGCCTCTCGGACAACGAATTTGTTTCAGCATCAGCGCCCCGCATTCAATGGCACTACGAACATGCTTCCTCAGCGCAGTGGTTTCATCGCTGAGTTATGCATCAACCAGGAGGGAGAGGCCATGCGCCAAACATTGGGACAGGTGGTGGGAGAACTGAAACAGTCGTCGATGTTTAGCAATGTTGACACCCTGCCGTCCGATCTGCGGCGGGATATGGCTCAAACCGACGTGATCCTGCCTGGCCGGCACTTTGCCCTTTCCCTGGAACTTGTCAGTTCTGATTTTGCCCCGGTCCCTCTTGAGGAGAAACCTGCCGCGACCAATTCGACACCACCGCTGGTGCGCGGAACGAAAGGGACCGCAACCACCAAATGAGGACCAAACGCTCATGTTAAGTTCCAGGCAAAGCCGACGCGCACAGAACATTTTGATTCTGACCGGATTGGTCCTGGCGATGTATTACCTCGTTGTTTTCCGGCCAATGGATCAGAGATCTGCCCAACTGGATCGACCCCTGCGCGAGGCGTGGCAGAAGCTCGCTGCGGCACGCATCAGCAGCGATGGAGATCAGGAACTCAATATAGTTGAAATCGAGAAGAATCTGCAGGAGGTGAAGGGGGCGGTCGCGACTATACAGCAGGCGCGGGAAACCGTCGAAGCGGCGGTGGCGCTCGACAGGTCGGTGCGACACAAGATGCGCGAGCCTTTTCAACTGGTTGATTTTCAAATCGAAGAATTGTTGCGCATCGAGGAATTGGGCCGGTCGGCTCAACAGAACAATGTCACCATCGCGCCAGTCGTTTTTGCGCATTTTCCAGAGTACCAGGCCGATCGAGGAGAGTCGGAACTTTTATGGGGGCAGCTTGCTTTACTCCATCGCGTGTTGGAAACGGCCATTGATTGCAAAGTTTCGGTGATTCAGAGCATCCAATTGCCTTCGCTTGTTCCGCATGCTCGATCAGCTACCAATGCTCCCGTTTTCCTATATGAGATTCCGCTGCACGTGGAGTTGGTTGGATCAATGGAATCGATTACGAAACTGTTGGCAGCTCTGCCCCATGGCGGTGGCGAAAAGGAAGCGGCTGATTTGTCTGCGGTAGCACCCGCCAGTTCAGCTCTCTTCATTGACCGGATCGTGCTGCGCAAGAACTCACCGGAGAATCCAGACGAAGCACACCTTGACTTGAGAGTGTGCGGGTTCATCTACAGGGAGAATATCCAATAGAGATGAAGTCTTCTCCTTCCATGTTCAACCAGACCGCCAGCAAGCGCTGGTTCGCCATTGGCTTGCTCCTGGCTGCGGGATTCTTGCTCACTTTGGTCGCAATGACTTTCGATGACAATTCGGTGCCGTTGCCTGCATTAAATGAAAAACCAGACCCAGTAGATCGAATCGTCCCTGTAAATAGGATCGAACAGCTTTCTTCCGACTTGACGCAGTCTCCGGTGCTGCCCCTTGTGAATGGAAGTCACCCTTTCTTCACCCTGCACTTCAAACCGGCTCCGCCTGTTCCAACACCTCTTCCGGTGGTTGAGCCGGTCCCTGAGCCTGCGCCCCCAACGCCCCCAGCTCCCGTGTTCAAGAAATTCGTTCTCCTTTACCAGGGAGTTTACAAAACGGCGGAAGGAAGTAACCAGGCGTTCGTGAGATTAGAGAACGAACTGTTTGTCCTGCCGCCCGGTGGCTCCGTCCTGGATGACTGGGCGATAGCCGAAATCTCATGGCAGAAGCTGACATTGACGAATCGCGCTGCTGAAACCACCATCCTTGAGTTCAATCGCGAGAAAACGCTCGAGATCCAGGAGCAATAAACCGTCAGCAGGAGAGAACCGAAGTGTTCCCCTGATTTGCATCACGACCTTTGCTCGATGTATCCTTGCAGAACTTAAGACATGGAAAGCACCACATCCCGTCCAGACACAGGCGACCTGTTAGTCAAACAGGGTCACATTACCGAGAAGCAGTTGGAATTGGTCCGACGCCGACAGGAACGACTGCAACTCGCGCAGCATCGTGCAGTCGTTGATTTGAATTTCGCCTCGGAAGAACTGGTTTACCAGGCGCTTGCGGAGTTGAACCACCTGTCATTCGTGGACATCAGCAACAGTGCTCCTGCCAAAAATGTGCTCGAAGCTGTTCCGGTAAAAATGATTTTTCATTACCGGATGTTTCCGCTCTCCCTCGAGAATGATCTGCTCACGCTCGCGCTTTCGGAACCGCTGCAACCATTGGAACAAGGGAACCTGCGATTACAATTGGGCAAACGCCTCAAAATTGTTTTAACCACTCCCAGTTGCCTTCATGCAGTGATCAAGAAACATTTCGGGCTTGGCGCTGCGACCATCCAGAAATTGAGGGAAGGTCGTTCGAAGGATGATGCGAGCCAGGAGATTCTCTTCGATGTTAAATCGACCGATGAAGGAACCATCGTCGATCCGAGCATCATCGACTTTGTTGACCAGTTATTGAGCGAGGCGATGCGGTTACAAGCTACGGACATTCATATTGAGCCTTACTTCAGCACAGTCCGCTTGCGCTATCGCATAGATGGCATCATGCAGACAGTGCCAGCGCCGGATGGTTTGCGGCAACTCTATGGCTCCATCGTTTCCCGGTTGAAAATCATGGCTGGGTTGAACATCGCCGAAAAGCGACTGCCTCACGATGGCCACATCGCCATGAAGACCAACGGAGAAGAATACGATTTACGTGTTTCCGTTATTCCCACCAAACATGGGGAAGCAGTTTGTCTGCGGATTCTGGGACGGCAAAACTTGTTTCTGGATGTGAACCAACTGGGCATGGAGGCGGAACACGAAGCGTTGTTTGAGGAAATGATTCGTCTGCCACAAGGTTTGATTCTTTTGACAGGTCCAACGGGCAGCGGAAAAACAACGACTCTCTACGCCGCGCTGACGCATGCGAATGATGAGTCACGAAAGATTCTGACCATCGAAGATCCGGTTGAATACCAACTGGAGGGAGCCACCCAAATACAGGTGCGCGATGACATCGGCCTGACTTTTTCCAGTGCGATCCGGTCCATACTTCGTCATGACCCGGACATCATTCTCGTTGGCGAAATCAGGGATGCCGAAACGGCGGAGATTGCCATTCGCGCGGCGCAAACCGGGCATCTCGTCTTTGCAACCCTGCACACGAACGACAGCATCAGCGCTGTCACCCGGTTGTTGGAAATGAAGATCGATTCGTTTCTCATTGGTTCATCGCTGGTTTGCAGCATTGCCCAACGGTTGGCCCGCCGCATCTGTCGGCATTGCCTGGTGGAGGACACAGAGATCCCGGAAACCATTCGGCAAGAAATGGCGCGGACATTGGGCATCCCGCTTACCGAGGTGAAAGCGTTCAAAGGGACAGGATGCATCGAGTGCAACAAGAACGGTTATCGCGGACGAGTGGCGCTTTATGAGTTTTTTGTTGTGAACGATGCCTTGGCCGATGCCATCAATCCCGGAGTCAAGGCGGGGCACTTACGCGAACTGGCGTCCGAATATGGCTGGCGTTCCCTGCGCGATGAAGCATGGGCCAAGGTGCAAACCGGGATTATCAGCATTGAAGAACAGCAACGCTTGACCCGCCGCATCAATGGCGTTGCCATGAAATCGGTTCCTTGAAGAGCCAGGATCAGGTTTCACCCTTGATTGTTTCCCTCCCTTGGAGGAAGGGTCGGACTCCACCTTTTTCAGTCGTTTAAGATCACACCCACCTGGGGGGCTGGAGTCATGCGCTGAACCTTGGCAGTTTGATGAGAGCCATCTCGCGCTTGGATACTTGGATTTCTTTGCTCGTCGTTTTCGGCAATCGGAAGTTCCACCCAGAATCGGCTGCCTTCACCCAGCTTTGATTCGACGCCAACGGTGCCATTCATTCGCTCGACCACTTTACGCACCAGGGCGAGACCAATGCCGGTGCCTTCAGACTCTGCATTCAGCCGTTGATACATGCCAAAAATCCGATGCTGATGCTCGGGAGCGATTCCGATTCCATTATCTTCAAACCAGAACCGCACGAATTCCTCCTGCTTTTCCGCCCATATACGCACGCGGGGTGTCTGGTGGGGTTTGCCGAACTTGATCGCGTTATTGAGGAGATTAGAGAAGCATTGTGTCAGGCCCGCGTAGTTCGCGGTGACACGCGGGAATTCTTTGGCCATATCAATTTCAGTCCGGGGCGGCTGAAATTGCGGATAGGATTCGACCATTTCTTGAAGCAACGTTCCTGCGTCAATGGTATCGAGGGGCAATCCCTCCCGTAAGACCTTGCTGTAACTTAGCGCATCGAGGATCAGGTGATCCATTCGTTGCGCGGAGGTAATGATCCGGCGAAGGTAATCCCGCCCCTCTTCATCAAGATGGCTGGTGTGCTCTTCATTCAAGATATTTCCGAATCCCACCATGGCGCGCAATGGGGCGCGCATGTCATGGATAATGCTGTAGGAGAATTGCTCCAGTTCCTCCGTCGCATCGCGCAAACGCTTCTCGGTTTCTTTGCGCTGGCTGATGTCGCGCAGCAGGCCGGTGAAAAAACGTCGCGCGCCAATCCAGCTTTCGCTCACCGCCAGGTCCAGGGGAAAGATGCTGCCATCCTTGCGCTTGCCCTCGACTTCCCGGCCATGACCGATAATCCTGCGTTCCCCCGTCTCGCGATAATGGGCCAGGTAATCATCGTGTTTGCCGTGATCCGGTTCCGGCATGAGCATTTTTACGTTTTGCCCCACCATCTCCCGGGTGGTGTAACCAAAGATTCTTTCAGCGGCCGGATTCACCGTCTCGATTGTTCCATACTCATCGATCGTTATGATGCCGTCCGCGGCCGTTTCCACGATCGTGTGCAGACGCGCGGTGCGCTCGGCAACCAGCTCCTCCAACTGTTCGGTATGACGCCGCAGTTCTGCCATTAAGCGGGCGCGCTCTCTCGCAACGGCGACATAACGAGCCACTGTCTGAAAGAAATCCTGATCCTCTGGACCGAATGCATCCCGCTGACGGCTCGCAAAGGCGAGTGTTCCAAGGAGCCGATCTCCAGCCTGCAACGGATGGCAACTGTAGGCGCGGATGCCCAAACTTTTGACAACCTGAACCGCGGGATCATCGGACTCTTGAATATTGCAGACAAGGACCGCCCGGCGCTGTTCGGGCATTGCGTGGCAAATGCATTGTGCAAATGCCAGGTGACGGAGGCGCTCTCTTGATTCTTCCGATATGCCGCCGGCGAGTTGAAGATCCAAATTCTGGCCGCTCGCGTCTGTCGCATATTCAAAAAAGGCGTCTGCCTGGGAAAAGTCCGCGACTCGCTGGTACAGACCCGCAATGTCCTCCAATTGACCTTCGCTGGAAAGCAGGTGCGCGGCGGCTTCGTGCAGCAGGGCGATACGGTAATTTTGCCGCGCCAGACCTGTTTCGCTTCGTTTGCGCCCGGTGATGTCCTGGTTGAGCAGAATCGCGCCAGTGATCCCGCCTTTACTGTCGCGAAGCGGCACCGCTGCATTGAGAATAATCTTCCGCGTGCCATCGAAGGCTTCGATTTCAATTTCCTCGTTGAGCGATGTTTCGCCTTTGGTAATGGCGCGCGCGGCTGACCACTCCTGCGGTTCGATTTGCTTGCCTGTGTCCGTCCACCATCCTTTATATTCGCCAAATCCCTCCACGCCAACATACTTGGCCCCTCCCCAAATTTCCCGGCCTGCCGGATTGCCTCCCACGATCAGGCCTTGAGCATTGAGGATCCAGACACCGACGGGAAGTGTATCCAGCACGATGCGGAGAAGGGTTTCACTCTGTTCCCGCTCACGGGCTTCGTGCTCCATAGATTCCTTCTGCGCGAGTATTTTGCGGTACTGCAATTCGCTGCGCCGTTGCGCCGAACGCATCACCACCCCGAGCGCGCAGAGGGTGGCGCTCACTGTCACGTAGGCTCCAAAGATCGCGAGATTGAAAGTGCCGAAGAGCGTCAGAGCGTTTCTGGGTGCAACAAAAAAATAAGCGCCGACAACCAAACCCAGCACGGTCGCCACCAGTGCCGGCCCGAGTCCTGTCCGCCAAACCACCACGCCTATCGCAAGCCAGAAGGTCCAGAATGGAAGCTGATTCCCAAAAATCGGATCGACGAGCCATCGCAGGAACAACGCTGCCATGACCATGCCGAGAGCAAAAATGTAACCTCCGACCTTAAAAGAAGTTTTTTCGTTCGCGCCATTCATCTTGTCCTTCCCCACCCATTCCGACTGGCATCGCATCGTAGCGATGCAGGCAAGGCCCCAGCCTACACATCCCACGCGCACTTACCAGAGGTAGTTTTTGCCATATGGGGGGATTGGGTGTGATTTTTTCCGGGTGAGATGGCTTAAAAAACGGAGCGCGGCTGTGCTCGAAGAGTCAGCCGCAGCGGGTACGGCAATATTGCGGCGTTCAGATTTTGCAGGCCCGCTTGATAATCTCGCG
>JACDHS010000111.1 GCA_013820875.1 Verrucomicrobiota bacterium | reverse complement strand
CCAGTGTGGCCGAATCGTCGCCAGTATGCCCGGCGGCAAAGTTATTCACCATACTGGATTGAGCGATCTTGAGGGATCGCTCCCCAGTCTGATGAATAACTTTGGAATTCGTATCAGGGCGAGCCAATAATTTCTCTGAATCCATTCTTTTCGGAAATTACTTTTGGTAATCGCTATAGTCCCTAAACGTGATCAGTGGCCGAAGGAGCCAACAACTCGTAGCAGCCGACGTGAGGAGGCTCCAATCTCCCGGTCGCGCGCGAAAAAAGATGTTAGAGCCTCCTGACGTCGGCTGCTACCAATGAGATTTAGTTCGCTCCCGGCAACTTCTATCAGCACACCCGGAAGCGTGTCGTTTTAATTCATGAACACCAGGCGGGACGCACGATGAACTCGCAAGCCGAGACGGCTACGCTACGTGGGTAGCGTAGGCGTCCCGCCTGCGAGTTCGGGCACCGTCCCGGTGCCAGTTCATGTGTTCTGCAAAAAACTGAGATGCGCCCGACGCGATGCCCTTGGGCGGCTTTTTCAAAACGATCGTAGCCGGTCCCTCAAAGCGGAGCGGGGGAAACGCATGGTAAGGGCGGACCTCACCTGAATTGCCATCGAAACAGCCAAAAATCTGGAAAAAAACGCCTCGCAGCCGTCAAAACGGGAGAAAATGTGGGAATCATTGGAGTTTTGGCGTCGTTGTAAGACTTACGGAGGCGCCAAAATTAGTTTTGGCCACCCATGTAAGTCTTCCCGAGGCGTCAAAAATGTTTTTGGCGCCTCGGGAAGTCTTACAATGGCGTCTAAACTGGTTTTGGCGTCCTTGTAAGACTTACAACGAGGCCAAAACTAATTTTGGCCACCCATGTAAGTCTTCCCGAGACGTCAAAAATGTTTTTGGCCCCCCATGTAACTCTTACAACGACGTCAAAACTCGTTTCGCCCGCTCGGGAAGAGTTACATCGATGCCCAAAACTGTTTTAGACCATCGATGTAAGACTTACATGGGCCGTCAAAATCAGTTTTGGCGGTCGCTGTAACTCTTACATCGACCCCCATTTCTGTGTTTGGGCACCGATGTAAGTCTTACATCGACGTCTATTTCGTGACAGCCCACTCGGGAAGAGTTACATCGATGTTCCGTTTTGCGTTTGCCCTCGATGTAACTCTTAAAACGACCGTCCGCACCGGAAAATCCAGAAGGTGGAGACCGCCGCGAGCGTTCCCAAAGGGCAGGGGACTTTTGCGGTCTCATCCTGACGGTTGCACTCGTCTCATCAATCACGATTTCCCGCTGGGGTGTGCCTTCGGGGAAGTCGGCCCAGAAGATTTCACGGAAGCCGGGCGGATTGTATTCCCAATACCATGGTTCGTTCCGGTAGGGATACCAGCCGTATTCTTCACCGTGCAGAACCAGCCATTCCCAAGTGTTTTTGACCTCAAGAGTTTTCGCCGATGAGCCTCGCGTGCGAGCGCATCGCGTGCAAACGTCCCAATGTGAACGGTTTTCTACAAACAACAGGAGTATTGATCAGAGCGATTCTGCTGATTGCACTTTTTCTTGCCGCTGTCTTAGCAGGCGCTGCGGAGCGAGATAAAGTGGGCGGAACGGAAGCTGCAAGGATCACGGTTCATATTACTGAACCCAGTGCCAATTCTGAAATTGAGTACGCTCGTGTTGACGTCCGTGGCAAGCTGGAAAGCAATGTCCCGATAAAGCGCGTTTTCTCTGGGGGGAACCTTGCTTCTATCAGCAAAAACGAATTCGTGGTTCGTAATGTGGTTTTGCAGCCCGGCACCAACGTAATCACGGTCATGGCGGAAGAAAGTTCAGGAACATTTGTTACCAATTCTCTCACCGTTATAGGAAAGGGCGAAGACAACAAACTCCGCGACCCCGTTCGACTCAGGTGCGGCACGCAGGTTGGTTTTTCTCCTCTGGAAGTCGAATTCTCAGTCGATACCGATCTTCCTGGCCCGATCGAGAATGTGTTGTGGGACTTTGATGGTGATGGCCTCCCGGATTTGGAAACCAAGGTTCTTCAAGCAGTGAAATATACTTACGTTGCAGGTAGCTACGCGCCCGTCGTCACAGTGCGAACCAAAAATGGCGAATATTCGTCGATCGGGGGTTTTAACTTGAACCCATGGGTAATGTGGAAAGACATGCCAATGATTTACGTGGAAGAACGCCCAAAGCAAACAGGCGTCATCGCCGTAAGCGATCCGGTGGACATTGAAGTGGGCACAAATGGAAGTGTATACGTCCTTTCCCGCTCGACTGCGACCCTCACTGAATTCGACATCAATGGAAAACCGGTGCGGTCCCTTGACAAGCTCGGATCCGCTCCGCACGGCTTTACCGTCGATTCGCACAAAAATGTCTACGTCGCGCTGACTGATGATAACCAGGTAATTAAATTGAAACCGACAGAAAACAGCTTCGAACTTGACCTGTCGTTTGGCAAAACTGGAAGGCTGGGTAACAAAGACAAAAGCGCCGGAGCAGCGAATGAGCAATTCAACAAACCTTACGACATCGCGCTCAACTGGCATTCAACCGTGATATATGTTTCAGATTCACAGAATCACCGAATTCAGGCGTTCAAAAATGATGGCACGTTTCTTGGAATCACCAAAATGGGAATCAACCTTGGGGAAAAGGTCAGGCCGCGAGGTCTGGCGCGAAACTCAGGAGGACTCGTGACGGTTGATGCCGATCAAAATCGATTACTCACAATCTATACGTCTGTAATGGATGGCGAAAGGTACTCAGGAGGTATGATCACTGATGTCATTGGACAAAAAGGCAGTTTACCAGGGCAGTTCACCAGGCCGCACAATGTGGGATCAAGGGGGGGAGATGCTATCTACGTCGCAGATACTGGAAACGATCGAATTCAAAAGCTGGATCGGGAACGTGGTGCTCCCGTGTGGATGATTTCCAAAGAACTAGGTTTAAAACAGCCCGAAGCTGTATTTGTTCCAGAGAACCTTCTCGAAGAACGTATTTACATTGCGGATACGGGGAACAACCGGATCGTGATTGCTCATGTGCCGAGAGGGGACCCCGCTCTGGTTTGGAAACAGATGTTGGATGCGTTGATCAAACAAAGGGACCAGGAAAAAGCGCTGGGATATTTCACAAGCGAGGCCTCTGAGAAGTACCGACAAGCGATCCAGGAAATAGGGCTTGAGGCATTTATCGAAGACATGAGAGACATCAAAGGCATTGTCCCCGTAGAGATAGATGATAACACAGCAGAATATCGTTTCGATTATGAAATCGAGAACCACATACTAACTTTTCCAATCCATTTTTATAAAGAGCGCGGACAATGGCGCATTCAGGAATTTTAGTTCCGCTTCGAAGTTCTGTCACGGTCGGCCTGGCGAGACAACGTTGACGTCCGCATGAAACCCCCGATCATGCGGCCGGGTAGGTTCGTCGTGACTCTTGAAGTCGATTGCAAGGCCGAGGGAATGTGAGGAGAAGCTCGCGGCGGCGTTCCTGGCCGCCGTTTCCGGATGGCGGTGAGCTGATCTGATTATCAAGTCCACGCCGTCAAGTTTCGCCGCCTCACGTATCTAAATATTATTTAGTTCGATTGGTGCCGCTCTTACAGAGCTCAGAACTCCCTGGCGACGAAACCTGGGCCTTGCTCGTCGGACTCGCTGCTGCCCAGGCTTTCACATGGCAGACTTTCAGTCCTTTAGGAATTGGGGCGGGATGCATTGCGTGTTAATCGAGGTGCGCCTGAACAAATTGAAGGGCACCGATCGCGTTGCACGACGCGGTGGTCTTAGGGCTGAAAGCCCGTCATGTGATAGCCCGGGGTGCAGCGAGTCCGACGAGCAAGCCCCGGGTAAACGGTCTCAATTATTTCCGAGCCCTGTAGGGGCGACACATTCGGACCCAATTCTACTCAATCCCACACGTATCTTTCATCAACCGGTTTGCCGTTCTTTTCACAGAACCGACGATACTCCGTTTTGAAATCCTCGCGTGCATGATGTTCTGGTTGGCTGCGAATGTATTCGCGGACTGGATCAACGTGCATTGGGCTCACGCTGAATTCGCCGTAGCCGGTTTGCCATTCAAAACCTTGATACCAGAGATGTTTCCCTTTTATCCAACCGGACGAGGCGCTTTTGATCTCCCCAACAATCTTTGCTGGAGCATGGTTTTTGGATTGGGCGAACAGGATGTGAATGTGATCCCGCACGGAATTTATTTCGATCAAGGGTGAGTCGAGTTTCTTCAGAGTGCCGGTGATGTAGGCATGTAGTTCGCCGCGTTCTTCGTCGCGCAATAATGGGCGACGATCTTTGGTGCTGAATACGAGGTGGACCACGATGTTTGATAGGGATTGGGACATATTTTATTTGGTGCGGATTGGTGTCGCTCTTACAGAGCTCAGAATCTATTGGCAATTTATACCCGGGGCCAGCCCGCCCCGCTGGCCTCGACTATATAGTTCTGGATGCTTCGCTGCACCCCGGGCTTTCACATGGCGGACTTTCAGTCCTCAAAGCATTCATCCGGGCAGGGAAGGTCTGCTCGGGCTTCGGGTCTTGCGTCTTCGCGTCTCTGCGCCTTTGCGTTTTAGCCATCCGGTTCTTTTGAAATTTCTGCGTTCTTTTTCGGCCATTCAAACACTCATTCTATTCCATCCCCAAAAGCTCTCGCCCAAGTTTGGCCAGCTTCCGAATTTCTCGAACCTCGGTTCGCCGGGGGAGACCGGCTTGTTCAATGATATAGATCTGTCGGTCTTTGCCTTGCAACCCCAGTTCGTCGGCGCTGAGGACAGCCATGCAGGTGCGGATGGCTTCATCTTCCCGCTCGCGTTTTCCCATTAATCGTTTCGCTCCCTTGTAGGCAGCACCATAGGCGCGCTTGAAAGTGCCGAGGGTCTTGCGATTGATGTCGCGGGCGTAATCGGTCGCCTGGTATTTTGGCGAAACCATGACGGTGCCAAACGCCGTGAGCTGGGCGGTGAATTTCTGAACTAAAGCCGTGTCATTTTGGAATCCGTATAGGTCGTGCTGATAACTCAGTAACGTCAACGCGGTGCGCATCATTGATTCCTGATTATTGGGGTCGAACTTCCAATCGATCCGAAAGCCGCGTTCACCCATGATGTAGCGGCGATGGACCCCGATATCATTGGCGAATTCCTTCATATCGAAAACGACCTTCATCATTTCCAGCGCCTTGCCGACTTCCGGATTGGCCTGAACCGCTTTGTTATGGGCGAGGTAGCACTCGTTGCTTTTGAGCAGGTCATCATATTCGCCCTTGTGCGCCATTTGCTGGCGTTGTTTGGCAAGCTTCTGGATATGTTTAGACGGGAGTTTCTGCGCGAACATGTAGATCAGGATCAGTGCAGGGGGGAGCGGCTTCCGATTTTTTAGCAAGTGCACCAGGTAGGCGGTGATTGGTATGAACTCCGCTGGCCAGATGGTGGACGCAATCATGAACCAGTCAAAGGAAAGTTTCAGGTAGTGCCAATAAGGACGGTATTCCGGCGCCTGTTTCATGCAATAGACGGTGGGAAAGAGGTCACCGATCTTTTCTTTCTGATGAAAGCCGAAGCTCGCGATTTCCTTAATGGCTTTTTGATAGTGTTCGTCTTTGGTGAGGTCGATTATTTGAGTGTTCATTTGCAAGCGGGGTTTTAAAGGTTTTATCGGAAAGAGCACGGTTTTTTGTGGAAATAGGTGCACGAAGGGAAGTGAGCGGTTTCGCTCGGAGCGGTCAACAGCAACCGGTATGGACGAATTCCACTTCGTGCCTGACTTCTCCTCACTGCTATTTAGTTAAAAAATAAAGCCGTAGAGAAGTCGATGCAAATGGGCTTTCGGGCGGCGCGCACGGAGTGACGCGCCCTACCTTGCCTAAAACTGGCCTACAGCGCGTGGAATCGGTGGGAACACAATGACTCAACCCGCCAGGTAGGGCGCGTCACTCCGTGCGCGCCGCCGGTTGGAATCGAGATGAAAGTTTTATCTAGCGCTAACTAAATGGCAGTGGACTTCTCCTTGCCACGGCCAGCAACCGAAATTCGAGGCTAGGGAAACCGAGAGCATCCGGAGGACCGTCCCGTGGAAATAGTCAGGGACGAAGTGGAATTCGTCCTTACCGGGGTTGAGGAAGTCGTTTTCGAGAACAAACTGTTCAAAAAATTCGGAAAAATTGAAACTATTTTACGTTTGTAAGTGGTTGATTGCCATTGGCTAAAAGGGGGTGATGGGGGAGGCCAGAATTTGATACCAAATTCTGGCCTTATGTAACGCGTATGCGATAGGGCATAAAGTGTCCGTTCGATTTACGAGCGAATGAACGCAGGTGTAAAAAACAAAAAAACGCACCTTGGTTGGCGATGGGAATGATCCAAAGCGACCGACGTCAATCGGCAGAAAGCTAATTATTAAACAACCCTATTATGGAACAGTCACCAGCTTGTTAGCTGGTGGCGCTGCCGCCCGAGCGGGAGCCACCTTGCATGCCGTCAGCCTCGAGCTCACGGTAGGCACTCCATCCGCGATGGATCTCGCGATAAATGCAGTCGTGCAAAAGCGGGACGCCCATGCGCTTGCTATCGCGGACCTGGTCGAAGCCCGCACAGAAGTCAAAAACAAGGTCGAAGCGAACATGGATATCTTGTCAGGCTCAAGAGATCTGCTGAAGCGTTCTCTCGGCAAACAGTATTCCACCGCCTGGGCGGGCACTGGGTTCAACTTCTCCTTGTCCATGCCACGCTCTGTGGCATCGATGGTGAATGTCACCGGCACACTCAAGGGGTATCTCACTTCACATCCGGATATGGAACGTGCGGAACTGATGACAGCGGCGATCCTCGGGGCCTCTTTGGACGCTTTGAGCGATGCGCAGGACGCGGTTACCTTGAAGAAATCTGCGCTTGGCACCCAGCTCACGGCTCGCCTCCAGGAGGAGAAGAATTTGCGCATTTTGCTGAGTTGGACCGTGGACGAATTGGGTCGCAAGCTGGATCCTCTGGATGATCGCTGGACGGCATTCGGGTTCAACAAACCTGGATTGAAAGCCACTCCACCCGTGCCGCAAAACCTGTTGGCTGTGTTGATCGGCACCAATGCAATCTCCATGAAATGGGACAAAGCAGCGCGTGCGACGCATTATCGCATCTGGAAGAAGGTGATCGGGGTGGATGCCGATTTCGTCTTCGTGGACAGTCGGGGCGACCTCGACTTCACGATCGAAGGGTTGCCGGGCAACTCGCAGGTGGAAGTGCTGGTCTCGGCTGTGAATAGCGGTGGTGAGAGCCAGAGGACGACTGCTGTGCTGGTGCAGACGCTCTGACGTGGGTTCAAAGTTTGAGGTTTGAAGTTCAAAGTTAAACGCAAGCCGCCCGGATTCGTCCGGGCGGTTTTTTTACTGTAGCGACGGAAATGCAGAGCTTTGAGCTTTGAACTTTGAGCTTTGAGCTTTGAACTTTGAGCTTTGAGCTTTGAGCTTTGAACTTTGAACTTTGAACTTTGAACTTTGAACTTTGAACTTTGAACTTTGAACTTTGAACCTTTAAACGGGGGGGTGAGGGATTGTTTCAGCAGCAGGTAGGTTTTTCCAAAGTAGTTTGCCCCAACCAACAATAGTGAGCTCCGCTAATTGAGAGTAGGCTGCGCGTTCGGCACGTTGCGTGAGTCGCGTTAAAGCGCTTTCGCATGAGTAAAAAGATTCTCATCACGGGCGGGGCAGGGTTCATTGGTTCCCATCTCGCGGATGAACTTCTGGAAAACGGCTACACCGTTCGGGTTCTGGATAATCTCTCCGAACAAGTCCATGGATCCGGTGCGGAGCGTCCATCCTACCTGAACGCGGAAGTGGACTTCATGAAAGGGGATGTTCGCAATGAATATTCAATCCGGCACGCTTTGAAAGGGATGGATGCTGTGTATCACTTTGCCGCAATGGTCGGGGTCGGGCAAAGCATGTATCAGATCGCCGACTATACAGAAGTGAACAACGACGGGACGGCGCTGTTGCTGGAGGCGTTGATGGAGCGGCCGGTTGAGAAACTCATCGTCGCATCCAGCATGAGCCTTTATGGCGAGGGACTTTACCGCAAGAACGATGGCAGCCTGGTTTCAGGCACGGAGCGCAGTCTTGAACAACTGAAATCTCACGATTGGGAATTGCGCGATGAAACCGGGGAGGTGCTCAATCCGGTGCCGACCCCTGAGAGCAAGCAACCTTCGTTGGCCTCGGTTTATGCGCTTTCAAAATACGACCAGGAACGGCTCTGCCTGATGATCGGTCGCGCCTACAACATTCCCGCAGTGGCGCTGCGGTTCTTCAATGTTTACGGAACCCGTCAGGCACTCTCGAATCCCTACACCGGCGTGCTCGCTATTTTCGCGTCGCGCCTGCTCAACAATAAACCGCCACTCATCTTCGAAGACGGTTTGCAGCAGCGCGATTTCGTCAGCGTTTATGATGTTGTCCATGCCTGCCGGTGTGCCCTGGAAGTGCCTGAAGCGGCGGGGCAGGTTTTCAATGTTGGCAGCGGGGAGAACATCACGGTCCGCGATGTGGCCCGGCGGATGGCGCTCGCCGTAAACAAACAAAACATCGAGCCAGAGGTCACAGGCGAATATCGCACGGGGGACATTCGGCATTGTTTCGCCGATATTTCTTTCGCCAGGAAAGTGCTCGGCTACAACCCGGTCGTGACGTTCGACGAAGGACTTGAGGAATTCGCTGCATGGCTTGAAGGTCAGGTGGCGGTGGATCACGCCGAGAAAGCCAAGGCTGAACTGGCCTCCCGGGGACTTACCGTATGAGACGCAAACCAAACGGCGCATCACTCGATATTGAGAAATCGTTGTTCTCAAAAAATGGCGACGACAAACGTCCCGTGCTGATCACGGGAGGGGCGGGATTTATTGGCACGAATGTGGCCGATCGCTTTCTTTCGGCAGGTCACTCCGTCATTATCTATGACAATATTTCCCGCCCGGGAGTGGAACAAAATCTCAGGTGGTTGCAGGAAACCCACGGAAGCCAGGTGCAGATCGTAGTGGCAGAAATGCGCGATGCGGCGAACCTTCGCTACATTGTGGGGCAGGTCTCGAAAGTGTTCCATTTCGCGGCCCAGGTTGCCGTGACCACCAGCCTCATTTCTCCGGTTGATGATTTTGAAATCAATGCGCGCGGCACGCTCAATTTGTTGGAAGCCATTCGGTCCCTAAGGAATCCGCCACCGCTCATCTTCACTTCCACCAATAAAGTTTACGGTCATCTGGCGGATGTAAAAATGCAGGAGAACGGCGATCGCTATGAACCGGTGGATGCCGAGTTCCGCAATAACGGTTTCAGCGAGAAACGTGCGCTTGATTTTCACAGTCCGTATGGATGTTCCAAGGGAGCGGCGGAGCAGTATGTGTTGGATTACGCCCGCACCTTCAAAATACCTGCGCTCGTTTTCCGCATGAGTTGCATTTATGGGCTGCACCAGTTCGGCAACGAAGACCAGGGGTGGGTGGCGCACTTCCTGATTCGCGCCCTGGAAGGCAATCCGATCACAATCTATGGAGATGGCAAACAAGTGCGGGACATCCTGTTCATTGAAGATTTGGTGAACGCTTTCCTGCTCGCGCACGAACACATGGGGGAACTTTCCGGGAAGGCGTTCAACATCGGCGGCGGGCCAGACAATACGATCAGTCTCCTGGAATTGCTCGATCTGATTGCCGAAGTGAATGGTGAAAGGCCCGAGGTGGAATTCGACACATGGCGTTCGGCAGATCAGCAGTATTACGTTTCGGATATTCGCAGGTTTTCGGCGGCCACGGGCTGGTCTCCGAGAGTCGGTGTGTGCGAAGGGGTGACGCGGCTTTACGACTGGTTGCTCGCAAACCGCACTCTCTCTCCGCTGGACGCCAACCGTGTGGATGGCAAGACCGTTTCGTTAAACGAAGCGAAGCAGCTTTCCATCATGCATTCCCTCCAACAAACACGTGAACCCCGCAGTAAACGTCTTTGGCAGGAAGCACATGGCAACAATGGGATTTTCACCCCGGCGGATGGAAGAGCGGGGCGGTGAAGGCGCCGCTAGAATTCACGGAATCAAGGGAGGCTGGTCTCCCCGGCGCGCAATAAAGACATGCAGCATTTCGCAGGGAAAAAAATGAAAGCCGCGGTTCTGATTGGTCCCGGCAGGTTTTGTCTTCAGGAAATCGACATTCCTGAGCCGCGCGATAAAGAGGTGCGGATTCGCATTGAGGGCTGCGGTGTTTGCGGCTCCAACCTTGCGCCATGGGAAGGACGCCAATGGTTCAAGTATCCATTTGCGCCAGGTCAACCGGGACACGAAGGGTGGGGCGAGATCAATGCCGTCGGCGCGAAGGTTGCCAGATGGCAGGTGGGAGATCGTGTCGCTGCGTTGACCTACAACGCTTTTGCTGAATTCGATGTCGCGTGCGAAGACGCAGTTGTTGCGTTGCCCCCGTCACTGGAGAAGAAACCTTTTCCCGGGGAAGCCCTGGGTTGTGCGATGAATGTGTTGCGTCGCTGCGACATTCATCCCGGCCAATCTGTTGCAATCGTTGGTATCGGTTTTATGGGCGCTTTGCTGACGGCGCTGGCGGTCCGCGCTGGCGCCAGTGTGATTGCACTGAGCCGTCGTCCCTTCGCACTCGAACTGGCCAGGTTCTATGGAGCCACGGAGACGATTGCTCTGGAGGATCACCGGCGCATCATTGAACAGGTAAAAGGACTCACGGACGGCGCTGGTTGCGATCGGGTGATCGAAGCGGTCGGGGCACAATGGCCGCTGGATCTCGCCGCGGAACTGACTCGGGAACGTGGGAAACTGATCATCGCTGGTTATCACCAGGACGGGCCGCGGCAGGTGAACATGCAACTCTGGAACTGGCGTGGGCTCGACGTCATCAACGCGCACGAACGCGATCCGAACATTTACATTCGAGGAATGCACGATGCCGTGAATGCTGTGGCCACCGGTGAAATCAATCCATCACCGCTCTATACTCATGGTTTCAAAATCGACCGAATCTCTGAAGCATTCGCGGCGATGCAGCAACGGCCAGACAATTTTTTGAAAGCGTTTATCACAACATGATTTCTCTGGAGACCATTCCTTCAAAGGCAGACCGCAGCTTCGATTCGCGAGCCGGGCGCAAGAAACACAGGCCGCGCCTCGGATTCCTCGGAGTGGGATGGATCGGTCGTAATCGGATGGAAGCAATTGCCCAATCGGGGCTGGCTGAAATTTCCGCGATTGCCGATGCCTCGGTTGAAATGACGAATCAGGCTGCCGCCGTTGCTCCTCGCGCTGTGTTACTCGGCTCGCTTGAGGAACTTTTGAACCAGGATTTGGACGGGATTGTGATTGCCACGCCGAGTGCATTGCACGCGGAACAATCCATTGCCGCCCTCGAAGCTGGGGTGGCGGTCTTCTGCCAGAAACCGGTCGCGCGAACGGCCCGGGAAACACGCCAGGTGGTGGAGAGCGCGCGCTACGCCAATAAATTGCTTGGTGTCGATTTATCCTATCGCTTTGTGAACGGTGTTCCGCAACTCCGCGACCTGATTAAGAACGGCGCCCTCGGGAAGATCTATTCGGTGGATACGGTTTTTCACAACGCCTACGGCCCCGACAAGCCGTGGTTTTACGATGCCCGTCTTTCTGGCGGTGGATGCGTCATCGACCTGGGCATTCACCTGGTTGACCTCGTTTTGTGGACTTTGGGATTTCCGAAGGTCGAAGCGGTTTCGAGCCGGTTGTTTGCTCAAGGCGAACGTGCTGCCGACGTCTCGCCGGCAGAAAGCTCAAGCCTCATTAGTTCGCCACAGATCTGCCAGCGAGACGCTGGCAGCACGTTGGTGGAAGACTTCGCTGTTGCCCAAATGGACCTGGAAGACGGAACGACTGTGCAACTGGCCTGCTCGTGGAGAGCTCACGCTGGTTGCGATGCGGTCATCCGCGCGTCGTTCTATGGCACGAAAGGAGGCATCGAATTTCGCAATGTGAATGGATCCTTTTACGATTTCGCGGTGGAACGATTTTCTGGAACGAAGCGCGAAACGATTGCTGCCCCGCCGGATGTGTGGGGCGGACGTGCCGCGGTGGATTGGGCAGAGCGACTTGCTGCCGGTTCTGGTTACGACCCCTCAATCGAAGGACTCATCGAAGTAGCTGAAACCCTGGACGGAATCTATGGCCGCTAAGGAGCAAATCGCGTGTTCCGTGAGTGAACCACTTTTAAAGAAATGAAACTTTCAACGCCACCAATAAAGCCAAAGCGGATATTGATGACCGCGGACACGGTTGGCGGTGTTTGGACTTATGCCCTTGAGTTGGCGCGCGCGTTTGACGTGCATAACGTGCAAGTTGCTCTCGCCACAATGGGCAACCCTTTATCCCGCGACCAACGACGCGGCATTCGGGCGCTCACGAATGTCGAGGTCCACGAAAGCAATTACAAACTGGAATGGATGGAAGATCCGTGGGGCGACGTTTCGCGTGCCGGTCAGTGGCTGCTGGAGTTGGAGCGCAACGTGCAACCTGACGTCATTCACCTGAACAGTTTTGCGCATGGCGGCCTTCCGTTCCGGGCCCCGAAACTTGTCGTAGGCCACTCGTGCGTGTCGTCATGGTGGAAAGCGGTGAGAAACGGCGAAGCGCCTTGTGAATGGAACGACTATCGTGAAGTGGTCCGCGCAGGCTTGCAAGCTGCCCACATGGTGATCGCGCCGTCCAAAGCAATGCTGGATTGCCTTAATGACTACTACGGGCCGTTCCTCGGAAAAGTAATCTACAACGGTCGTGATCCATCCTTGTTCCAGCCGGGCCGAAAAGAGGAAATCATTCTCGCCGCAGGCCGGCTTTGGGACGAAGCAAAGAATGTGCGCGCGCTCGCAACAGTCGCCCCGGAAGTGTCATGGCCCATTTACGTTGCAGGCGAGGCAAAGCATCCCAATGGCACAACCTTACGCGACAAACACCTTTGTTTCCTTGGGCGGTTGCCGGTTGAGAACCTTTCCGCCTGGTTCAGCAAAGCGGCCATCTACGCCTTGCCCGCACGATACGAACCGTTTGGAATATCGGTGCTGGAAGCTGGTTTGTCCGGTTGTGTGCTGGTCCTGGGCGACATTCCGAGCCTGCGCGAAATTTGGAACGGTGCGGCCCTGTTCGTGGATCCAAATGATCCGGATGAATTAAAATCCACTCTGCGTCATATGACGCAGAACCTGTTTCGACGAAAAGAGTTGGCCACCTATGCGCAATGCCGCGCCATTCAACTTACGCCCCAGCGCATGGCCATGGAATATCTCGCGGTCTATTCCGATTTGCTCGCCAATTTTACCCCTCCTGTTTCACAAACCAATTACCCGGAGGTTCTTTGCGCATCCTGATGTTTTATCACAGTCTTTTGTCTGACTGGAATCACGGCAACGCTCACTTCCTGCGCGGCGTTGCAACCGAACTGATTGCGCGCGGACATGAAGTGCGAATCTTCGAACCGGAGAATTCATGGAGCTTCAGCAACCTTGTCACCGGGCATGGTGAAAAACCGATCCGCAAATTTCGCGCCATTTATCCGCGGCTGAATAGCGTTCGTTATCGCCCGGATTCCTTTGCGCTGGAACGTGAGTTGGAGCAGGCGGACATGGTAATAGTGCATGAATGGAACGATCACGGTTTGGTTAAAAGAATTGGTGACCATCGGGCGCGTCATGGTCGTTACAAACTTCTGTTCCACGACACCCATCATCGCATGGTGACACAGCCGGAGACCATGGCGGCTTACCAACTCGCCCACTATGACGGCGTCCTCGCCTACGGAAAAATTCTCCAGGAAATGTATGAGCGGCGTGGAAACGCAAACCGCGCCTGGACCTGGCACGAAGCGGCTGACACGCGCGTGTTCAAGCCGCTGCCTGAAAATGACAAGGCAGGGGACCTGGTTTGGATTGGCAACTGGGGGGATGACGAACGCGGTGCTGAGTTGCAGGAATTTCTGATTCAACCGGCGAAAGAACTGAAGCTGAGCGCGCGGATTCACGGCGTTCGTTATCCGGAACATGCGAAGCAGGCTTTGAGAGACGCAGGAATTGATTATGCCGGATGGCTCCCAAACTTTGAAGTGCCGCGAGTCTTTTCCGAACACAAAGTCACGGTGCATGTCCCGAGACGGCCTTATGCCAAAGCGCTGCCGGGGATTCCCACGATTCGCCCATTCGAAGCATTGGCTTGCGGCATTCCGCTCGTGTCATCGCCCTGGGATGACGTGGAAGGATTGTTCCGACCGGGGCGCGATTTCCTGACCGCTCACAATGGGGAAGAGATGAAGCGTTACCTGCGGTTGATTTTGAACGAACCGGAGGTGGGGCAATCGCTTGCCAGGTCCGGTCTCGAAACAATCTGCGCTCGTCACACCTGTGCGCATCGCGTGGATGAATTGCTTTCAATTTATGACCAACTCGACGGGGTCGAATCCCGTGGGATCAAACGAGGAGTTCGAGAGTTAATCAATTCCTGACACTTGCTTATGAAACACGGAATGAACATTGCCTTCTTCGGTTCCAGTTTGGTTTCCGCCTATTGGAACGGAGCTGCCACGTATTATCGCGGCATCATTCGCGCTCTGCATGAACGCGGTCATCACATCACCTTCTACGAACCGGACGCTTACAGTCGCCAGCAGCATCGCGATATTCCCGATCCGGAATGGGCGACGGTGGTTGTTTATCCGAACGACGAAAAGGCAGCGCTTCGAATGGTGGAACGCGCTCGCGAGGCGGACCTGGTTGTAAAGGCCAGCGGGGTTGGGGTTTTTGATGAGTTATTGGAACGCGCTGTGATTGATCTGCAATGTCCGGAGCGGGTTGTTGCGTTCTGGGATGTGGATGCGCCAGCCACGCTTGAGCGCGTGCAGAAGAATCAAAATGATCCCTTCCGCAAATGCATTCCCTGCTACGACCTGATTCTCACCTATGGCGGCGGTCAACCGGTGGTGAAGGCGTACAAGGCATTGAAAGCTTTGGAATGTGTTCCAATCTACAATGCGCTCGATCCGAGCACGCACCATCCAGTTCCGCCAGATGCCAGGTTCGAAGCAGATCTGGGCTTTCTCGGAAACCGGCTGCCCGATCGTGAAGCCAGGGTGGAAGAATTCTTCCTCAATGTAGCCGCAGCAATTCCCGACAAGAAATTTCTGCTCGGCGGCAGCGGGTGGGAGGACAAGCCGAAGACAAGCAACGTCAACTACATCGGCCATGTCTACACCCGCGACCATAACGCCTTCAATTGTACAGCGAAAGCCGTGCTTAACATCAGTCGCGAAAGCATGGCTGCCAATGGATTTTCGCCTGCCACACGGGTATTCGAGGCGGCAGGAGCCGGTGCCTGTTTGATTACCGATTATTGGGTCGGCATCGAACAA
The DNA here is from genome assembly GCA_013820875.1 of Verrucomicrobiota bacterium. Classification (GTDB taxonomy): domain Bacteria; phylum Verrucomicrobiota; class Verrucomicrobiia; order Limisphaerales; family JACDHS01; genus JACDHS01. The sequence continues at coordinate 4,382 of JACDHS010000111.1, read as the reverse complement.
TTTCTCGAACCGGATACTGAAATTCTTGTGGCAAACAACGGGGAGGAAGTCGCTCGTCACATGCGCGACCTCACGCCCGAACGCGCCCGTCGGATCGGCGATGCCGCTCGCAACCGAATTGTCTCCGAGCACACTTACGCGCATCGGGCCGAACAGCTTGAAATAGTGCTCGAATGCAAAAGAAAAGAGGTCGCAGCATGAACGGGGAGCCGTTGAAGATCGTTGTTTTGGGCCTTTCGATCACTTCATCGTGGGGCAACGGACACGCCACCACTTACCGCGGCCTGATGCGCGAACTGAGCGCGCGCGGTCATGAGGTCCTGTTCCTGGAACGGAACACTGAATGGTACGAGTCGAATCGGGACATGCCGAAACCGCCTTACGGCCGGACTGAGATTTACGAGAACATCGAGCAACTGAAGGAACGTTTCGAAAACGATATTCGTGAAGCCGATTGTGTGATCCTTGGATCGTATGTTCCCGAAGGCGCTGTGATCGGAGATTGGATCACTCGCACCGCGCAGAAGGTTAAAGCCTTCTATGATATCGATACGCCGGTCACCCTGGCCAACCTCGAAAATGGCGATCTCGATTACCTGACCAGGGGTCTTATTCCACGCTACGACCTCTACCTTTCTTTTACAGGAGGTCCGACGCTTGATCGGTTGGAGAAGCAGTTAGGATCGCCGATGGCGCGAGCCTTGCATTGTTCGGTGGACCCCAAAATTTACTATCCTGAAGATCACGACAGGCCGTGGGATCTTGGCTATCTCGGCACTTACAGCGCCGATCGGCAACCCAGCGTGCATAAGCTCCTGATTGAACCCGCGGTGCAAATGCCCAAATCGCAATTCGTGGTCGCTGGGCCGCAGTACCCAAAGGAAGTTCATTGGCCGACCAACGTGGAACGGATCACCCATCTTGCTCCCGCCGAGCACCGCAAGTTTTACGGTCGCCAATGTTTCACTCTCAACGTGACCCGGTCCGAAATGGTGACAGCAGGTTACTCCCCCAGTGTGCGAATGTTTGAGGCGGCAGCCTGCGGTACGCCTATCATCAGCGATTACTGGGATGGACTGGATACATTTTTCGAATTGGGAGAAGAAGTCTTGGTCGCCCGTTCCGGAGAAGACGTTCTTAATTTTATGTTGCGCGTGCCCAGGGAGGATCGCGTGGAAATTGGAGAACTCGCACGGCGACGCGTTTTAAAAGAACACACCGCCGCTCACCGCGCCTCGGAGTTGGAGGGCTATATCTGTGAGTTGCTCCGCAGGCCCAACGGGGAAAGCGATTCATTGCAAGCAGGTCCTCAAGAAAGTTCCAGCAACCTGCCCGCGCCCTTTCACCAATGAAAATTGTCATCTTTGGTTTAACCGTCAGTTCATCGTGGGGCAATGGCCACGCGACGCTCTGGCGCGGATTGATCAAAGCGCTCATCCGGCGGGGACATGAAATTGTTTTCTTTGAAAAGGACGTTCCGTATTACGCCGGGCATCGCGACCTCTGGGGTATTCCAGGTGGCGAACTGGTTATCTATTCCGATTGGAACGATGTTCGACCGCTCGCCAGAAAAGCGCTCAGTGATGCTGATGTCGGAATGGTGACTTCATATTGCGCTGACGCACTTGTAGCCACGGAAATCGTTTTGTCGTCTCCCGCGAAGATTAAGGCATTCTACGACCTTGATACGCCCGTGACACTGGAGAATCTTCGCACGCGCCGGGAGGTTGCTTACATTGGTGAACGTGGCCTGTCGGATTTCGACCTGGTTCTCAGCTACACGGGCGGAGCGGCTTTGGACGAGTTGCAGAGGCGCCTGGGCGCCCGTCGTGTCGCTCCACTTTATGGCAGTGTTGATCCGGAGGTGCATTGCCCCGTGCCATCGAGAAACGAATATCGCTGCGACATTTCCTATCTCGGCACCTACGCGGAAGATCGTCAGGCAGCCCTCGAAACATTGTTCATAGAGGCGGCTAAACTTTTACCTGGAAAACGGTTTCTGATTGGTGGCGCCCAATACCCTGCTGCTTTCCCGTGGACCGAAAACATATTCTTCGCACGCCATGTTTCGCCGCCGGAGCATCCGGCCTTTTATTCGTCGTCACGAATCACGCTGAATGTCACGCGCCGAGCCATGGCGCATATGGGCTACTGTCCCTCGGGCCGCATGTTCGAGGCGGCAGCCTGCGGGATACCGATTCTCACCGATTGGTGGCAGGGATTGGACCAGTTCTTTAATCCGGCCTCCGAAGTTATGATCGCACGAACCACTGAGGATTCGGTCGCGGCACTTCAGCTTTCGGACGCTGAATTGGAGCAGCTTTCTCAAGCCGCGCGTGAACGAGTGCTCTCCGAGCATACCGCGGAACGGCGGGCGATCGATTTGGAAGAAGCACTCGACGGGGTACTGCGTCCGGCACCTGAAATCAACGGGGCAGCGGCCAAAGATCTCGATGACTCAGCGGCAAATAAAGTAGGACGGCGCATCTTGCCTGTCCCGGGTGAAGGGGAGAAAAGGAGAAGAGGTGAAAAGGGGACAGGTAGTGCGCCTGAAATTTTCTCAGGAAAAGAAGATTTGAAGACATTGTAATACAAAGGATGGCGATTAAATGTGGGGAATTATTCCAGCAGCAGGCGCAGGAAGTCGGATTCAGCCGCTGGCTTTTTCAAAGGAGCTTCTGCCGGTGGGGTGTCGGCTGGACGGGAATACCGAACGTCCTCGTGCTGTTAGTGAATATCTGATTGAACGGATGATTCTCGGCGGCGCCCGGAAAATCTGTTTCGTCATTTCCCATGGCAAATCGGATATTCTCGAATATTACGGAGGCAACATTGGACAGGCGGATATTGCCTATGTCGTGCAACCGAAACCAGCAGGTCTGTGTGACGCCATTTTTCGCGCGCTTCCGGTGATTCATCCGGAAGAACAAGTGTTCATCGGTTTGCCGGATACCATTTGGTTCCCGGAAGACGCACTGCGCGCGTTGCCGGACAATGAACTCTCCTTTCTGTGCTTTCCGGTGGAACGTCCGGAATTTTTCGATGCAGTCGTTCTCGATGGACAGGATCGTGTGCTCGAAATCCAGGTGAAACAAAGAGACGCAACCTCGAACTGGATCTGGGGCGCGTTCAAGATGCCTGGCTACATTTTGCAACAACTGCACCAGCTCTGGCGCCAACGTGCCCAGCGCGATGAATACATCGGAACGCTGGTGAATGCCTATCTCGCCAATGGAGGGGCAGCCCGCGGCATCCGCGCGGGTGAATCCTATGTGGATGTCGGCACGCTCCACGGCTACCGCGAGGCCATCAAGTTGCTGAGTGAGAACCCAAAATCGATCGAAGCGCTGGAATCCAGGGAACGCGACGGTCATCCCTTCAATTTCAAAAAATCACAACGGGTCGAATGGAGAACACCGGAACCTGCAAAGCAATCGTAGCATGAACTCAACCCTGGCAATAAACCCAGGTCCTGCCATGAATCGTGACGAGATTCAGAGGCGCGTGGGCGAGTTGGGTGAATGGTTTCATAACATCAACCTGAACGGAGTCTGGACAGCGCCGAATCACTTTTTGGGCGACTATCCCAATGTGAAATGGCGGAATTTTCAACACTCCATTCCCCGGGATCTGCGTGGTAAGACAGTGCTCGATATCGGCTGCAACGCTGGCTTTTACGCAATTGAAATGAAACGCCGCGGCGCGGATCGGGTGGTGGCAATAGATTTCGACCAGCGTTATCTCGACCAGGCAAAATTCGCGGCTGAAGTTCTCGAAGCCGACATTGAGTTTTATAAACTCACCGTCTATGACGTCGCGAAGCTGGCTGAAAAATTCGACATCGTGATCTTCATGGGGGTGCTTTATCACCTCCGTCATCCGTTGCTCGCGCTGGATCTTATTCGTGAACATGTTGCTGGCGATCTGCTGCTTTTCCAGTCCATGCAACGCGGCAGCAATGAAATTGAACCGCTGGAGAGGGATTATCCTTTTGCCGAAACTGAGGTTTTCGATCGGCCTGGTTTTCCGAAGATGCATTTCATCGAGAGATCGTATTCTGAGGACTGGACCAATTGGTGGGTGCCGAATCGGGCCTGCACTGAAGCCATGCTGCGCAGCGCGGGTTTCGAAATCGTGGAGCACCCGGAAGATGAAGTTTACCTCTGTCGCATGAAACCGCTCAGCGGGGATGGAGGCGCCGTTTATCCGGCGGGGAGGATATCATGAAACCCGCTATGCATACCTTCCAAATTGATTCTCCCTCTCCCAGCGGGCTGATCATTACCCATAAGTGCGAGCGCCGGAAGACGGGGCCAGGTCGACGAGGAACTCCAAATCACCGCCAGGGACCAAAACCCGGTGGGGTTTTGCTGCGTCAAAAC
>JACDHS010000110.1 GCA_013820875.1 Verrucomicrobiota bacterium | reverse complement strand
GGCGCAAGGCTGACGGAATGCCAGGCTGGCTGACCATCTGGCGTGGCTGGCAGCGACTCATTTGGATGTGCGAAGGATTAGAAAGCCTTAAGGTAAACTAAAAAGATGTGGGTAATGACAAGACCTCTAAGCCTAGGCTCCCCTTTTACCCACACCCGTAACCACACACGACCCTACGGTGGTGTGGTTCGAACTAGCGGTCAAGATTCGTTGAACTCCGTTGATGCTTTCAAGTGAATCTTCTGGCTATCAAATTGGCGTTGATAACTCGTTCTTCTGCTCACCTCGTGACATCGAATTAAGTCGCCTATACATTCGACCGGGGTCACAACTGATTAGTGGTCCGCAATACGGTCTATGGCAACCAAATATACCCATTCCGATTTTTTTCGACACGATGCAGGCTCTCCCTTAATCCGGCGTCACTTGAATCTTGTTACGAACCAAGACCTTTTTGTTTCGAACGCACGATTTCTCGCTGCCGGTTGTTGGCTGAGGTCGCTGCTTCTTTGTGCAATGCTGCTGGGCGTTCTTGAGGTTTCGGCTGACGACATTAATCCACCGCGTAGCGTGATGTCCACCCAGGTTGCTCAATTTCTGTCGAATGCGATTAATTCTGGAAACATCCCCAACGCCGCCACCAATACGGCCGCATTCGATGTTCTACGGCAGGTGGAAGTGCCGGACGTTAGCAGGATGAAACGTGTTCGCTATCGGGACCGAACGAAACGTGGAGATGAAAGTCATCTATTTCAGGGAGGCTGGTTGTTCTACGCCAAGGAGGAGCAACTAATTCTTTTAGACCCCGGGTTCGGACGGGAGTCACGGCTCTCTAGTCAAACGATACTGGAAGACGCGGATTACCGTTCGGAACTTCGCGAGTTACTCGGAGTATTAGGAGGCGGGACAACAGGAGAGATGCGGGTATGGGATTGGAAAGTAGTAACGCAAGCTTTACCCGAGTCGCGATCTACCATGCCGATTTTTTGGCATGCTGTGGGTGCCGCCTCACTCGGATTTAACGATGAGGCGTTTGCCCTTATTCAGCTTTCGCTAAACAGAAAGTATGCCTCGAGCGAACTGTGGAATTACGTTCGCCTACAGGCAAGGGATTCGATGTCCCGTGGTTTTAATCTCACCCGCGAAGGTGCACCCCGTTCCGAAGTGCTGGCGCAATGGGAGGCGACATTACAAACCTACGGGTCAAAGCTGACTTCAACCGACCTGAACGAGTATGTCGCTTTGCTTAAAGAGCAGATTGCAGATTTTCCCAGAATACAACAATCCACAGTCGAAGCACCGGAAACTCTGCCAGCGCCAACGCGAGCAACTTATTATCTGGACCGGTTTCCTGACATCAAAAGCGGCAGCCTTCCAGAAAACACATTGGAAGATCTAGTCATTGCGCTCGGCCGTGATGCCATTCCGGCTTGTATCGCACACCTCAACGACCGGCGACTGACTCGAGTTGTGCGATATGGGATATCGTCGAACTCCGGCACGAAGGTCCTGAGGGTACAGGACTTTGCTCTTGCTTGCATTGAGCGCATTACCGGCGTCCGGTTTCTGAACATCGACGCGGTAAATGGCATCAACACGTTTTCATCTTACCCGGCAGAAGGGCGAAAAGACCTTGTCAGATCGGTGGTAAATTGGTGGGAGGCAAACTCTGCGCAAAGTGGGGTGATGTGGAGACTTTCCCAGATCGAGAGTCTCTCCCTGGAAAAACGCGTGGCCGAAATCGAACAACTGGAGAAGTTAGATCCGACAGCGACAAATTACGTTTCTTTACTCAAACGATGGGCTGTAAACGCAAACCAATCTGCTGTGCGCACCTTGGCGCGACCGTTAGCCGCGCGTGGTGATCTTTCGTTGCTGCCGCGATTACGTGAAGAACTACAGACCTCCGGGAACACCGATGTCAGGACATTGTTGAAGTACGGTCTGCCTGAAGATTATGGCTTGTTGCGTGATGCGGAGCGAAAACGGCGCCTAAAAAATCCACAAGCCAATGACTCCCTCTACGTTTTTTCGTTATCGTTCCTCCTATCCAGCCACTTGCCTGAGCCACCAGTTCCAACCAACCTGTTTCTTGTGCCCCTGCTGGTGGATGGATTGGCCTATCGGGAGATCCACGAAATGAGGAAGGATACAAGTGTTGCCGACGATTGCGTTTATGCTCTTATCCAGATCACTGGGCACAAGGAAGGCTATGAGCGGGGTGATGAACGGGATCAGCGTAACGCAGCCATTGACCGGTGGGCCGACTGGTGGACTCGAATCGGACAGAAGGAATGGCTGGCAACTTATCCTCAGACGCGGCCTGCTTTCGGCAATATCGATGAGACTCCGTCCAAATTAGACCTCGCCTCGTTTCCCGAAGTCATTCCTGTCCTGCCCGCTGGCGCAACCTCGATAGTTCGTTACTCATTACCACGTGAACAAGTCGGGTTATTGGTCCAGCGAGGCATCATCCATTTCAAAGAATTTGCAGGTGTAACCCAGTTCCGGTTCACCTCTGAAACCGACGAATATAAATTTTTCCGCAGTACCAAACCAGCAGCTTTCAACAAGAAAACTGGAGACAAACGCCTCGTGTCAACAATGCCAATGCTTAGCTCCAACTCGTTTTTGTTACCGATGATGCGATTTGAAGGCGTAGCACTCGCCACACCCGATACAAAGGGAGGCACCTGGGTGGTGCAATACGGTTCTCCAAATATCGTTGCGATCTACGATGGAAATCGGCACACAATCCGATGGAGCTACACCAACGAACACCGTTATACCTACCCAGATCCTTGGCGAGGCGCACTGCCCCTTGATGATGGGGCAATGCTTCTCTTTCAAGAACGTAAGCAAAAAAGAATGGTTCATCTTTTTGCCGGGAAGGAGCACCTACAGTTCCCGAGCATCGAGTCGCTGGCACAACGAGAAGCTTCCCGGATGCGACGTTGGCTGTCCTCTGCGCCACTGTGGCGTGACACAGGCTTCAATCCGATCGTTACTGATAAAAGCGGAAACATTTGGTGGGTGGAAGGCAATCAATTTGGTTTGATCACAGGGACGAACAAGATTCTGTCTAGGTGCGATGAATTTCTGCTGGGCACTCGCACTTACGCCTCCTTTGGGGGACTAATAAGACACGACCGGACCGGGGTCATTGTTTCCGTCCATGATGCGGCTTCACTTCTCTTCTTCGATGGAGAACGCATTTGCAAAGGAGGAAACGTTACACTGCCAAGGAAGCGCTTGAGCGGGATGGGTTACCAATGGCCTCGCTTCGTCGGCACACGCGATGAATTGATTTGGGTGGGCAGTTCAGAGAGCGAGGCATTTGATTTCAATATGAAGCCAGCAGCAAAATTTCCAGGCGAAGTGCTTCTTTCTGATAACCGGGGCGGCGTCTGGTTTTCTGATTATAGCCCAGGCAATGGCCTGGTCGTATTGATTCGTGTCTCCAAAGATGGACAGGAATCACGCTTGGAGTTGCCAGGATTGATAGCCGTGCCCTGCCTGATCGACAATTCCACAGCATGGGTGCACACAGGTCGCGGCCTGGTGAAAATCAGGTATTCGCAGAACAAACTAGAAGTCGTTTCGGAAGCTTCGTCCGCTTTCCCTCATGAGGCCAAAATGTGGATAGATCGAGCGGGATGCTTATGGATTGCCAGTGTCGGAGTGGCCGACGGACGAACTATCGCTGTTTGTTACAGCACTCGATAACAACGAGAGTAGCGTATTCACAGAAAATAGTTCTCTCGACAAATTCAAGTGGTAGAAGACGCGGGGAGCGGTGCCATGTCGCTCTCACGCCATTGCGCAACGGTTCTGCTTTGCAGCAGCGGTTCAAGTGAATCGCAGTCGGGCATAAATTCTGGAGAAACTTGATTCAATATTTCGCCAGTTATCGAACTCTCAATAAGACACTATAGAGTTACTGACCGCGTGGCGTCCGAACGTTCGACAGCTTTCAGAACACCCACACCGATCGATTCCTATACCGTTTCTGCGCCCGGGGACGGGCGCACTCCGGGCGGGGCAGTGTCAAGATGCGCCCGTTTCCTTGGCCGTTTGTCATTGAAAATTTATAAGCGTTAGCCTATTACAGGGACACGGGATGTTCTTATTCAGAGCAAGAAGTTAACTATTCAAAGTATTCGCGGGTATCTATGCCAATTATGAAATCAAATCAAAGTCAGGCAGCGATCATTGGCGGGGTCTTGTTTCTTTGCCTTTGTTTAATCATAACTCCGGCGATTGCTAAGAACGGCTCGCCCAAAGTCGCAGCACCGGCTGGACAACAGAACGTCAAAGGAGCGGGACCAATAACAACTCAGCCCGCGGATAGAACTGTGATGGTGGGTGACACGGCGGTATTTAGCGTTGTTGCTTTCGGCAATAATTCTTCGGGACATCTGACCTATCAATGGCGCAAGGATGGCGTTAACCTGGTTGGCAAAACCAGTCATTCGCTCTTCGTTATCAATGCGCAAGAAAGCGACGAGGGTATTTACAGCGTTCGCGTCGGAAACGGTGCTCTCTTCGTTACCTCAAAGGACGCCACACTAATTGTCAATTACCCACCCGTAAACAACGCCCCCACTCTCGATGTCATACCTGACATGGAGATCGCTCAAGATAGCGGGGTGCAATCCATAAATTTAACGGGCATTTCCGCAGGGCCGAATGAGAACCAGACCATCAGCATTTCCGCAGAATCCAGCAACCCGTCTCTCATACCGACACCGACAGTCAGCTACGACAGCCCTGATTCTTCCGGGATTTTGACGTTCGCGCCCAATTATGGAGTGTCAGGAACTGCGACTATCAGCGTCACGGTTCAAGATAACGGGGGGACTGATTTCGGAGGCCAGAACACCGTTACGCGCGAATTTAATGTGTTCGTCTCCCCTGCGCCCGAGATCGTCTGGCTCGATGACTCAAACAGCCCCAGCTTTCAAACCGCAGGGTTTCGGTTCAGGACTTTTGGAAACGGATCGTGGCTGACCGGTTGGATCTGGTCCACAAATGGGAATCCCGCACCCTATTCTGGCGTCGAAGCACATGGGTCAACTCATGATCAGTTGCATCAACATTGGTTTGGTGATTCCGCAGACACGCTGCCAGTGGCGACCAACGAGCACCTGTTCGCATACGTCTATCTCGATCCGGTTAACACTCCGAGCGAGATCATGATTCAATGGCAAACCACTGACCGCTCTTTTGAGCATCGGGCTTATTGGGGCGCCGACCTTGTAACTCAATGGGGGACGGACAATACAGCCAGTCGCCGCAGGATGGGAGACCTGCCACCGGCAGGGCAATGGGTGAGACTCCAGATTCCGGCCAGCCTGGTTGGGCTCGAAGGTACCAGCGTCTCGGGAATGGCATTCACCACATATGGTGGAAAAAGCACCTGGGATCGAATCGGCAAGAACGGAACCTTGAACCCGCCCGAGGCGGAAATCGTCTGGCTCGAAGACTCCGACAGCGCTAGCTATCAAAATGCCGGGTATCACTTCACACTATTCGGAGTGAATCCATGGCAAGGAGGGTGGCCGTGGTTGGATTCAAATTGGGATCCGGCGCCTTACTCTGGAGCTGAGGCACACGGATCGAGCCATCCTCAGTTACATCAGCATTGGTTTGGCGATTCCACTCATACACTGCCTGTCTTCACGAACGATATCCTATTCGCGTATGTTTATCTCGATCCGGTGAACACTCCGAGCGAAATCATGATTCAATGGCAAACCCCGGACCGTTCCTTCGAGCATCGGGCTTATTGGGGTGCTGACCTGATACAAGGGTGGGGGACCAACAATACAGCAAGTCGCCGCAGGATGGGAGATCTGCCACCAGCAGGGCAATGGGTAAAACTACAGGTTCCGGCAAGCTCGGTGGGTCTTGAAGGCGCCGAGATTTCGGGAATTGCATTCACCACTTACGGCGGTCGCAGCACGTGGGATAGAGCGGGCAAAAAATAGTTCCAGGAGGGGTTGGGCGGAATCGGAGTGCAGCGTAACCGCAGGGCGGTTTACGCCGCGCTCCGCCCCTTCGCCAATCTCAGTCGCTTTCAATCACATCCTGCACTTTTGGATTCATCATTCCAGGCTCGACCAACTCCCACGCCCTGTGTAAAAAAGCCGAACAACCAATGTCTATCCAACTCCTGTTCTGGGTTCTTGTCGGATTGTTTATCCTGTTCTCCGTGTCGGTTGCATTCGTGGAGAAACAACACATTCGCGATCTCGTTCCATTAACTCCGGATCGCTCAATTCAATGGTCGCCTTATTTCAAGGCGATGAACGAAGCAGCGGAACGGCTTGGTTTCGTTCACGCCGGGATTTTCGTCCAGGATCGTAAGTCGCGGATGTATCAGGCGCACATGGCCATTTGGATTTCGCCTGAGGGCCATTCCTTGTTGAGAATTTCAGGAGGCACAACTGCGGGAATTGAAATCAAGCGGACCTGGCTGACCAGTTTTGTTGAGCCAAATCGAATTATCGAAACCACAGATGAATCGGGCATGGCCGATCTCAGCGGATACACGGACAGGAAATGGCTCCTGAATGCCGGTCTCGATGAGATGGTTGCCTGTCACATTGATCGCTTGGCGAAGTATCCGGAGGCCAAAAGACACTTCCCAGTCAACCAGGCGCTTGCTGCCTGCGAAGCGATGCGGGCGATGACGGTCGCGCAGATGCAAAAGCTCGGGCTGGCAAGTTTTATCAATGCAGAACGGACGATCTGGAAACATACGTTGAAGGGTGCATGGCTGAATTACGCGAAAGGATTCCGCGGCCAACTCAAGGAAGGCAAAGCACAAATGAAACGAATGGACCTGAAGCGCCCGGGAGCCAAGTGAGTTATAATCCACACGACCGTAGCGGACGAGGTGATGAGGCACTGCCTTTTTTCCTCCAAAATGCCGAGTAAATCTCGTAGCTACAAAGGTTAGAGCCTCGTTACCTCGCCTGCTACCCGGCTGAGCTGCTTACAATTTCTCACCAAACCGCCCTGCCCTCGGCAGGTAATAACGATCGCGATCCATGGAAAACGCCACGGCCTCGGCCCGGCCAATAATCTTCTGCCGGGGCACAGATCCGAAGTAGCGCGAATCAAGGCTGTTGTCCCGGTTGTCGCCCATCATGAAATATTTGCCCTGCGGAACGGCTACCTGGGCGAATGAACGCATTGCATTCAATGAAGGTGTCGCCATTACGGCATGGCGGCAGTCTTCCAGTTTCTCCGCGGCGAATTGATGGGCGGGACGTTCCTTCGCGTCAATCCAGTTGCTCATCCCGGTTTCCAAGGGCTCGTAGGCTATCGATTTGCCATTCACGACGAGGATGTTGTTTTCCAGGGCAATGGTATCGCCGGGCAATCCCACCACTCGTTTCACCATCCGGGTGCCGTCGGACGGGGCAAAGAAAACAACAATGTCGCCGCGCGTCGGGTTCCCCCATTTGGCAAGGTGCCAGGTGGTGAACGGCACCTTCAGATCGTAGGCGAGCTTGTTTACAATGACGCGATCGCCTTCGAGAATCGTCGGTTTCATTGAACCGGTGGGCACATGATTCCAATCCGCAACCGCCGATCGCACAGAACCCACCACAAGAGCAATCACCAGGAGCGGCTTAACCCATTCCCTCCAAAACCAACGAGCGGATTTCTTCATTCTCATTGGAAAGCAGACGGGGGGAATCGTTCAAAGGGTTTGGCGGATAAAGCACCGCGAGTCGCGGATGTGGTGACTACTCACACTCCACGTTAACTGTTTGTGTGTACATTTGGGTGCGAAGCACATCCAAAAGCAGGTGGGGGTTGGATTCGACGCTCTCTCTGCCCTGTTTCCAGACTTGTTTCGGTATGGGGCTGGTGTCACACTCTGCGAAACTTCTGAAAAACAATCATCCGCGGATGAAAGATACTCAACCAATGCCACATCACTCGATGTGACGGATTCTTCGGCTACCAAATTCGTATGGGGGGAAACGATTCCATTTTGAAAGTATCGGCCAAACAAACGATTCAAAACGGATTCACCGTGGCGCTATTTCTTCTACTCTTCGCAGGCGGGATAGCGTGGTGGAGCATCCAGGAAAACATTGAAGCCTTTCGCAATGTGGAACCTATCACGTATGTGATACTCGCTGGATGCGTGAGTATCGGCCTGGCTGGCGCTGCCCTTCTTATCGTGCAACGGGATATTAGGACACGGCGGCAAGCCGAAGTGGAGCGCGACCGCCTTTCGAATAACTTGAAGCAGGCCGAGGAGGCATTGCTGCGCAGTGAAAACAGCCTTCAATCCATCAATAATGAATGGGAAGCTCGTGTCACAGATCGCATGTCGCAGCTATCCAGGGCCAACGAACAGCTTCGCAGAGAGATCGGTGAACGGGAGAAAGTCGAAAAAGCCCTTGCTCAACAGGAGAGTCATTATCGGACGCTCTTTGAACTTTCGCTATGCGGCATTCTGCTGGAGGACAAGGACGGCACCATCCTGGAGGCGAACGAGGCGGTGTGTAAGTTATTCGGCTATTCCCGCGAAGAATCTCGCACAGAATTACTGGGGAAAAATATCCGGACACTGGTTCCCCAGGAACACCGCGCGCAAATTGACCATAACATTCGCGAAATCCTCGCGGGCAAAACGTTGGAACACAAAGTGGAGAACATTGCCAAAGATGGATCTGTGCGGCAGGTCGAACTCCGCGAAACTGCCATTCTGTTGGGTGACGGCAGCCCAGGCATTCTTGTCACCGCAGAAGATATCACCGGACGGAGGCGGGCTGACCAGCAACTCCGGCTCCTGGCACAAGCAATCGCTACCACCGCTGAAATGATCTCCATCACGGATGCGAACGATCGTTTTACATTCGTCAACCGGGCCTTCCTGAACGCCTATGGATACACTGCGGAAGAGGTCCTGGGGCGCACACCCGAAATACTTTTCTCAGACCGAAATCCGCCCCAGCTCATGGCAGCCATTTTGGCCGGTGCACGTGACAAAGGTTGGAGCGGAGAAGTCCTCGACCGGCGCAAGGATGGCTCGGAGTTTTGCATCTACTTGAACACATCGCCGGTCCTGGACGAAAAAGGCCACCTTGTCGGGTTGATGGGAGTCGCCCGAGATATTACCGAACGAAAAACTTTAGAGCGCCGTGCCCTCCGCTCGCAACGGCTCGAATCAATCGGGACGCTGGCAGGTGGCGTGGCCCATGACCTGAATAACGCGCTCGCCCCAATTATCATGGGAGTGGAGTTGCTGAGAATGGACTATCCGAACGCCTCGGAAATCGTGGATATCTTCGAAAACAGCGCGATGCGGAGCTCAGACATGGTGCGGCAGTTGTTGACCTTCGCCAAAGGTGCAGAGGGCGAGCGCGTCTCGATAGACCCGAAGCGTCTCGTGAAGGAGATCGAAAAAATCATCAAAGGCACTTTCCCCAAGAACATTCATCTAACAACAAAGTGCGACAAAGAACTTCTGACCGTGCTGGGCGACGCCACACAGTTGCACCAGGTATTGCTGAACCTGTGTGTCAATGCGAGAGACGCTATGCCCAGTGGCGGCAATCTTACATTGGAAGGGCGATTCGAAAAGGTGGATGCGACGTTTGCCAGGTCGGAACCGCAGGCAAAACCCGGAGACTATGTCGCGCTCCGTGTGCGGGATACCGGCACCGGGATTTCATCCGAAGTTCTCGATCGGATGTTTGATCCGTTTTTCACCACCAAAGGACCTGAGCATGGCACAGGACTGGGACTTTCGACGGTAATGGAAATTGTGAAAGGGCATGGTGGTTTCGTGCAGGTTGAATCACGCCTTGGGCAAGGCTCCACCTTCTCCGCCTATTTTCCCACAGATCGAACCGGACGCGAGGCTCGAGTGCAATTCGAGGCCGCTACGGAATTTCGCGGCGGCGGCGAAACGATCCTTTTTGTAGATGACGAACCTGCGGTGCGAGAGGTGGCTCGGGCGGTACTGCGACGTCTGAATTGCAATCCTATTACAGCAACGGACGGCATGGATGCTCTGATACAATTGGCTGAAAACCGGCTCAATTTGCGTGCCATCATCACAGACTTGCATATGCCGCACATGGATGGTCTGGCATTCGTTCGCGCTGTCCGCAATATCCTGCCGGACCTTCCGATCGTGCTGGCGAGCGGAAGATTAGATGACGGCGTCGCGGAGGAATTCAAAACTCTCGGCGTGACAAACCGCCTCGACAAGCCCTTCACCGAAGGTCAATTAGCGTCTATTCTAAAAAAGGTCCTTTCATCAAAATGACCGAGAATTGCAGCCGACGAAATCACGAGGCTCTGATTTTTCCTGTTCCAAAGAATGCAGGGCAGGATAACCCAATTATCTGCGCTGGAAGGCAAATCGGAAATAGAGCAAATCTCGTTTCTTTAGCGCTTGAAAGATCTGTCCGCCCTCCACACCGGCGAATTGTTCGAAGACCGGTTGGAGTCTCGGCGAAATGTGTTGGCTGATCATTTTACGCTTTCGGGCATCGTCAGCTTCGAGCGCAGCAGCGACGCGCGCAGTAATATCTTCCTCCTCGATCTTTTGCCACCGGGACTCTGCCGCAAGCATCGCCTTGAGTTCTTCCATTTCCGTCGTCTGACGCAGATCGGCAAAAACAAAGTAACCACCGGGACGCAGGACGCGCGCAACCTCGCCAAAAAACTTTTCGACATTCCCGTAGCAGTGGCTGCTCTCCACATTCACCACCACATCAAAGCTGGCGTCCGCAAACGGCAGCTTTTCCGCGTCGCCATTAGCGAATTGAAGATTGGGAACCGCTTGATGTCGTTGCCGCGAAAAGGCGATTGCATCCGGTGAATAATCGATTCCGGTGACGTTGGCGGAATGATGATAACGAGCGAAATAACTGGAACCGCCACCGCGGCCAGAGCCAACTTCGAGAACGTTTGCGCCCGCTAGAGGAGCGGGCGATGCAACGCGTTCGTAAAGCTGGATGCAAAGACGATCAGGTTCATCCTCCGGTTTGAGTTGAAGATCATTTTGCCGCGCTGAGTCGGGCGGGATGAAACCGTAGTTCATGAAAGTCCAACTCCCCGTGGCAATCTCCCGTGCGAGTTTTCCATACCACCATCGCCACAGCATTCTTCGCAGGGCGGGCGAAGCGCCGCAGAGAAATATAAGAATCCGAGTCAACATGAAGAAAAAGTATTCCTTGGATCAGCAATAGAGAACAGAGGAAACTCTGCTCAATGTCCGCCGACAACGGTGTATCCACTCCGACGCAAATCTTCCGTTAAATCTCGCTCCATCTGGGCGGCAGCTTCGTAGGGCATTGGATTGAGATGCTGGTAGAGTGCGGGCAATAGTCGAACCCCGAAGCGCTTCACAAAGGACGAAGATTTGATTCCCTGCTGGTGATTTGCGAATCGTTCTTCCGGGGTCAGGCCGGTCATGCCGACATAGACACTTGGTTTTGCAGGGTCGCATTGGGGATTGAGCGCTTGCACTTTCCGGATTTTCGCGACGGCTGGATCGAGCAAGACCACATAGACGTTGTGATGGTCTTTTGCTTCAGCGGAGGAGAATTTTCTGAGCGTTCGTCGATTCAAGCGATATCAACCTGCAACGGTATTCGCAGAGAGCAAGAAGACAGAGCGAACGGTTAAAACATAAAAAATACTTCAAACCAGGTTCATCCACCTTTTCGCTTTCACACTTTTTCACCTGCTCACCGGGACAGGCAAGATGCGCTGTCCTACTTTATTTGCGGCTTCGCCGCGTGTGTCCATCTGTGGTTCCAATTCTTCTTAGTTTCCCTCCGGGCGCAATTGCACAATCGTTGCGCCCCAATGACCCATTTCTGCGCTCGCTTGCGCAACTGAAATCACTTCCGGCATTTTGGAGAGGAGCGAATGAACGGTTCGTCGCAAATTGCCAATGCCTTTACCATGGATGACGCGCACGCTGAGAATCCCACGCTTCTGACATTCACGCAGATAATCCGGCACCAGATTTTTTATCTCTTTCGGATTAAACCCGTGCAAATCAAGCACACCATCGATCGGATACTCAATCGGTTCATTGGGATCTGGAAATTCGTCATTCACGGCGCGACAAGTGGTAACATCTCTTAACATTATTCTCTCTTCCCGTAAACTGTGAGCAGTTCACAATTCCAGTCTCATTGACGGCAAATGGGCGTGAAGGCATCCAGTTCACTCTTCAGACTTTGACTTGGGTCAAGGCGGGTTGGGGCGGAAAAGCCAGACTGCCCGTCATGACCACTTCTTTCTCTTCTCCCAACCGCCGGCAGTTTCTGAAAACCACGTCCATTGCCGCGACGGCTCTTGGAACGGGGCTTTGGTCTTCACGGGCGCAGGGCAGCCCAAATTCACGCATCAATATCGGCATGATCGGCACAGGTGACCGCGCTCAGCAGTTGCTGAAAGAAATCATGGCGTTGTCGGATAAACAAAATGTCCAGGTCACAGCCATTTGTGATGTCTGGCAAAAGAATCTCGAAGGCACTGCCGCGAAAATAACAAAGTTCGGCCAACCGCGGAAGTTTACGCGTTTCAACGAACTGCTGCGCTTGAAAGATATCGATGCGGTTGTCATTGCCACGCCCGACAACAGTCATGCGCCTATCCTGATTGCGGCGTTGCAGGCGGGCAAAGATGTTTATATCGAGAAGCCAATGTGCATCGATATTCCTTCGGCGAATAAAGCGCTGGACCTGGCGCGCGCGAATAATCGCGTGGTGCAAGTGGGCACGCAACGACGCAGCGATGGCCGTTTTGTTGCGGCAGGGAAAGAATTGCAGGGCGGCGTTATCGGCCAAATCAATCGTGCCTCGGCGGCGATGTGCGTCAACCAGGCACGTTGGGCGCGGGCTTACGAGGATTGCAAACAATCCGATGTCGATTGGGATGCATACCTGTTTGATCAACGCAAAAAGGTAGCGTTTGATCCTAAATTACACCGGCGCTGGCAGCTTTACCGCAATTTCACCAACGGCATTCCAGGCCTCTGGATGACGCATTACGCGGACTCGATCAACATTCTCACCGGGTCGAAGTATCCATCCAGCGCTGTCGCACACGGCGGCAAATATGTTTGGAAAGACGACCGCGAACATGCCGATACTTTCCAGGCGCTGGTCGATTTTCCGGAAGGCTTTTTGTTTAGCTGGGGGATGGGCCTGGGCAATTCCGCGGGCCTGCATTACACCATTCACGGAACCCAAGGAACGCTCGATGCCGAGAATTGGACGGTTTCTTCCGAGGGCGGTTCCGGAGCGAAATTTGAACCGAGAAAAATTATCCCCACGCCCACCCAGGGGCACATGGAAAATTGGCTGGAATGTTTGCGCTCGCGAAAACGTCCGGTCGCCGATATCGAATACGGTCATCAACACACCGTCACAACAGTCATGTGCGCAACCGCGTTCGAAACGGGTCGGAGACAGACCTACAATCCGCGCAAACGAACGCTCGATGCGGCGTAATTCTCCTCCCGATGAAACTAAACCGTCGCGCATTTCTGAAAACCACTGCCGCAGCGGGTGCGGCGGCTTATCTTAGCGGAGACGCTCTCGCTCAATCCTCTATGAACGTGAAGATTCAGTCCATCCAGACGTTTCCCCTGATCTACCCGACGATTGGTCGTTTCAAATTTTTTGAAGGACCGAAAGGGCGCCCATCAGGTCGTCCGGCGGTGCTCGTCAAAATCACCGCGGACAACGGCAAAGTCGGCTGGGGCCAAAGTGTGCCGGTGCCCAAGTGGAGTTATGAAACTCTCGAATCGGTTTGCACCACGATCGAAAAGTATCTCGCGCCGGAACTCCTCGGGTTGAATCCCGCGGATTCCAACGCGATTCACGCGGTGATGCAGGAGGTGATTGCACCTTCGTTCTCGACCGGCCAACCGATTTGCAAAGCGGGAATCGATCTGGCCCTGGCGGATCTCAATGGAAAAATTCTCCAACAAAACGCGGCGCATTCATGGAAACAAAAAGGGCGCTCAAAGATCACGCTAAGCTGGACGTTAAACCCGCGCACGCTGGATGAAATCGAGGGGTTGATCGAGCAAGGCACAGCGCGTGGTTACAAACATTTCAATGTGAAGGTCGCACCCGATCCGAAGTTTGACCTGGAAATGTGCCGCATCGTGAAGCGGCTCGTGCCAAACGGTTTCCTCTGGGCGGATGCCAATGGTGGTTACGACGTGGCCACCGCCCTGGAGGTCGCGCCGAAACTCGCGGACATCGGCGTGCCAGTATTGGAACAACCAATTCCAGCGAATCGTTTAACCGGTTATCAGCAGCTCAAAAAACAGGGCGCGCTGCCAATCATCATGGATGAAGGGGTTGTCTCATCGGTGGAACTGGAAGAATTCATCAAGCTCGGATTACTCGATGGCGTTGCCATGAAACCAGCGCGTTGCGGCGGACTCACCGAGGCGCGTCGCCAGGTTGAGATGATAAAGAATGCCGGGATGATGTTCCTGGGTAGCGGCTTGACCGATCCCGATTTCGCGCTCGCGGCAACGCTGATTCTTTACGGCGCCTATGATTTGAAATATCCTGCTGCTCTGAATGGCCCGCAATTCATTGACGCCACTGTTCTCAAACAACCGTTTAAAGTGGAGAATGGCGAACTGCCGGTTCCGACCGGCTTCGGACTTGGTGTTGAAATTGACGAGAAGAACATAGAACCTTTGCTGGTAAAAATTTGATTAGATGAACATCAGAATCTGTGTCCTGACTTGCCTCACCCTCCTTTCATTTCAATGCGCCGGGGCGCCGTTTCGTTTTGCTGATGTGGACGACAAATCGCTGGGCCTCTGGGAAGGGACCCGTCCGGTGCTGGTTTACAATCATGGCGTCATCAGCAAGGCGGATGTCGCCGCCGACCGCGCGCGCAGCAGTTACATTCATCCGATTTACGGTCTGGATGGCGAAGTCCTGACCGACGATTTTCCGAAGGATCATTTTCATCATCGCGGACTTTTCTGGAGTTGGCCGCATGTGAAGGTGGGCGATAAACAAACCGATCTTTGGATGCTCAAAGGGATTCGCCATGAGTTTGGACGCTGGCTATCACGGGATGCGGGTGAGAAATCGGCAGTTCTGGGCGTGCAAAATGGCTGGTTCATTGGGGAACGCAAAGTGGTGGACGAACAAGTCTGGTTGCGCGTTCTGCCAGCCACAGCCGAAGGCCAGGCCTTGGATGTCGAACTCGTTTGGATTCCGATCGACGAACCGCTGACGTTGCGTGGCGCGCCAGACAAAAGTTATGGCGGATTGACACTGCGGTTCGCGCCGCACAAAGGCAAACCGGTGATCACGACCAGCGAAGGGGTCACGCCGAAAGATCTGACCGTGACACGTCTTCCGTGGGCCGATTTGTCCGCGCAATTTGACGGCGCAAACGCGATGAGCGGTGCGACCATCTTTGTTGATCCTGCGCATCCCGATTATCCACCAGAATGGTTGACGCGTCATTACGGCGTGCTCTGCGTTGGCTGGCCGGGAGTTGAGGAGCAAACATTTCAGCCAGGCGAACCGATTCGCTGTCGTTATCGCGTCTGGATTCATCGCGGCGTGCCTGACTCCGCCAAATTGAAATCGGTTGAAGCCGATTACAAAAAACAAATCGAAGGCGCTCCGCCGTTATCGGCACAGACGCTCAAGGCGAAACTTGAGTCCGATCGTGTCACCGTTAACATCGATGGAGAATTGTTCACCGAATACCTTTTCCGCGATGACGAGAAGTATCCCTTTTTCTATCCGGTCAACGGCCCCCGCACTGGACGGAGCGTGACAGAGAAGCGGCTCGAAAATTATCCGCATCATTCCTCGCTTTTCTTTGGCTGCGACTACGTCAATGACGGCAACTATTGGCAGGAAGGCCTGGAGCGTGGACGGATTGTTTCGAAAAGCGTGAAGGTGTTGCGCGATTCCGGCCACGAGATCGCTTTCGAACAACACTCCGTCTGGGAACGTCCGGGAGCCGAAGCCCCTTTTGATGATATCCGGAAAATTCGTGTGAGTGCGCCGTCGAGGGATCTGCGTTACATCGATTTCGAAATCAAGCTCACCGCGCGCATCAAAGTGCGCATCAAGAAAACCAACCATTCGCTGTTCACTGCCCGAATGGCCCCCGAACTAGCCGTTGTCAATGGTGGCCAGCTCAGGATTGCCAATGGTGATGCCAACGAGAAGGGAACATTTGGCCAAACGTCGCCTTGGGCGGATTATCGTGGAATGCACCATGGCGAGACCGAAGGGGTGGCGATTTTGTGTCATCCATCCAGTCGCTGGTTTCCCGCCCCCTGGTTCACGCGCGATTACGGATTGATGTCGCCAACTCCGCTTTATTGGCTGGAAAATGGTTTCGTGGAATTTGAACCGGGAGAAACCATTGAGCTTCAGTATCGGGTTCTGGTTCACGCCGGAAACCCGGGTGCGCGAGAAATCCAAAGTGAGTTTGAGTCGTGGGCTCGTTGAAGACCGGAGTTGTACCGCTAATCTGCGCTAATAATCGCTAATGGGAGAGGGGCGACAATGCTATCCGTCGCTGTTTCGGGAGGCTTGAAGAGCTTGAAGACCCGCCATACGACAGCCCGGCGTGAAGCCCCAGCCATTTTAGTCAAGCCGGGACTGGGAAGACTGCGAGCGCCCGTTCCCTCTCCACACTTACCTGGGCCTCGCTCGTCGGACTTGCTTCACCCCACCCTGGCTTACACGGCCCTGTTGCTCCATTACTTCGGCGTCACCACATTCAAACTGATCTGCGCTTTGGCTCCGGCGTTATTGATGACAAGTTGCTCTTTTCCGCGAAAACGATTTCCGTAAATCAATGCTGCATCCACTTCGCTTTCGATCGTGAGTTGCGCCTTGCCCAGGTCAATGAAATCGCACGCTGTTACGGTGACACCGCCGCGCTTGGCGTGAATTGCCGGGGCTTTCGTATCCTTCTGCCCCCAGCCGATGAAATGACAACCGTTGAACGTGGTGTGACCGCTTCCGGCGAGCATGGCGTGGTGATCCGTGGAGGCAATTCCCCAGAAGCCACTGCTCGTGAATTTCACTGGGCCAGTGTTCGACTCGGTGATTTCAATTCCTGCCATGAATTGGCCATTCACGAAGGAAAGGCCGGCATGGGGCTGGCAACTTTCCACTTTGACCGCAATAGGACCGATGTCTGAACCGCATTGGGTGAGAACGCAATTAGGTGAACCCGCCGCAGTTTGCACAAACTGGAAGCCGATATTGTACCCGATGCAGAAACAGTTCGTCATGTATTCCCAATCGGTTCGGCCAATGACAAACGCAATGCCTTCGGCCTTCATGAAATCGTAAAGTTCGCCATCCCATCCACCCCAGAACGCCCAAAAGTGGATATTCTCAATACGCCCGACATCAAAGCATTGATCAACGAACAGGCCGCGATAGAGCGCTTGCGCATACAGCCCTTTGATGAAATGCCGCCCAGCAGCGTGCGTCCCGAAATCGACGGCTTGATACGGATTCACCAGCAACAGATCGATCAGCGAAATATTATCACCGTGTCCGCGAATGGTCCATGGATATGGCACAGGCGGATTTTTCATTTTCTGTTCGGGATAAAAAACCGTGATACCGCGCAACGTCGAACTGGCGTGCATCATGATAAACGGTTTGCCTTTCGCGTCACCCGCTCCAGCGGTCGCGAGAAGGACACTGCCATGTCCTTGCGTCCGTCCTGAAGGCGCGGAGAAAACACCTTCCAAAGTAACACTATGTGGAATATCGAGGTGCCCGGCGATCAAGTAACGGCCTCGCGGCACGAATACACAAAGGTTCCCTGTATCGGACGCGGTCTTCAAAGCTGTAGCAAAGGCGGCGGTGTCATCTTTCACGCCATCGCCAGCCGCGCCAAAATCCAAAACGTTCAATGACCTCACGCGAAGGGCGTCATTCTTTTTTTCATCTGCGTTAACGGTTGTGACGGTTCCAGCAGCGAGGCCAGCGACAGCGGTGACTCCCAGGCCGGACAGCATCTGCCGACGAGTGTAATGGGTAGGATTCATGAGGTTCTGTTTAAACATTTAAAACAAATCGTAAGATAACTGATCGGCAGGGTTTGGCGCGAGTTGGCCAGATGGTCACTGTCGTTTAAGACGCAGACAAGGACGCCCCAGACGGAGTTTCCTTTCCGGAATTTCATTAAGCGAAGATATAGTTCCTCGAACCGTTCACCTTGACCTGAGTCAAGGAGCTTTCGATGCGCATTTCGGCAACCAAACTCGGGCCAGTTCCACCGAGTGGCAGAATCTTACGCTGTTTCAGGCAGAAGGCTTGCCAGATCCATTTGGATCTCTTTTACCCAGCTTTCCATCCATGCCTGGGGAACTTCGGAGCAAGTCGTTAACTCGGGATGCGCCTGGATCAACAGGGTGAGTCGGTTCTGGAACGTCACACAACCCGCGCCAATATGTTGGCAACGGAGAACCGGCGGTGCAAAAAGCCAGTCGCCCTTGCATCCGGTCGCCGTTAGTTTTTTCTCGGCATCCCAATCTCCCAGATTTGAAAACGCGCCGATGTGCCATTCCGCCATGCACTTTTCGATTTTGATGAGATAACGAAGCATCCCAGCAGTCAGTATCCGGCTGGAATCATACGCATACCAATTCGCCCAATGATCTCCATGCGCCAGCGCAGCATAAATCCGGCGATGGATGTCACGAATCGTGTCGTAGGAGCGCACTTTTACGCTGACGTAGCTGGAATGATTCGCAATGTCCGAACCGCGGGTGATTTTGCCACGCAGATTAATCGGGATCATCCAGGGAATGGAGGCCGATTGATCTTCGAGAAATTGTCGAATGGCTTTGGTAAGATGTTTGAGGAGAAAAGAATTCACCGTGACGGAGGATTTCCGGCAGACACGGCGAATTTGGGTCGTCGTGTTCTCATCGAAGACATGCCATGCAACGGCCGCTGGCGGTTCGGCATTGGTGCAGATGCGGGTGGTGTCCTCAAATGGAATCCATTTCAACTTGCGTCGCGGCAACAGAAATTTCGGCGCATTTTTCAGGACGGCCAGTCGCGAACGCGCGGCCGGATGTTTGATCTGTGGAAGTCGGCAAATCTCCGCACCCCTGCGCCGCAGCAAATCCGCAAAGCCCCCGATACCATCCACTTCTGAATGCGGCAGATAAAACCAGTCCGGCTCCGTCTTACCCGGTGCAATGTGGCCGAAACGAATGCCAATATACTCCCCAGTTTCTTCGGCGGCAGCGAACCAGGGTTTAATGGGGTCGGACTCTTTCAATCCATCTATTCTACAGAGGGACACCGGGATACGTCAAAATTCAACTTTTGGGATGCGGTGGGCGTATCTCACTTTTTGCAGGACATCTCCAGTTGTGGAGCGGAACTGACAGGCCGGGCAAAACGGATATTTCCTAAAACGAGGGCAATACAGTGTGTTGTCCATTTTGAAACTGCGGCAACGACGTCCGCACAGTGTGTTGCCCACGTTGCGGCGAACTCAATTTGGCGGGCACGCATAGACAATGGACGTCAAACTGCTCCTGATGAGGCGGCTACAGATTCACGTTCCTGCCGGATGAATCCGGCGTTCCGGTGCATTTTCAACTGAATCGTTCCGCCTTAACGTGGAAAAAGGGTGAAATCCGAGTCAAAAGGTTGTAAGTCATTTCGCTGGAGAGAGTTCCAGCATGGAGTGGGTTAAAAAAAGGCGCGATGGAGGTCCTCCAAACTATTCTGGAGCGCTAAAATCGGCAATTTCAGTCCTCCAAACTATTTTGGAGCGTTAAAATCGGCAATTTCAGTCTTCCAAAACATTTTGGAGACCCAAAATTGCTGTCGGAGCCGTCTAATCTGCGCTA
>JACDHS010000109.1 GCA_013820875.1 Verrucomicrobiota bacterium | reverse complement strand
CCTGCCGCCGACTCTTCGGGGTGTCCGACAACGCACCAAATGATTGGTTGACCCTCTGAACTCGGCGGCTAAAAAACAGAACTGTAGAGTCGATTTGCCGCTTTGCGGCAGAGCCCACCGACACAACTGGTAGCCCGTTCCACCCATTTAAGGCTGAGCTGGCGCGACGATTCGGAAGAAGCGCGGGGCGTTGGTGCTCTGGTCCAACACTTCTACCATGCGTCGATCCAACTCTTCTGTAAGATCGATGAGCTTGATCCATGAACCGGAGGACAGGTCATTCTTGTGCAACACCGAGTAACTGCGGCGGGGCGGCACGGCGATCTGCAACGCAATGGTTTCCTCTCCGGCGGCAATGCTTTCAAAGCGGAGAAAACTTTGTTCATCGCGCGGATCTGTTCCCGCAATGAACTCCTCTTCATTCGTGAAACCGTCCCCATCTGGATCCGCATTGGCCGCGCCGATGTTGGGATCGTTGATTTCCACTGAAGAAAAATGTGTGTTCGCCCAGGATTGGTAGGTCTCAGGCAGCACATTCACCGTGACCTCGTTAAAGGTCGTCGCGGCTCCGTCATTGGCGGTGAGGCGCAGAGTGTAGGTGCCTGACTGGGAGAAACGTGCCACTGTTTCGGTGGAATTGGAGTTCCCGAATTGAACAATTCCCGGTCCGCTTATTGTGCTCCAGGCAATGGAAAGGATGCCCGGCACAGCCGGCAAGCCATCATCCAACACTGTGCCATGGAGCAGCGCATCCTGCGGGAGGGTGATCGTGAAATTCGTTCCGGCATGGACGATCGGCGCTTGATTTGTGCCGCTTGAAATCCCGCCGAGTTCGAGGTCGAATCCGGCATCCGTTCCATTGGGGTTCACCTGATGAAGTTCCACAGCAATCAGATTCGTGCCGGCTATCAGCAATGCAGAATTTACCGCCTGAGAGAAAAACATGCTTTCTTCCGGTTCACTCACCACGTTTACCGCCCTTGTTAGATAATCCACTGGACCCTCCGGCATATTGCTCCGGAAAACTTCCGTTCCGTTTAAATACACAATAGCACCATCGTCCCTGAGCAATTTCACCGTGAGACTTAAGATGGAGGCCGGCTCGGAAACTTCAAAGTTACGCCTGTAATAGCTCGTAATGTATTTGTTGGAAGAACTTGGTCCAAAGCTGATAACAGTCGCTTCATTGCCTTCGCCATAGCCGAGTTTTGCCGGGCCGGATGCCCAGGAAGAATCGTTGAACTGCAAAGCGCGCCATGCGGTGCCCTGGTCACTGCCGTTATCGAGATATTTCCAAACGGAGTTTGAGGCAATGCAAGTGACCGGGTAGTTCGGACGATCGATCGTCACTTGAACTGTATCGTTGGTTGTGAATTCGCCATCAGTCGCCGTGAGGCGTAAGACATAAGTTCCCGCTCCCGGAAAAGTGGCGGTTGTTACCGCGGCGTCAGTGGGCGAAAAGGTGACAGCGCCAGTTCCGCTCACCATGTCCCAGAGGATGGACAAAGCCTCGATCGGCCCATCGTCTAGGATCGTTCCATTGAGTGATGTCGAAAGCGGAAAGCTTTCGGATAGAAAAAGTAAGTCATCCCCGGCATCCACGAACGGCGGGAGGTTCCGGTCGTTGTCGTACCCAGGAGTGGCCCCGTGCAAACGCGCTTTCCAATTGATCGGATCATTTCCGTAAGCGGCAGCGTTGATGCGTTCGAGCGAAGAGCCCATTTGCGCTGCCGGAACCGGCCAGGGAGCACGATCGCTGTAGCGCACATCATCCACCGTGATGTAAGGAACAACCACATTGCCATCCACGAGGTCGGGTGCGTCAGGTTTTTGCAACTGCAAGAGTTCGCCAGCGCTCTGTAACACACCGCTCCACGGCCCAAAGATCGGCACATCGACGGGGACATTGTTATTGCTGCGGAATGCGGCTGGATTACCGGAAATTAAAAGCACCAACCCGTTCGCCGGGACTTCGATGTTCCCCGGGAAAGTGAAGCCGACTCCATTCAGCTTCCAGCGGTTCGTTGGAAATGCAGGATCATAAAGTTTCACCGGGCTCCCGGTGATATTCTTCAGTTCGATAAATGGCTCATCGCCGGGCAGGGGGCGGTAGCGTATTTCGTTGATCACCACTGGGCCGATTCTCGGGCCCGCATTGGCAGAGCCAAACGTGGTGGCGATCTGCGCCGGATATTTAGCCTCGCCCGTGCTTGTGATGTAACGACCAAAGGAAACGCCATTCGCCGAGGCGCCGAAGCTGAACCCGTGACTATGCCCAGTGAGGTTGCTGCTTACATTGGCTGAGAAAAGATAGGCCTCTTCGCCGTGCGAACTGAAGAGAAAGCTCGTTGGACTTCCCGGATTCGCGTTGAAATCGTGTCCGGTGAAAACAATATAGCCGCCAGCCGGAATCACTGTGCTTGCCGGAATCCGAAACTTGAATGGCACGGTTCGTTTATCCGTGAGAAACCAATAACTGACATCAGCAGCGCTCGCCGTTGGATTGTATAATTCAATGGCATCCACCACAGGGAAATCGGTGTGACTCAAAATTTCATTGATGACAACCGCGGGAACGTTGGGAGTCGGATCATCCGCGCCCGGCGATCCGCCGATGTTCGCGCTTGCGCGCCAGTTCACCGCATTGTTTGGATTGGGATTCAGGTTCGCATTCTGAGGAACGAGAGAGAACCCATGGCCATCCGCAACACCCGGCCATGGAGCCGAATCTGAATAGGAAACAGAGACAAGAGGAGCGCCGGCAGCATGAACGAGTGTCACCGTTTCACCGCTGTTCGACAGTTTGCCGGAGTAAACGCCGCCGATTTGGACCCCAGGATACTTGCTCGCAAACGCCGTTGGATTACTCACCAGCACAACGAACTCCCCGGAGCCAATGGTCGTCCCATTCGGAAATGTAAACTGAATGCCGCTCGTGAAATGAACCCCGCTGATATCGAGATCCGTGGCCGCGACATTTTTGAATTCGATGAACTCAAATTCATTGCCGTTCACCACTCCTTCATTCGGCGGGTGGTACATAATTTCAGTGACCAATAACTCCGTGAAATCGCGAATGATCACAAACGACGCTTCGTTCAAGGCACTCCAGGAAAAGCCGTTGAAAACCCGCGACTTCAAAGTGCAGTTTTCCAACAGCGTAATTGGAGCTGAATAAAACCGGGCGCTCGGAGAGATAGCGTTCCCAGGCAAACGTGGATCGCTGCCGTCGAGTGTGTAATAAATCGTTCCAGCAGGAGCGCTGATCGCCACCTGGAAAGCATTCGTCACATTGCCACCATGCTGGTTGAACGAGGGCGCAACGAGGAATGGGTAAAGGCTTTGATTTTTGAGTTGGTTCAGAACGATTCCGGAACGGAATGGGAAATAGTTCGTTTGCGCGGCGTTTACCAGCGGCATCCAGTTGGCGTTACGGGTGTAGGGTGTGGAGCGTTGCGCATCGCCCCAGCGCGCGGACTCGGCGACCAGCGCCCGATGGATTTGATTCGTGCGTTCCTGGAACCGGGCGAGAGCGGATTCAGGGGTTAACAAGCCGCCATTAAAAAAGTAGCGATGAGCCCGATCGGCCACTCGCATGCGGAAGTTTACGTTCTGTCGCAATTGTTGCCAGATGTATTGCGGACTGCTTTTCATGAGGCCGCCACCCGTCCCTGGAGTGCCCGCAGTGTAGTAGCCGCTGCGATCGTCATTTAAAATCCACAGGGAATGTTCAAAATCGTGGACGAAGAATTTGAAACCCGCGGAACCGTCGCGTCGGTAGATGCCAAACCAATTGTTTGGTCTCTGTCCGTCGGCGACCACTGGACCATCGCGGCTGCCGACGTAGATCGCCGTCAATTGATAATCAATGAGGTTATCTGCATCGAGAAGCACCGGGTAGGCAAGGTTGCGCGACCCGTCCGGGTTGTTGCCCTGCGCACGTTGATACGCAGTGTCCGAGGAAAACCCGTTGGTTGCCATTTGCCAGAGCATGGTCCAGGCGTCCATGTCGCCATCAGTGGCTTCAATGTCGTAATTGGAAGGACCCGTGGATTTGATAACATCGTAATCCTCTTTGGAACCGCCGAAATAACTGGCCGCATAAGAAGCCTCGGGACGCTCTGACGGACAGTAGAGTCCCCAATATTGACCATTGATGTAAACATGCGCGTAACGTCCCCGCTCGGCGTGATGTCCCATGGCGAGTTGGGTGTCGCGAGCAAACTGATCGCGGACATACAAAGCATTGGTTCCGGCATTAGCAAACGCATGGATGTGCCAGGTCCAGTTTTGGGCCGAGACAATGTCGAGCCCATCGAACGTGTCGGTGCCTGAATCGCCGAACAGCGGATAGTTCAATTTGGAATCTCCGTACTCGCCACGAAAAAACAATCGAAACGAATGCTTCGGATTCAACAAGCTCGTGCTGAATGCGCCACGAATGCGAATGCCTGCTTCCACTTGGAAACCTTCTGTGCCGTCGGGATGAATCAATTCAATCGAAGTAGGACGTTCCCAGGCTCGTCCAGTTTGAGTCGAGTTCGCATAAAAACCCGTTGTCGGAGAAAAAAGATCCTCCATCTTCATCACAATCGAGACGGTGGGAATGGATTTTAGATCGTCGCGAATCGTCCCGCTGTAGAGCGCGTTGGTGACCACTCGCGGATCCATCCCATAATCAACCCGATGATTTCCCCAGGTCGCTGGAAAACCGGAAGCGAGCGCGCTGTTCGTGGATTGAAGAATCACATCGTCCAGAAAAATGTAAGTCTGCGTGTCCACATTCGATGGCTCAAACCCGCTTTTGAAAGCAGCAGCACGGAGAGCAGTCGTGCGATTGATCGGCAGCGGCCCGGAATAAGTGAAACCGTTCGTGAGAGCGGGCGGGGAACCGTTGGTGGTGTAACGAATCATCGCGTCGGCCGTCGCGGTCGTAATCGCCAGGTTGAACGGCGCGTCATAAAACCCGCGTTTATGACTGAACTTGGTGTCCGCGACAAACGCCACTGAGTTCGTGCTGTTCGCAGCCCCCGGGGTCGGCGTTCCAAAATAGACATTTGTGCCATTCAGCAAACCATAAGAGACATCATCATATTGCTCCGGAAACGTGGGTGCATATTCTGAAACCACCGTCTGACCATCCGCCAGGACGAGCCCAAGATACTCTCCGCCGGCGCTCAAAGCCCAACTGGTGTGCAATGGTTCACCGGACACCTTGCGATTTTTATTCGAAGCGAAGATCACCAGGTAACCGTTGGCGGCCACGTTCGTGTTGGGGAAACGCCACTTCGTGAGGTTGGCCGCGTTATCCGTGAGATACCAATTGTTGATACTGACCGGAGTGCCAGAGGGGTTGTGCAGTTCGATCCAATCCGAGAAATCTCCGTCCTCGTCGGCCACGGTCGTTTTGTTGCTGGCCATGAATTCATTGATGACCACCTGCCCCTGAGCCGTTGGGATGGCGACAAACAAAAGAACGAAAGCAAACGTCCGAAGAAATGTATTGAGAACGACCATTGCAAAACCTCCAGCTACTTTGAGGAATATGACCGTTTCTCGCGCCGCAAAGCCACTCCATTCTTGCGTAAAATACGGACAGGGGTGTGATTAAAATTTGGTGAGGTTTGGCGTAGGAGAACTGAGATGCTCAGGGAGCGCGGCTGTGTCCGAAGGCTCAGCCGTGAGGTCTTTGGGCAGACGAATCCGATGAATAGTGGACAACGAGTTCGGGTGGAGATTGGTTGTCGAAATTCTGTCACTCTTCAGATTGCAACTCGTAGCTAATCACCGAGAGGCAGTAAATAGCGGCCGTTTCGCAACGAAGCACGAGACGCCCCAGGGTGATCGGCATGACTCCGCTTGCGATAATTTGTTCCACCTCGGCGGGAGTGAAATCGCCTTCGGGGCCGACCCAGATGCAAACCGATTTCGGCGCTCGTTGATTCATTTCGCGGTAATTGGAAAAGAATGCGCGTGGGTGCTGGCTTCCGAATTGCAGCGAAGCGATCAAGGGCAGATCAAAGTTGTTGCCGCGGCGCAGGAAGTCAGCGGGAGTCATTGGCGCTTCGACTTTTGGGAGCCACGGTTGGCCGCATTGCTTGATGGCTTCAATGGCCACCTGCTGCCATTTCTCACGTTTTTCTTCGGCGCGGTCATCGCCGACCTGTGTGATCACCCGTTCTGTCAGGAGCGGCACGATTCTGCTGACGCCAAGTTCTGTTGCTTTCTGGATGATTGTTTCCATTAACTTACCTTTTGGGACAGCCTGCAGAAGGGTGAGTTGATAGGGCAGGGGGGCGACGGTTTTCTTTTCGCGAATGGCCAGTGTCACATTGCGCTTGGAGACCTCCTGTGCTTCGCAGAGGAATTCTGCACCGGTACCGTTCAAAACGGTGACGATTTCGCCCTTGCGAATACGCAAGACATTGGCGGCATGATGCGCCTCACGTTCGGTGAGCGTGAGTGATGTCTCCGATTTTGCTTCCGGCAAATAGAACCGATGCATGAGGCAAGTAAATGAACTGGGAGGGCTGCGGCAAGCTTTATAGTGCTGTCGGAATGTTTGGGGCTCCCTTTGCGTCTCCTTCCCGACCATACCCCCCCATTCGGGCCTTAGGAGTGCGCTCTTCTACGCGGCCAAAAATAACCGGTCAAACAACCGGCTAATCCGGAGAGTGCGACCAAGATTAAAGCATTTCTTTGAACGTAAGCTCGTGTTTGGGATGGGAGTTGGCCCAGTTTATCCAATTTGTGGGCTTCGACTTCCGGCAGGGGGAAAGTGTGCTCCAAGGTTTGCATGGAGAACAATAATCCGAATGAACGTGCCGACAAACCTGTCACGTGTACCGGTGAATGGCGGAGCGTTGCGCCCCATTGCCCTTCCTTTATCCGAATCCCAATTTTGATCGTAATCTTACTCCTTCGGAAGATTAGGATCAAGACAGTCCAGACTGACCCGATAGACAGGTCTGCACCAGCAGGGTAGATTGGGTTCTATGACTGCGGGGGCTCAACAGCATCTTGTCGAACCGAAGCAAGTGCGTCAGTTGGAGCGTTATACAGGTAAAGTGGTTTACATGTATGCGTTCGACGTGGCGTATGAAATGACCCGTGAACCGATCCGGGAAATCCTTGGCCATCCCGTCGCCCAGTTCTCGGTGGACAGCAGTAAACGCACTCCGAAACATCTTTTCTTCTATCGCCCGCAAATGGTTCGCCTGCCTGCAATCGAGCGTTTCGCTTCATTCGGACGAGTGATGATGGAACGAGCTATCAAACTTCTGCCGGTCGGTGCCTTCAGTATTACAGTGAGCGTTCCTTTTGAAGTGGAATCGATTGAAGAGTTGGTCGAGTACCACGATTTGCAGTTCAACAATGGGTTTTTGATCGAGGAAGTGCGGAGATTGGCGGATGAAGTCAGGCTTGAATTGTTCAAACATTTCATTCGTCCTGTTGATCAGATGCCCGATGAAGAGGCTTACACCGTTTTTTGCCTCAACGCGCCACTGGTCGCTGAAGATGGAGCGCCGATCAGTGCGGAAGACTGGTTGCTGGGGCACAGGCGTGAAGTGGCTTCCCTTCTGACGCAGGAAACGGATGTCACCCAACTCTCTCGACAGGAAGCCGATGAATCAACAGGGCGTTATCTGACCTATTACGAGAACGACCTGGTGGTGGTGGATTGGGATGCGGCGTTGATGATCGAAGAGCCGGTGCACATGGATGAAACGCTCTACGTGATGGAACTGGCCAATCTTCAACTCGCCGAGCTTGAAGCTTATGACCGGATTCTGGATGACGCCCTTGATCGTTCCTACCGCGACCTGGCGGATCGCAGCCGCCGCGCGAGACGGGAAGTCATGCGGGATCTGCGTGAAATCCGGATTGACCTGGCGCGGCTCAGTGACGAGTTGCAAAACATCAGCAAGTTTTTCGGTGATTGGCACATGGCGCGAATCTACCAAACCATTTCCACCCGCTTTCATCTCAATGAATGGCACCGCTCGATCGATGAAAAGCTGAAAACGTTGGACAACCTTTACATCATCATGAACCAGGATCTGACAAATCGCTGGATGCTCATTCTCGAAGCCGCAATAGTTCTGCTGTTCATTATTGATCTGATCGTTATTTTCTTTGGTCTCTCAGTACACTAATGCAACAGATCGCAAAACTTCTCGTAATCGGATTACTTTTTATGGCCACGAAATCTCAATCTTCAGTGAAGATGGAAAAAATCGCGTACGGCGGCTGGGACAATTGTGTCCGGCTCAGTAACAAAGACATTGAATTGATCGCCACCACCGATGTCGGTCCCCGCATCATTCGGTTTGGATTTGCCGGTGAGATGAATCTACTCAAGGAAAACAAAGAGCAGATGGGCACAATGGGTGGCGACAAGTGGACTGCTTACGGCGGACATCGTTTCTGGCATGCGCCGGAGATCTCGCCCCGCACCTATGCCCCGGACAATTCGCCGGTGGAACACAAATGGGACGGGCAAAAACTGAAGTTGATCCAACCCATCGAAGCGAGTACCGGGATGCAGAAGGAAATCGAGATCACGCTGGATGCAAAAGAAAATCGCGTGACCGTTCTGCATCGGTTGCGGAATAAAAATGCCTGGGAGATCGAAGCCGCCCCCTGGGCTCTAACAGTCATGCAGGGGCCGGGACGTGCCATTTTCCCGCAGGAACCGGTGGTCAAACAGCTTTTGCCAGTCCGCCCGCTGGTGCTCTGGGGTTACACGGACATGAAAGATTCACGTTGGAACTGGGGAACAAAATACATCCAGGTCAAATGCATTCCGAAGGCGAACACACCACAGAAGTTCGGCTGCAGGAACACGCTGGGCTGGGGCGCTTATTACCGGGACGGTTTGGTTTTCATCAAACGTTTTCCATTTGATCCCAAAGCCACTTACCCGGATTTCGGCTGCAACACCGAGTGTTATACCAATGGAGGGATGCTCGAAGTGGAGAGCCTGGGGCCGCTTACGAAAATTGCGGCAGGCGGTAAAGTGGAGCACACCGAGCACTGGTATCTGTTCAAAGCGGAATTAAGCGAAAAAGAAGATGAGTTAAGTGAAGTTCTTGAGCCGTTGGTGAGTCAAACTCAAGCAGTGAGATAAACACACTGTTTAATGCGCTTTTTTCGAAAATACCGTTTCGTCCTGCTTTTTCTTGTCCTGCTGGTTTTTTGCAGTGTGATGGTAATTCGGCAATTCCGAATCAACGACCGCGAGCATGAGGAGGTGCGGGAGGCGTTCATATTGCTCTACATCAAAGGATACCAGCCGGAAGCGGAAAAGTTGTATCAACGCCTGCTGAGAGATGCGCCCGATCTCAGCGCCCGGCAATTACTGGACGACTTTCAACGCACACTGTTGTTGGTGGATCCAATCAGTGTGCAGACCAACAACCTGATCTACAATTATCACTGGTACGTCAGTAAACAGCTCGATATCCGCTCCGAAAGCACTCTCCTCCGGGCGCGCAAGCTGGCGGAAGAGAGTGACTGATCAATGGCCGAGCAGGTAAGTGGGCCGGGTGCTGTCTGAGCCGAGACCGAAACGTGGGAATGCTTTCAAGGAGAACGTAAGCCCGATGGTGAAATCATCCGGACCGTTTCGGACGTCGCGTATTCTTAGCGTCAAAGCTGCTGTCCAACTGCGCAAGTCACGGTAGAGTGAATAGGATTGCTCTTCCATTGTGCCATCGCGCGCTTCAAAGAAATGGGTCATACGCCAGGACCAGTTCTCATTCATCCGATAATAGAAGCTGTCATAAATCAGATTATGGCCGTTGGGCGGTGGACCGAGCAAAGGATTGTCATCCAGGTAACGGTGGCCCAGGGTCAAACTCCAGACGTTATTCGGGACAAGGGTCAGCCGGTGGTTCGCCTCACGCACACTGGCTTGTTCGATGTTAAAACGTGTTTCAGAATTGAGCACCATCCAGGAGCGGGGACGAAAATCCAGATCAGAGTAAAGATCGGCAAAGGTGTTTTGATTGGTGCGAGGATCGAGACGCCAATCGGTGTAGAGCGCCCAGTTGACCAGGTTCTCGACGCCTTCGCCTCGTTTGGTCTGCAATTTATTGCGCAAGGCG
Organism: Verrucomicrobiota bacterium; assembly: GCA_013820875.1. Lineage (GTDB taxonomy): Bacteria > Verrucomicrobiota > Verrucomicrobiia > Limisphaerales > JACDHS01 > JACDHS01. Next base: position 9,947 of record JACDHS010000109.1, on the reverse strand, counting down.
AAGCGCAAAACATTTTGGCTGTCGATCGAATCTATGGCGTTGTAATCGGGGAAATCGATCGGCAACAAACGGAAGCTCTGCAGCTCATAATCAAACTGCGGAAGTTCCTGCGGACGGACATTCGGCCGGGGAACAAAAACGTAGTTGATGCTGGGTTCGACAATATGCCGAAGGCCGCGCACATCGAAGAATTTGTTTTCTGCATCGGTCAACACGCGGGATGCCTTGAATGAAACTTCTGCGCCGGTGTTAAAAACCGAACGAACCTCTTCATCCGTGGTGGCCCCAACACCGTGCGCTTCGCTGTAATAAGTGAAACGTCCTCCCACACGCGGGGTGACATTCAGCCAGCCGAAAAATGTTTGAGGAAGCAGAACCTGGTGATAGGTATCGCCGCGGAAGGCTGAAAAATCGGGTTGCGCTAAACTGGTGCTGGCGAATTTGCGTTGATAATAGCCAAGGGAGCTTTCGCTTTCGTAGAAGAGCGGTGTTTCGCCAATCTGCTGGCGCAAGCCATTGAGTTTCACATCCGGCAAACGTTCGACCGTTTCAAAGAAGTCGTTCACCTGCGGTTGCACCAGGATGTCGAGCATCCAGTTATCCCAGAAACGGTTCATCTCAACGAAAGTGCGGGGTTGCACATTGGCGCGATACTCACTCTCGAAGAAGTCGCGGATGATAAAAGGGTCGCTCTGGTAGTTAACAATCGCTTTAACGGTAAGATTGGTTTCGGGCCTGACAATGTGCGCGAACTTCACACGCTGACGATTTGTTGGGATCGGATTTCCGAGGAAATCGGCGGCAGGGCCCTGGTCGCTAACGTAATAAGTTTCCAGATCGCCCCTTCCAAACTTTCCGGCGTCATAATGGAAATCTGGTCCGAAACCAATGCCGCGCTTTTGCCGCAGATCGAAATGAACTGAACCGCTTAACGAGGCGCTCCCGTACCAATTATAAGTGGTGAGCAGGTAGGGGCCGTAACGGCTGCGATAACCCGGTTCGAGAACGAAGTTGTTTGGATGCCGTTTCAGCGATTTTCTGTAATAAGGATAATAAAAAACCGGGACTTCACCGAGATACAGCACAGCATGACGGGCTTCGAAATATTCATCAGGAACAAGAAATAATTCTTTCGCGCGAATTTTGTAGGAAGGCTCAGCGTAATTATCGGTGGTAATGGTGGTTGCAACGGCCGCGTACACTTTGTTGCTTTGATCGCCGCCCATGCCGAGGCCGCGGATGTAGAAAGGTTCATCGCCAGTTTTGAAATTCTTTGCCTGCGACTCGCCGGTCTTAAAATTGTAAATGACATGGTCGCCTTTCCAAACAAGGTCTTTGGAAACGATGGTCACCTCACCTTCCGCTTCTACCTCACCCGTATTGCGATTGGCTTTGACTGTGTTGGCGGTGAGAGTGGTTTCGCCATGGGTAACGATGACGCCTTGCGGGAAAGAGACCGTTCCCGTGGCAGGATCAAATTTTACTTCGCCCCGCGGGTCTTTGGCGCGAATTCTTAATGGGACAGGTTCATCGACGGCAGGCAACGAGAAGGTTGCCAGAACGAGTAAATAGAAAAGGGGGCGCAAAAAGTTCATCTAAACGGGGCGTAGCTAAACAAAAGCGACGCGACCTGCCAAGAGATTTGAAGCGTTGCTTTAATCCTTGACCGCATGGGCACTAAAATCGCAGCATTGGATACCCCCTCGGTTTCTCCCAACAACTCAATCGTTAACTCGTATCTACAGCTTATGAAAAAAACACTGGTTCTATTAAGTTCTATCGGACTGATCTTCAGCGCGCTTGCCATTGATGCCCGCGCACAAACCATCATTGTGGACGACTCCAGTCCTGGTTTCACTGCTTCCACAAATTGGCTTACAGGAACTGGAGGCTACGGCGGAACCTTCCGTTACAGGTTGACTGCCCCAGTGTCGGATGCGGCAACCTGGTCGGCGTCCTTCAAACTGTCAGGCACTTACAAGATTTCTGCCTGGTGGGTTTCCGGGGTGAATCGGACGACTTCCGCTCCTTACATCGTCTATCACTCAGGTGGAACGACTACCGTCAACAGGAACCAGCAAGTCAATGGTGGACAATGGAATGTGCTGGGCACCTTCAATCTGAATTCCGGTGTAAACCAGGTGAGGCTGAGTCCGTGGACCGCCACCGGGTATGTCATTATTGCCGACGCTATTATGTGGCAGCAGTAATTGCGCTGTAGCTGGCGCAACGCTATGAGAGGGGGAATTGCATAGTTCAATGGTTGCATCGTTGCATAGGTGGAAAGCGCTGCGGCTCCGGAGCCTTTTCACCATGTAACAATGCAACCATTCATCTATGTAACTTTTCCCTGGGTTAGGGCGATGTTCTTCGAAAGCAATCGGCAGTGTGATCGTTGACCATCCCGACGGCTTGCATGAAGGCGTAGCAGATCGTGGAACCAACGAATTTGAAACCGCGCTTCAGCAGATCTTTGCTCATTGCATCGGATTCAGCAGTGCGCGCGGGAAGTTCCTGGATGGTTTTCCAATGGTTGATGCGCGGTTTGCCTCCCACAAATTGCCAGATGTAAGCGTCAAATGTTCCGAACTCTTTCTGCACGGCAAGAAATGCGTTTGCGTTCTGGACGGCGGAAGCCACCTTCAATCGGTTGCGCACAATGCCGGGATCAGCAAGAAGGGCGGCAACCTTTTTTTCATTGTAGCGCGCAACTTTCCGCGCGTCGAAATGGTCAAACGCGCGGCGATAATTATCGCGTTTCTTCAGGATCGTGTCCCAGCTCAACCCAGCCTGGGCGCCCTCAAGAATCAAGAATTCGAAAAGCAACCGATCATCATGCACCGGCACGCCCCATTCTTCGTCATGGTAACAAATGGCCAGTTCATTCCTGGCCCAGGCACAACGGGTATGGTTTTCGTGCATGGATGGACGGGGCTTCGATGAAATTACTTCGGACCTGTGAGGATCCATGCAGGGTCCGGAGCGGGATCCGTGATGTTTTCTTCAGCGATTTTTTGCAGTCCGTTTAAATACCAGATACGGACGTTTCCATTGAAATGCTGCCACAGCAGATCGTTATGTCCGTCATGATTCATATCGGCGACAGCTTTGAGCCGCCAACGGATTCCCGGCTTGTCGCCGCCACACAGCATCTCGGCACGAACAAAGTCGCCATTCATGAACAGCCAGACGGCAGCCTGACCGGTAAGACGGTTCCAGAGCACAATATCCTGTTGGCGATCACCATCCATATCTGCAACCGCAACGGCAATCCAGTTTGTATGAGCCGGCCTGCCGTCTCTCACTGTGTCGGCGCGACTGAAGTAGTTGGTAGCGGGACCAATCTGCCAATAGGCCAATCTGCCATCGTGGTTCTGGAACAAAATGTCAGGATGCCGATCCCCGCTGATGTCTTCTGTCGAGACGATCCGCCAGTCAGAATTAATTTTCGCGCCACCACGGAAAGCAAAGTTCGTGCTGTCGGTAAATCCTACAAGAACACGCGGCGTCCGGTAGAAATAGACAGACTCCAGATTCCCGTCCCGGGTGAAATCGTTGAATCCTATCAATCTTGCGGCGGTATTGGTTTGCACGATGATGTTGGTCGAATAAGCTCCTAAAGTATACGAGAGCCTTACCTCTCCCCCTGCGTTTTGCCAGATCAGATAGGGATGACCATCGGCTGTCAGATCACCGCGTCGCGGAGACAAAGTAAACAGACCTTCGTAAATGGCGTTGTTGTTGGTGTTCGTCAGTGAATAGATCCCGGACGTGAAATTGGAAAACGTCAGATGCAGAGTCTCTTCAGGGGAGAGGCTCACCAGGGCATTCGTCACATTAATTCTTTGATAGGAATACGGGAATGGTTCTGGGTTTACTCCATCAAATGTCGAAAAGTAAAATTGGTTTGTGATTCCCCGGTCCATCGCGAAGAAATAGGGGGCATTGGTAGGGAAGCCTTCGATACCGATATCCCCATCAATCCGTAACATTTTCCCGCGGAGATCAGTCGGAGTATAAGTGCCTTGCTGTGCCACCTTGAAAATCTCTGTGCCAATCCGCATAAAGCCGGTTCTCGGAGCGGCATTGGTGTTGCGGTCAACTTTAAACGACAGGATGGCTGATCCCTCGCTATCCTCAATTGGATTAATCCACTTGGCTTTTTCAGTAATTTTCCAACTGCAACCCATATTAATTACGTTTACCTGGCTGGTTCCGCCGCGGTAATCAAACCATGCGAAGCTTTTACTGAAAGTCGCTGGACAGAGCGTTTCGAGCAAAACTTCTTCGCTTTCCACTGATCCGAAACGGTTGCTGACTCTCACGTAATATCCCGAGACGCCCTGGTTTCCGTCGTGAATCGCAGGATCCACCACGTAGGTCGCTTGATTTGCTCCCGGAATTGGGACGAGATCCTGGAACCATTGATAAGCCATAGGCTGTGTTCCGGTCGCTTCCACTGAGAATACTGCGGTACCACCGTGCTCAGTCATTTGATCCTGGGGCGGCCTTGTAATCTCCGGTCCTGCTGCCACTTGCATGAAGAACGTTCCAACTTCGTATGCCTTGCCCGAGCCGATCTTGTAAAAGAAAAGGCCGCTCGTGGGGGTGTTGAAAACCAGGTGATTCTGTCCAGTGCCCAGGATGTTATCATTGAAATGAACCCGCATCATCGAAGCATTGATCCTTTCCTCTCTATAAGGATTCGAAGGAGATGCGCCCGTTTCGTAGAGGATGGAATAGGTTCCGACGCGGCTTGAAAGTTGGTAGTTCACCGAGACGCCCCGCACATCAGCTCGGCTTCCATTAAAATCGATCAGTTTATTCGCGAACGAATCCGGTCCGGTTCCTCCGGCAGCAGAGAAGCGTCCGCGTTGATAGCCGTTTACGATATCGCCATCCCTGATCAAAGTGTAACTTCCGTGTCTCTCGTCGTTGAACGAAAATGTCATCACGACGTTGTTTATAGTGATTTTACCTTCCGTGCCGGACGCCTGGTAGGTGCAGGTGCCGGTGTTGTCGGCTAAGTTGCTTAAGCTGACTATCCGGAATTCTGAACCGCTGTCGGATATAGAGAGAAGCATTTGCCCTGACTTCCCGTAGCCAAACCGGCCTTCGGTGATGGTAATAAAGAAGGTCCAGCCGGAAGCACTACTTGGCGCGGTGGCCTGGAGGCTGGTGAGGGAGAACGCGGTAAACAGGAATAAAGCGAGAAACTGTTTCAGACCGGAAAAAGGATTTTTAATCATTGCTGGGGCACCAAACTTTGGTGGGCATTATTTTCCAGAAAAGACTTCGGCACAGCAAGCATTAAAGGGCAGATACGGAGCGCGGCTGTGTGCGAAGCATCAGCCGCAGCGCGTGAGATTGTTCGAGCGTCATAGAAAGCCCTGCCGCGCGACGTTCCACCCTTGAGCGCTACGGCTGATCCTTCGGACAAGCCAGAACCAATAAATGAGACGAACCGCAACGCGGTTACGCCGCGCTCCGTTTTGGATCCACCCACCCCCAACAATCAACGAAACAGGTTCTTGGCCCGCTCGAAGAATCCTTTGCTGATTGGATTCACGTTCTCGTCGCACAACTCGGCGAATTCCTGAAGCTTTTGTTTCTGCGCGCTGTTCAGGTGCGTTGGCACTTCCACGCTCACCCTCACATGCAGATCGCCCGTTCCATAGCCTTGAACATTTTTGACCCCTTTCCCCTTCAGACGAAAGATCGTGCCCGACTGTGTTCCAGCCGGAATCCTGATATCCGCTTTGCCAGTGAGAGTCGGAACTTCGATCTCAGAACCCAGCGCCGCCTGTACGAAGCTGATCGGCACCTCGCAGATCAAATCATCCCCATCGCGTTCGAAGATGTCATGCGGTTTGATGTGCAGAACGACATAAAGATCGCCCGCGGGTCCGCCTCGCACACCGGATTCACCATTGCCGGACGAACGCAAACGCGCGCCGGTATCCACACCGGCAGGAATCCGAATTTTGATTTTAGTCGTCTTTTCTTTCCGTCCTGCCCCCTGGCAACTCTTGCACGGTTTCTCCACCATCTTGCCAGCCCCCTGGCAACGCGGGCACGTTTGGGCGATGCTGAAAATACCACGCGACATCAATACCTGGCCGCGTCCGCCACAAGTACTGCACGTTTTAACGGAAGAACCTTTCTCCGCGCCAGACCCGGCACACACTTCGCACGTATCCATTTTCGTGACTGAAATTTCTTTTTCAGTCCCGAGCGCGGCTTCCATGAACGAGATCTCCATGTCATAACGCAAATCGGAACCGCGTTGCGTGCCTGAAGGATCGCGTCGAGCTCCACCGCCGAACAAATCGTCAAAGATGCTGCCACCGCCAGCACCGCCACCCCCGCCACCCCCGCCGCTGAACACCTCACGAAAGATGTCAAACGGATCATGAAACCCGCCGCCCGCGCCGGACGCGCCGAACCCACGGCGGCGCGGATCGAATGCGGCATGCCCATATTGATCGTAAGCCGCGCGTTTCTGTGGATCGCTCAACGCCTCGTACGCTTCGCCGAGTTCTTTGAACTTGTCTTCCGCTCCTTTATCGCCCGGGTTTTTGTCCGGATGATGCGTTACCGCGAGTTTGCGGTAAGCCTTTTTAATATCTTCAGCGCTGGCGCCGCGTTCGACGCCAAGGATTTCGTAATAATCGCGTTTGGGACCCATAGTTAGCTTAAAATGAAAAAGGGCAGGGATGAACGTTGCCGCATCCTACAGTGCAGCAGTTATTCGGTATCGGAAATCGATCAATCATCGGAGAAGGAAAACGATCACGGCTTCTTCGCCACCACCACTGTCGCAGGCCGCAGCAGCCGTTCGCGGAACTTATAACCTTTACGCAACTGTTGCACCACATGGCCTTCCGGCACATCGGCGGTTTCCTGTTGCGACACCGCCTCGTGAAAGTTCGGGTCGAATGGCTGGTTCAACGCATCGATCTCTTCCAGGCCGGATTCCGCCAAAGTGCTCTTGAGAAGCGAATGCACCATTTGCACCCCTTTTTTCAATGACTCAACGCTCGGATCGGTCGAAGGCGTGTTTGCGGCTGTGAGGGCCATTTCGAAATTATCAACGATCGGCACCAGCTTGAGCAACAAACCTTCATTGGCGAACTTGATGGCTTCCTGCCGTTCGCGCGTGGCGCGTTTCTTGAAATTCTCGAAGTCAGCCGCTTCGCGCAGCAACCGTGCCCAATGTTCATCAGCCTTGGCAGCTTTGTCCTGCAATGCCGCAAACTGCTCGTGCGTGATGGAGTCCATGCTGGGCGCCTTCGGTTCGTTCTTTGCGTTTTCAGATTTTGCGTCCACCGGGGCGGGCGCGTTTTCGTCAACTGCTTGATTTCCCTTATCGTTACTCATGTTCAGAATCTAAAAGAGGGCAGAAGATATACAACAGGTCAAGTACGCGCAACGAGTGCTTGAATTTAGTGCAGGGTAGGGCGATTCCCAAGTGGCGTTTTAAATGGATGGATTTTCCGAATACTAATTGATTTCGCGCCAGCGTCTTGGAGTGCGGATAGTCCTCTGCCGCTTTTTCTTCGCGAAAGACGTGCCGGTCTTCCGATCTCTCTATTGCAGCCAATGATTTAACGAAAAGTCATGTTTGTGAGCGTGACTTCATAACGACGCTCAATCCTGTGCTCTGGCTTTCCACTTCCAATCGAAATGAGGATAAAAGTATTTGTTCCAATCGGTTTATAGTGAATAGGTTTGCCATCGTTATCGAGCATCGGCTCGCCTTCAGTGATGAGAGTGATATTTGATGGAAGCTGATTCGATATTGTATAAAAAAGCTGAACGTTTCTTGCAAATGCGTCGAGAAAAACGACCGTGCTTGCTTGGCGGACGGCACGATCTTCCCTCCTGATTTTGCAGGTGCCAGCAAATATCACGGCTATGCACAAGATTATCACCAAAGTAGCAATTTGCGTAAGCACTGCCATTTTGTTTCCTTGCATGGATGACTCCCTTTATGGCTTCCGTGATTCAACGAGAAAGCATTTTTTGCTTAAGCACCTCGAATACAGGGCGAAAATGGAAACCTTGCGTGGCGATCATGAGATACTCATTCCCCTCGTTGGGCACGCCAGCAAATTCACCACTTTCAAAACCGACGAACTGAATTTTCGAACCGAACTTTGGCATTTCTGATGGCTCTTGTACATAACGAAACCGAAAAACTATTGGTTCCAGCAAACGCTTCCCTTGGACCTTTTCAACGCTCAAAAGGGTTTTACCCTGAAACGCTTTCACGCGTAACGTGTCGCCATCAATGATCGTTCCGTCAACAGTTACCACCGTGCCAAGCGCCAGTTTTAGCCGACCTTCCATGGTCCAAGTGCGGTCAAGATCAGAAACCTTCATCACTATTCTATTCGGTTCCTTGTGAGGGGTGGCAGTTGGCTGTCCACTTAAGGTGCATAATGCTGCCAAAATAATCGCCGTGGCGGTCAGTCTTGGAGCAGAGTTGAGTTTGGTTTGAGTCATTGTTCTGCTGCGTATGATAGAGCCGATCGGAAACGTGAGTCCAGCTTCCCATGTGCAAGGGGTGATTGAAAGTGAATGAGGTAGTCGAGCGCGGCTATGTGCGAAGCATCAGCCTCAGCACTTGAGGGCTGCAATCATCACTTTCGGACTTTCAACGTTGCTCGCATCGCCATACGTGCCGCGGTTGATGCTTCGCACGAACCAGAACAATAGAATCAACGAACCGCTCTACAGTTACGCGGCGCTCCGGTTTGCTTACAAAGCCTCTCTATCGCACCGCTATCAAGCACTTCGATTCAGGCTTAATCTTTCGCCACAGTTGTGGACTGGGGGACAGGATTGGTGGATCGACTGTTTGGCCCCGATTTCCTCTCGACCGTCGTGACGATGCTCAACTCATCGATCACATGGCTGTCGAATGAACTGCCCGTACGTGCGCCGAAACCGAATTCCGCTCCGCCCAAAGGTTTGTAATCGGTAACTTCGCATTCCAGCAAGAGGCGACCATCGTAAGTGACCGTCAAAAGTTTGTTTGTAGCCAGCTTGATCTGAACATCTACAAAAACATTACCGGTCCTTAACTTTGCCAACTCCACCGTTTTTAATGTTTCATTGAAATATTTCACCAGGATCTCCGGTGGGCCACTTGCCTCCTTGTAGGTGTCGAAAGAAATCACCAATCCCGTTTCGCTGCCCGCCTCTCCAATGGAAGGCGGTATTTGCCTCGCAAAATTGAAACTCATTCCATCTGCGCCCCGATTACCGCCACCACCTATCAGCATTTTGAAGTCTGCAACAAACCCGATGACTTTGCGCTTCTCATCGAAGTCTTCAACAATGAATGCTCCTTGCCGATTCTTGTCCGGCACAGTCAATCTCAGCATTCCGCTGTCATCCACTCCCGCGCCGGGGTTGAACATGGCATCGCCTGAAATTCTGCTCCCAGGGGGTTCCCCTGAATTGAAGTCTGCGTAAAAGCGGCCCGCCTGCAATGTGGTCACGGGTGCCAGAAGCGCCACAACCGTGAAGAAGTGCCTGAGAACTTTACTCATGTTTTTCAACTGTATCGAAAGCTATCCAGAAGGGGGGGGCGCGAAACTTAGTCACCACACATCAGATGATAAAGCATATATTTTGAGACAGATCACATGGGGGTGGTGATTAAAAGGGGGGTGGTGGCAGACGGAGCGCGGCGCAACCGCAGAGCGGTTCGTCTCATTTATATAGCGATTGCCAAAAGTAATTTCTGGATACGCTCGCCCTCGTCAAAAAAGTCTCCCGAGCCGCGAAAGGGTTGTCGACCGGCTGTTGTCTTCTGGTCCTAAGCACCAAAGGTGCGGCCATTCCTCAGCCCAGCCCACGCGGGCTGGGTAAACCCCGCAGATTAACAAGCGGTCTGAAGGACTGCGATAATCACCGGCACATGCCACAATCAATTA
>JACDHS010000108.1 GCA_013820875.1 Verrucomicrobiota bacterium | reverse complement strand
TTCGCTTGCCACCGCAGTCCAAATTCGTCTCCTCGGGAAACCAGAACTATAGAGTCGATGACCGCTGTGCGGTGCGGAGCCCGGGCACTCACCTTTTAGATGAGGTGTTTTAATAAGGTAAAAAGCATAAATCCTCTGCGCCTCTGCCTCTTTGCGCCTCTGCGAGGAACCTGACCCTTCCTCAAAAAGCGTTTGCGTTTACTACGATTGCGCCCCCTTTGTAAGAGGAGCAAAGGTCATTTCCCCCATAGCCCGATATACCAGTTAAAGAGACCATCCACTGTTGGAAACTGCGCAGCCAAAGCGATCAACGGCCCGTAAACCGTCTCCCATACGTTCATGGATATGATCCCTTTCGACGCCAGGAGTGTTGCCGGGCCGATGCTGAAAACATACACGAGGAGGGCAATGAAAATGCCAGCAATCCAATTCGTCCGTTTTTTCTTTGGATACGGATCTTCCCACTCTTCTTCGGTCGGTTTCTGCGGTTGTGGCTTCATGCGATGACAATGGTATGGGATCCGTATTCTGTGAACCTTAAAAACGCAGTTAACGCAAGGCACGAAGGTTTAAAACCGCAGAGCGTCAAAAGTTAACTCGGGACTGGAAAGTTCCGAGAACTGGCACGCTGGAAAGCGTGCCACTAAGTAGTGGCAGGTTTTCCAACCTGCCAGTTCGGGCCACTTTCCAGTGGCCAGTTCCCTTTTCCTCGGAAAGCCTGCTTAGCGGCGATTCAAGATGCGCAGCAAATACCAGAACATCAGCGCAATGGAGGCAAACAGCGACAGCGATGCGGCGACGTGTTGGTTGGTATTATATTTGTGGATCAGGTTCGAGGTGGTGTAGAGGATGCAACCGCCGGCGAACAGCACCATGATCGAGGAGAAGAGCAGGCCGAGGGTGAACCCGAACATGATGCTTGCCACGATGATTCCAAGGGCAACGAAGCCGCCCATTTTCAAAATGCCGCCGAGAAACGAGAAATCAGCGCGGGTGCTGAAGGCGGTGAATGTGATTCCTCCGAACAGTAACAACGTGATGATAGCTGCCATCGGGATCACGTCTGGTGCCGAAGCGCTTGAGATCAAGAGCAAAGGCATGAAGATGACTGCTTGTGCTACGACATAAAGTCCGAGCCCGAAATATTGAATCGTCGGTGATGCATCAGAATCGGCCATCTTTTGCGCCGCCCAGGAAGCAGCCATAAACCCGCCCAGCACGATCAGCCAGGAGAAGCGGCTTTGGCCGAGAAGATTCAACATGACTTTCGGCAGACCGACCTGAAACAAAACCCATTCCAGGACGATGAAGGCCAGGATTGCGCCCGCAAGGTGGAGGTAGGTTTTGCGAATGAACGAGGCGCGTTCCTCTGGGGAAGCGTCCGCGGCAACGTATGCACTTTGATAACCGTAGTTTGTTGTCTGCATGATTTTTCTTAAATGTCTTTATTCGTTCCCCCTGTGTGGAGCGCCCTGAGTGAAATGGAATTGCGGGGAATAGTAAAATAGTAAAATGCCGAAGGTGTAATAAAGGCGCATCTTAACACTGCCCCAAACCGGAGCGCGTGAGATTGTTCGAGCGTCATAGAAAGCCCTGCCGGCGCGACGTTCCACCCTTGAGCGCTGCGGCTGATCCTTCGGACAAATCAGAACTATAGAAACAACGAACCGCTCTGCGGTTGCGCCGCGCTCCGCTCCTACGCCAATAACACCCCGCCTGTGTCTATCCCCGATGAAATCTCGGGCGTAAACTGAATTGTTTCACAGGGTTGCAGCTTTGCCGTGAAGCGGTTTGTTAAAGGACTATGCAACCGAGACATACCACAAAAAACACCGAACGTTTGAAGGAAGAAGGCGCACCGCTCGCTGGCAGGAAGGTGGCCATCCTCGTCGCCGATGGATTTGAACAAAGCGAACTGGTCGAACCACGCAATGCTTTGAAAAATGCCGGCGCCACCACGCACATCGTCTCGCCCGTGAAAGGGAAGGTGATTGGTTGGAAAGACAAAGATTGGGGCGACACTATCGCGATCGATGTGCAACTGGAGAATGCCAGGCCTGATGATTACGACGCTCTCCTTCTGCCCGGCGGCGTGATAAACCCGGACAACCTTCGCGCCAATCCACAAGCGGTGCAGTTCGTCCGGAAGTTTTTCGAACAAAGCAAACCAGTCGCGGCGATCTGCCATGGCCCATGGACATTGATCGACGCTGGCGTGGTGGAAGGACGGCAGATGACCTCCTATCATTCCATCCGTAGCGACTTGCTGAATGCCGGCGCCAAATGGATAGATAAAGAAGTGGTGGTGGATAACGGCCTGGTCACGAGTCGGCAACCGTCCGACATTCCTGCTTTCAATCGCAAAATGATCGAGGAATTTGCCGAAGGAAAACACTCCTTGCAGAAGGCGGGCGTCGCTATACCGAGCGGTGAGATTCCGGGGATATAGGGATCGGGACAGCCTGTCCCGACAATGTTTTTCCCCCCCAGCAACGTTCTTTTGCCAAAGGTCGCTTCACCGGTTTACATTTCGCCGGAATGAGCGACTTCGAACAACGGTTCAGCGGGATCAAACGCCTTTACGGCGCGAGCGGTCTCCAGAACCTTTCCCGTGCTCACGTCTGTGTTGTCGGCATTGGGGGCGTCGGTTCCTGGGCGGTGGAAGCATTGGCGCGAACGGCTGTCGGCGAATTGACATTGATCGATCTGGATGAAGTTTGCGTGAGCAATGTGAATCGCCAACTGCACGCGTTGGATGGAGAAATCGGCAATGCAAAAGCTGAGGCGATGGCGCAACGGATCCGCGCAATTAATCCGGAATGCAAGGTCCATGTGGTGCAGGAGTTTTTTACAGGCGCGAATGCGGATGAGTTGCTCGCGCCTAAGTTCGATTGCGTTGTCGATGCGATCGACAATGTCCCAAACAAATGTCTGTTGATTGCGAAGTGTCGCGAGAAGGGGATTCCCATTGTGACGACCGGCGGCGCTGGTGGACGGCGTGACGCCACGCAAATCCATGTGGCTGATCTCGCTCAAAGCACCCACGACATTTTGCTGCAATTGGTGCGGAAAAAATTGCGGGACGAATTCAATTTTCCGCGCGCGTTCAAGGCGCCATTCGGGGTGGATTGTGTTTTTTCGACGGAGCCACCGGTTTATCCACACTCAGATGGAACTGTGTGTGCGGAACGCGAAGCCGGTTCTGATCTGCGCCTGAATTGCGATACTGGATATGGGACGGCGACGTTTTTGACGGGGACATTTGGTTTCGTTGCGGCGCAACGGGTGGTTGCGAAGTTGGTTTTGTAGGAAGTCGCTCAAGCCTTTGAGATTCGGCTATTGTTATCCTATATTTTTGTCGTTCCAAACGACGGCGCGCACGGAGTGACACGCCCCCATGCCGCATTAAAATTGGATACCGATCGCAGCTATCGGAATTCCGTGGCACACAATAACTCAGCCTGTGCGAGGTAGGGCGTGTCACTCCGTGCGCGCCGCATTGGAACGACAAAACACTGGCTCAAAAAGCCGTTTGAAATTTTCCTCAACTCGCCCCGTGAGAGTCTCCAATGATTCATTCAGGAACTCGGCAGCGAATACATAAACTGCTTTCACATTCGCAGGATGGTTGAGTGGTTTGCCTGTTCTCTGATCGTTGAGCGGGAACAGGTTCTTCTCATCCGGCAAGAGTTGGTCCGGGGCGTCCGTTTCGATTAGCAAACGATTTCGGGGAACGTGTTTAAACGTCTCGCGTTGTTTCACTTTCCGTTCGTGGGCGAAATAGCCGGGCAGCGAAAAATAAGCTCCAAGTTTCGCAAGGGGTTCAATCATCTCCTTCGGACCTCCATAGGAGTGAAGTAGAAATCCGCAATGGGGCAGGGGATTGCTTTGCAGCAGTTCCAGAAGCCGACCCCAAGCCTGCAGACAATGAATGCTCACCGGTAGATTTTTTTCAACCGCCAGCCGGAGTTGGAATACAAAGACTTCTTCCTGGGCGGGCAGGTCAAAATTCTCGATCCAACGATCCAACCCGATTTCGCCAATGGCCGACGGCACGGCCTCTAAATGATGCAAAAGATTCTTCTGCCAGTCGCCAGTTCGTTCTTTCACATACCAGGGATGGTAGCCGAAGCTTGGAATGACGAACGGATGTCTTCGGGCCAGTTCCAAAACCTGCGGCCAATCTTCTTCGCAGGAACCGTTTACCACCATTTTTTCGATGCCGGCCTTTTCAATCTCGGAAATGATCTGCGGCAAGTGCGGCGCAAGTCGCTCGTCCTGAAGATGATTATGTGCGTCGTAGAGGTTCATGTTCCCGCATGCTCAGGATCGGCATGCGCTCCGGCAAAGGCCCGGATTTTTTCCCACACTTTGCCCAGGCTATTGCGCCGGTTTTGAGTGAGGTGCTGCGAAATGCCAACGGTTTCGAGAAATGAAGGGTCGGTGGTCAGAATTTCTTTCGGCGTTTGCCCGCTGTAAAAATCGGCGAGCAAGGCTGCGACACTTTTCACAATGGCCGAATCTGAGTCGGTGCGGAAATAACATCTGCCATCGCGGAACGTTGCAACAAACCAAAGTTTCGCAAGGCAACCTTCCACCCGGTACGCGTCAGTTTTAAATTCGGGTTCGAGCGGCGGTTGCTGGCGAGCCAAAGAAATAAGATGCGCAAACCGTTCCTGCGAATTTTTGATCGCCGAGAGTTGGGCGAGCAGCGCTTGTTTCTTTTCAGCAATGGTCATCGACTGTGGAAATTTTACTTCTCCAGTTTCGCGATGGCCTCTTTCATTTCCGCGAGATGCACATCGGCGCTGGGGCTGTCGGTGATGTGTTTGATCTTTCCATCTTTACCGATCAAAAAGCTCATTCTTTTAGCGATGTTTCTGCCCGGTTCTTTGCGTGCGCCGAAGGCATCGGCGATCTTGCCGTCGGTGTCGGCGAGGAGAGTGAAGTTTAGATCATGATCCTTTCTGAATTTCCGGTGGCTTTCGGCATCATCGAAACTGACACCGATCACTTCGACGTTCTCCTTATGCAAATCAGCCATCCTGTCGCGCAGAGTGCAGGCTTGCCTCGTGCAGCCTGGGGTGTTGTCTTTCGGATAAAAATAAAGCAGCACGGTTTTCTTCCCGAGCACCGATTCGAGATTCCATGGTTTCTCATCTTGATTGGCGCCTTTTACTTTGGGCGCAGGATCTCCCGCTTTAAGTTTGGTTTCTGCATTGGTAACAAGCATGCCGACGACAAGAAGGGCGATGGCGACAAAGAAGATTTTCATGGGTGTAGTTTAGACGGGGCTGGATTCCCGGCAATTCAGAATTAGCCCTATCCGTCTCCCCGTGTCAGCGGATTGGATCAGGGAAAATCTGTGGCAAATGTAAGTGCAAAGAACCCTTCTCTACGGATGCGATTTGTCTGGCGTGAGTTATTATAACAGCATGTTGGTGAAGACGAGCAGGGCAAGGCAGTCGCAGGAAGTCATCCAGTTTTCTGTATTCACCCCCAACCGAACGGGACGACTTCATGACTTGGTCGGTATTTTAAGTTGTAACGGGGTCAATATGCTGGCGTTGAGCGTCCTGGACACGACGGATAGCGCGATTATTCGTTTCGTGGTGGATGATCCCGAGCGCGCCCGCGAATTGCTTGATAAGAACGCCTTTCCCTATTCAGAAAGTGAATTAGTCGTGGTGGAACTTGCTTCCACCACCGAATTAAACCGCCTCGTTTGCGCGCTACTCGAAGCTGAAGTGAACGTGAACTATCTCTACTCTTTCATCCCGCATCCGGAGGGGAAATCCATCCTTGCGTTGAACATGGAAGATAATGAAGTCGCGGAACGGGTGCTTAAAGAACACCAGTTCCGCATTTTGAAACAGACAGATCTCTCTCGATGATCCTCAAAGGTGCGCGTCTGCAGATTCCCTCTCCCAGCGAGCCCCGCGGGTGAGGGAGAATGCGTGTTGATATCTTGCGGGTTGAGAAAACTTCGAAAGTTTTCACCCTCATCTTAATCTTTTCCTCAAGGGTGAGGAAAAGCGCGCCTTCGTCGAAGCAGTTACCCCGCAGGTTACGACGCAGTAGAGACACTGCGTTGCGCGGCCAAATCGGTCCGGCGCTGGGCCATCGATTTGAAGAATTCGTAGCCTTCTCGCAAGCGTCGCACGCACACGTCCTTGTCTTCCAACATCGTCTTGATGATGCGAAGAATCGGTTTTGGGCGGAGATAATAGCGGCGATAGAAGCGCTCCACGTTTTCGAAGATTTCGTCTTTGCTCAGCCCCGGATATTCCAAAGCGGATTGTTGGAACCCATCTCCTTCTACGAGGTCAGCCTTGTCTTTCTTCGCGAACCATCCATTGAGTTTGGCTTGATCGAACAGTTCTGTGCCGGGATAGGGAGCAGCAAGGGAAACCTGCATGGAAAAGACATCGAGCTCCTGTGCGAACCGAACAGTTTGTTCGATCGTTTCCTTTGTTTCCACCGGCAGGCCTAGAATAAACGTTCCATGGATGATAACGCCTGCTTTGTGGCAATCCTTGGTGAACTTGCGCATCTCATCCGTGGTAACCCCTTTTTTAATGCGCTTTAATGTTTCATCATTGCCGCTCTCATAGCCGACGAGAAACAGGCGTAGCCCGTTATCCTTGAAAGATTTGATCGTATCGTATTCGAGGTTGGCCCGGCTGTTGCAGGACCAGTTCACACCGAGTCCTCCCAATTTCTTTGCGATCTCACGAGCACGGGGAAGGTTCGCGGTGAAGGTGTCGTCATCGAAGAAAAATTCTTGCACCTGCGGGAAAATTTTCTTCATGTAAGCCATTTCGTCAGCGACATTTTGCGCGGAACGAACGCGGTATTTGTGGCCGCCAATCGTCTGCGGCCAAAGACAGAACGTGCATTGCGCCGGGCAACCACGACCGGTGTACATCGAGACGTAAGGATGTTGCAGGTAACCGATGAAATACTTTTCGATCTCAAGGTCGCGCTTGTAAACATCCGCGACCCACGGAAGGGCATCCATGTTATGGATCAACTCACGTTCGCGATTATGAACGACTTTGCCGTCCTTGCGGTAGGAAAGCCCGTCCACTTCCGCGAGCGGACGTCCGTCAGCCACTTCTTTGCAGGTGAAATCAAATTCCTTGCGACCGACCCAATCAATTGCCCATGAGGCCTTCAATGTTTCGGTTGGCAATACCGCCGCATGTGCCCCAACAAAACCAATCGTCGTTTCCGGACGATTCTGTTTGATCGCTTCCGCCACCTTGGAGTCGTTCTTCAGCGATGGCGTCGAGGTATGAATGATGACATGATCATATTTCTTCGCCTCTTCGAGACACGCTTTGATGTCGATGTTGTGCGGTGGGCAATCGAGCAATTTGCTTCCCGGCACCAGCGCCGCAGGTTGCGCGAGCCATGTTGGATACCAGTAGGAAGTGACTTCGCGTCGAGCCTGGTAGCGCGAACCCGCGCCGCCATCGAATCCATCAAATGAAGGAGGTGAAAGAAAGAGTGTTTTGCTCATGATCAAAAATGTTTCGGCAATTGTATTTCGATATAGCTATTTTTTGGATTCAAAGAGTTAATCGCATCGTTCAAGGCTTGGCTCATCCGGTTTAAAATCACCCAATCGGTTGTAAGCAATTCAATAATGCCTATTCTTCTAGAACTTAGTTTCTGCTGATAGCGCAGATTCTTATCGGAAGTGATGAATACTTCGAAACGTTCTTCAGCGCGCAGCAATAAATCGCCGTTGCTGATTCTGCCCCAGCCTGCCTGTTGCACAGTTGAAACCTCGTGACTCGGGAGCAAAGTGCGAATTGGACGTGGAACACATTCATCGAGCAGAACCTTCACGCCGCATGCTCCAGAACACTGCAGCCGAATTTCAACACCGCTTCAGCTTGATCCCGTTTTACGGTCGGGAACCAATCAAGAAACTCGTCCAATGTTGCTCCAGAACCGAGATTGGACCAAAGTGCATCAATCGGGACGCGCGTTCCTGCGAATACCAGGCGACCTCCTAGAATCTCTGGATTCGAACTCACTGGCAGATTCTGCAAATCTTCAGGATCGAAAATGATTCTCATATGGAAACATGCTTTGCCAAGTCGCAGTAAGCAACGTCAACTCTGCTCGTTCTTCTTCTCCGCAATTTTCGCCAACAACTCATCCCGTTGCGTCGAATCTCCCGTGCCGCAACCGCCGCCTTCACCTTCGTGCGAGTGGGAATGCGGTTCTTCTTTGCGTGAGAAAACCGATTGCGCGCCATTCATGGCGGCACGTGGCGAATTGATCGCTGCCTTCGCTTCTGCCAAATGACCTTTGCCGATGGACGTGCCATTGTAAGCGTTCACCTTGTAGCCTTCCGCGAAAGGTTTGGGTTTTGCGCTGAAGTTATATTTGAAATTTTTCCAGTTATCGCCGCGCTTGTAGCTTGTGCCCAGGGCGCCGCTCGGATCGTAGCCGCAATGCACCATGCAATTTTCGCAACGAGGATCGCGCGCCACACCGTCCACCACCCCATACTTTTCCCAATCCACCTTCGTCAACATCTCCTGGTATCCGGGATAATGTCCGTCGGTCATCAGGTAGCATGGCGCTTTCCATCCGCGAATGTTGTAAGTCGGAATCGCCCAGGCGGTGCAGGTGAGCTCGCGTTTGCCGGCGAGAAATTCCTGGTAAACCGGGGTTCCGAAAATCGTGAACATTTTCCCCCAGTCCAAAATTTTGGCGAACTTCTGCCGCGTCATATCGCGCGTGAGGAAAAACTCTTTCGGATCCCTGCCGAGACGACTGGCCATATCCTTCTTGGCCGCATCGTAATCATAGCCGGGTGAAATCGTGTGACCATCCACACCCATCCAGGAGAAGAACTTGAACATCTCTTCCAATTCCTGGGCGTCAGTTTCACGGTAAACCGTCGTGTTGGTTGCCACCTGGTAACCCAAAATCTTCGCCATCTTGATGGCTTCCACGCATTCTTTGAAAACCCCCTCGCGTTCCACAATCAGATCGTGCGTGTATTCCAAGCCGTCCACGTGGACATTCCAATACATCCAGGAGTTTGGCCGAATGACGTTCTTGGCCCTGGCGGCGGCCGCGTCTTTGGGATTGCGGATCGCTTCTGCCTCTTTGTCGGTTACCAACTTTTCCTCGACCAACTTCTTGAGGGTGGATTCCTGTGCTGGCGTATAAATGGCCGCGAGGTAATCCCTCATTTTCTTCCGCATGAACATCCCGTTCGTGCAGATATAGACGATGCGCCCCTGATCCAGGATGCCGTTGATCAATTCCTCGATCTTCGGGTAAATCAGCGGTTCACCGCCGCAAATGGAAACCATCGGCGCTTCGCATTCCTCGGCCACCGCGAGACATTTCTCCAGCGGGACCATGTCTTTGAGCGACGTGGAATACTCGCGGATACGGCCGCAGCCGGTGCAGGTGAGATTGCAGGTGTGCAGCGGTTCAAGCTGCAAAACCATGGCAAACTTCGGTGTGCGCCGAAGTTTGTGTTTAATGATATGACCGGCGATCTTCGCCGAGAGCGCCAAAGGAAATCGCATAATTTACAAAGATTGAGCTACCGTTTGAATCTGGTCAACCTGGGGGGCTGCAGCAATAGGCGCGGTTTTGTCCTGCGGTTTGTCGTTTTGAATCAAGCCCGGGAGCAGGAAATTCAGAGGCGAAATACTGTGGGAGCCATTAAAGCCGCCGCAGCCCGTTCCTAACAACATCAAGACAGGAACAATCGCCAGTAGAACACAAGACCGAGTTAAGTTCACAGTGCGAGTATAAGTTTGACCACCCCCCAAGCAACTCTTAAATCCGAGTCAGGCCTTTCCCTCGTTTTCCCCTCACATAGAGTTCAAGGTTTTCGTGCACTGTTAAGCGATGTTGCAACTTGGAACCTTAAACTTGAAACATCGAACTCACTTCCTGTAGAACGGTTTTTTGATGATCACCGCTGGGCACTTCCGTCCGCGGACTTCAATCTGGATCGGAGCATCGATCTTTCCGGATTCCGGCGGAACGTATCCCAGTCCAATTCCAATCCCAAGCGAGGGACTTTGGGTGCCGCTCACGACTTCTCCGATCTGCTTTGCCTCACCATCCGCGCTCCAGATCGGGTAATGCGGACGTGGCGGCGCTGATTTGTCGGTCATTTTGAAGGCAACCAGCTTTTTGAAGGGGCCCTTGGTTTTTTGATCCAGCAAAGCCGCGCGACCAATGAATTCCCCTTTTTCGAACGCAATAAAGAAGGAAAGCCCTGCTTCCACGGGCGTGGTGTTCTCGTCGAGTTCATGGCCGTAAAGCGGATAGCACACCTCCGTGCGCAATGTGTCCCGCGCCCCGAGGCCGCAAGGTTTGCAGCCGAACGGTTTGCCTGCTTCCAAAACTTTGTCCCAGACAGCCTGAATCGCGTGGTTCAAACCGATGATTTCGAAACCGTCCTCGCCGGTGTAACCAGTGCGTCCTACGAACAGGTTGCCACCGCCGAAACTGAAAATGGCGATTTCGTTCTTCTTCAGGTCCGATAGAAGTTCAACTTTCGTTCCTCCCGAGGAAGCGCCGGGGACTACCGCATCAATAAACTCTTTTACTTTCGGCCCTTGTACGGCCACGGCTGCGTAGTTGTGCGAGGCATCGCTTAGCTCGATCCCGCTCTTTTGTTGGAAACTGTTCAACTGCTGCTGCATCCAGACAATGTCGGCATCGATACGGGAGGCATTCACCACCAGCAGATATGTTTGTGGCGCGACATGATAGACGTAAAGGTCATCGACGGCCC
This sequence comes from Verrucomicrobiota bacterium, assembly GCA_013820875.1. Classification (GTDB taxonomy): domain Bacteria; phylum Verrucomicrobiota; class Verrucomicrobiia; order Limisphaerales; family JACDHS01; genus JACDHS01. Next base: position 9,346 of record JACDHS010000108.1, on the reverse strand, counting down.
CGCCTTGTTCATTGCACATCAAACTGTATTGTCCCTGGCCGATGCCAAGTCTGCGAATATCGTTTGTGAGGAGAACATTCAAAAACTCCGCTGCATTTGGCCCGGCCACGGTCACTTCGCCCATGTGGGAGATATCGAAAATGCCGGCAGCGTTCCGGACAGCCTGGTGTTCATCCACGATACTGGTGTATTGCACCGGCATCTCCCAACCACCGAAATCAATCAAGCGTGCGCCGAGCTTTTGATGCGCTTCGAACAAAGCAGTGCGTTTCAACATGTGTCGAAGATTGTTTACTCCCCTCGTTTGGTCAACGTTAGAGACATAAGGATTGAGTTCGCAGCACGGCTTTGTAGTAATCATCCCCATGCTCCGACCACGAAAGAAATATACCGTTTACGATCTTCAACAGCTCAAGGGCAAACGTTGCCTGACCCACATTCACGTCAAATCTCCCGAGGAGGCGGCCGCTGCCGAACAGGCCGGAGTGGATCTCATAAGTTGTCCCTTTGACTCGCCCGAGGCGCAGGCGCGTCTCCCTCTGCTTGTCGCGGCGGCGCCGAACAGCTTTCTTTCCGGTTCAACACCGCACGGGATGGCGTCGCCCGAAGAGGCCATTCGCGTCGGATTCCGCGCGCTGGAGTTCGGTGCCAGTTCGGTCTATTGCTCCGCCAGCCCGTTCCTCATCGAGGCGATGGCCCGCGAAGGGATTCCCGTCGTCGGACATCTCGGGTTGGTTCCGCGTCATGTCACCTGGACCGGCTACCGCGCCCTCGGCAAAACGGCTGAAGAAGCCCGTGAACTTTACCGCCGCATGAAGGAGTTGGAAAACGCGGGCGCCTACGCGTCGGAACTCGAAGTTGTCCCGCACAACCTCGCGCGCTGGTTGTGTGGACAAACGAAGTTGATCCTCATGTCGCTCGGCTCCGGCAGCGGGTGTGATACGCAGTTTCTTTTCTCCGACGACATTCTTGGCGATTACGAAGAGCGCCTGCCCCGTCATGCGAAGGCGTATCGCAATTTTCTCGCCGAGAACCGTCGCCTGCAACAGGAACGCATTGCCGCCTTCAGCGAATACATTGCCGACGTGAAAGAAGGCCGTTTCCCCGAACGAAGTCATCTTGTGGAAATGGACGCGCAACTGCTCGATGAAGTGGTGCGCTCCTTGATCCCAACTGAAAACGTGTGAAACAATCGCGGCTCCCTTGAACGGCCGCGCCAAAAAAAAGAGCCGCCCGCGGACGAGCGGAGGTCCCGGGTTAGTTCTGAACACCAAACGGGACGCCCTATGAACTCGCAGCCGAGACGGCTATGCTACGTGGGCAGGTGTTCCGCCCGCCAGTTTAGCACGGAATTTTTTGTTTCATTAAATAATGCTCCCGCTTGAATCGTCCACTTTGATATGCGTTGGGAGAGATCAACCCGGTCTGCATTCACATTGATCGAACTGCTCGTGGTGATCGCGATCATTGCGATTCTTGCGGGCATGTTGTTGCCCACTCTCAGTCGCAGCAAAGAACGCGCGGTCACAATCCAGTGCTCCAACAATCTTCGGCAACTCGGTCTGGCCATGCAGATGTATGCGGATGAAAACCTGGAATTGCTTCCGATGGCAAATGCTGTCGTGCGCTGGGACGATACAAACCCGGCGCCCTGGCCGCGTCCTCTTCAACCCTACTTTCACAGCACCAACATTCTGAAATGTCCATCGATGAGCCGGCAGTATGACCAATCTCCTTTTAGCTATTTTATGGGGTCCAGAGGCGCTTATGTGGCAGCAGGTTTCCAGCGCGCCAGCGTGAACCTGCGCCATATCCGGCATCCTTCGGTCTATATTTTGTCCGGCGACGTGAATTATTGGTTCAGTCCTGAAGATGCGGATCCGGACAATTATAACTACGAAACTTTATTCCAATTGCCTTCCCCGGCACATACCCGGCGAGTGAATGTTCTCTTTGCAGATCTGCACGTGAAGTCCTATCAAAGCTTTAACTCCAACGAAATGACCTATTCATTCAGCCATGCAGGTGTGAATTTCGACGAGTTGGATCTTTATTGAGTTTTGAGAGTGGCTGGTTTCAATTTGCGCAGCTCCCCGCTGTAGGCCACCATTCTTCTGATCTCGAATGAGCGAAGCACAACCTCTTTTTGACCGCCTCGGCGGTCGCCCGAATCTTCACCGTCTATTGCATCATTTCTATGCAGATGTTCGCCAGCACCATCTTCTTGGTCCTGTGTTCAACGCGCAGATTGAGAATTGGCCGCATCATATCGATAAGATTGCGGACTTTTGGTCAACGATTACGGGTGGCCCAGCGAAATACAACGGAGCCATGGCAGCGCGCCATGTCCCGCTTGGTTTGAAGGAGAAACATTTTCAGGCGTGGCTGGGATTGTGGGAACATAACTGTCGCATCTGGTTGTCCGCCGATTGTGCCAGTGAATTAATCGCTATTGCCCATCAGATCGGCGCGCGTCTGTCTAAAATGGGTGGAACGGGCTACCAGCCCGTTGTCGGCGGCAACCTGCCGCCGACTTGTTCGATAATGCACTAATCGGTGTGTTGCTGTGTTGCCGTCTTTGAACTCGGCGGGCCCGAAAAACAGAATTGTAGAGTCGATTTGCCGCTTTGCGGCAGACCCGCCGCCACTGCTGGCAGCCCGTTTTACCCATTTTTAAACAGGCATTTTGGTCAGATACGACGAATGCGGACATTGCGGAACCAGACTTCCTCACCATGATGCTGCAGGCCGATGTGTCCTTCCAGGCTTTCCATGAAACGGGGCATTGTGCTGAACTTGCTCCTTGCGATCAGTGTCTTGATTTCGGAGCTGTTCCAGTCGTATTCCAGAATTTTGCTGCCGTTGAGCCAATGTTCGATGATGCCATTTTTTGAGACGACTTTAGCGTGATTAAACTCTCCCAGCGGCTTGATTTGTTTTGAGTCATTCGGCCCGATCAATGCGTAGAAGGAACCTGCGGCAGTTAATGGTTTGCCTCCATCGCGATGCTTGGAATCATCCAAAATCTGCATTTCAGGACCGGTGCTGTAAGTTGGCCCATCTGTTTCCTGCACGCCGTAAAACACGCCGCTGTTCCCTGAGGGCGAAACTTTCCATTCCAGTTCCAGTTCGAAATCTTTGAACCGTTCGTGAGTGATCAAATCCACGCGCTTCACATTGGGCACTGTTTTCAATGTGCCGTCTTCAATTGCCCATCCCGTCGCAGGAAAGGAGTCCTGTTTGTAGCCACGCAGGCCATCGGCCGCTTTGCCATCGAACAAGACAATCCAATTGGATTTGGCAGAACTACTGGAGCCACTCTCCTTTTGTGTGGCGCAGCCGATCAACGCAGCGCAGGTGAGAACCAGTAAACCGGGGCGGATAAATCGAAACATACTCATGCCGGTGTATAGGAACACCCCGCTGCCGTCAAGAAACGGAGGATTCCGGGTTCACGATGAATGCTCTTCGAACGCCGCTGATCCATGGACAGAAGATCGGTTCTCATAACCTGCATGGTCTGCTAAGAATATTCCGCCGATGAAATTCACAGGATTCGATCACGTCACAGTTGTTGTTACCGATCCCGAACGTGCAGTTGCGTTTTACCGCGATGTGCTCGGGTTGCCGGAGGTCAGCAGTCCCACCACGTTTCCTGGTGCGGGGCTGGAAGTGCGATGGCTCCAGGCAGGCAACCAATTTCTTCATCTCTATATTTCAGACACACAAGATACGAAGAGTCCGCGTCACTTTGCCTTGCACGTGGAAGACGTTAAAGCCGCGCGCGCCGCGCTGGCTGCCAAAGGAGTGGCGATTCGTGAAACGGTGGAAATTCCCGGTGCAGAACGTTTCTTCATCGCCGATCCAGATGGGAACCGAATTGAAATCATTCATTGGCACAGCCGGGGGGAGATTCAGCCTCTGTGAGACACAGAAGCCGGAGCGCGGCTGTGTGCGGAGCATCAGCCGCAGCACGTGAGATTGTCGGAGCGATCTGGAAAATCTTAAGCATACAATCCCATCCTCCTCGCTTTCGCAGCGCCCGGTTACGGCGGGTTGCCTTTCCGCAAAAACTCTCCTTCTAAAGTTTCGGCTCTGCTTTATGGTAAAGCCATGAATTGCCATTGGCCGCGTTTTGCTTCTGCCCTCCGCCATGCCATCGTTCTTCCGTTCGCAGCCATTTCGCTTTTGGACGTCACGGCTGGCACAAACTCTTTTCCTGAGATATTCGACACCGAAAAATCCACGCAGGCATTCCTCCCTCCAGCAGAGGCAGCCAGGAAATTTCAGCTTCCGCCTGGATTCAAATCCACACTCTTTGCCGGAGAACCGGATGTGCGCCAACCTATCGCCTTCACCACCGACGATCGCGGACGCCTCTGGGTCGCCGAAAACTACACCTACTCAGACAACGGTGCATTCGACTTAAAGCTGCGTGACCGCCTCGTCATTTTTGAAGACCTGGATAACGACGGGCGCTTCGACAAACGAACGGTTTTCTGGGACAAAGCCCAAAAACTCAGCAGCGTTGCGATTGGCTTTGGCGGAGTTTGGGTTCTGTGCGCGCCAAATCTTCTTTTCATACCGGATCGTAACGGCGACGACATCCCTGATGGCGAACCCCAAGTGCTACTCGACGGATGGGCGACCGAAAACGTGCAGCACAACATCGTCAACGGTCTGATGTGGGGACCGGACGGATGGCTCTACGGACGCCACGGCATTCTCGCCACATCAGCGGTCGGCCTGCCCGGAACACCGGAAAATGAACGTGCCAAAATCAACTGCGGCATCTGGCGTTATCATCCCACCCGCAAGACTTTCGAAGTGGTCGCCCACGGCACGACCAATCCGTGGGGGATGGATTTCGACGAACATGGCGAAGGCTTTTTTATCAACACTGTTATCGGCCATCTCTGGCACGTCATACCCGGCGCACATTACAAACGCATGTATGGCCAGGACATGAACCCGCACTCCTACGAACTAATCGATCAACACGCCGATCATTACCACTGGGACACCGGGTTGAAGTGGCAGGAGACACGCGACGGCAAAGGTTTAAACGACACCCTCGGAGGCGGTCATGCCCATTCCGGACTGATGATTTACCTGGGCGACAACTGGCCCGGTCGTTATCGCAATTCTTCCTTCACCGTAAACCTCCATGGCTATCGTCTGAACAATGATTTCCTCCAACGCCACGGCTCAGGTTACGTGGGGAAACATGGTCCCGACTTTGGCAAAACCAGCGATGTCTGGTTTCGCGCTGTTGACCTGATCTACGGTCCCGATGGCGGCGTTTACGTTGCCGACTGGTCAGATACAGGCGAATGCCATGAAGCCGATGGAGTACACCGTTCTTCCGGTCGCATATACAAAATCACTTATGGCGATCCGCCAAAGCCGGCCTTCAGTGACGTATCCAAAATGAGCGACACCGAATTGCTCGGAGCCCTCTTTCATAAAAACGAATGGTTCAGTCGCCGCGCCCGACGGGTCATGCAGGAAAGGGCCTTCGCCGGGGCGAACATGCGGGAGGTTCATGAAAAATTGTTGAACGCATTCGAACAACAACCCCAGGCCCCCGCAAAACTCCGGGCCATGTGGGCATTGCAAGTATCCGGCGGCGCGAACGTGGGTTGGCTCCTGAAACAATTGCAGCATCCCAACGAACATATTCGCGCCTGGGCAATTCGCTTTTTGACAGAAGTGAATCCTCCAGCCGAGCAACTTGCCGAACTGGCGAAAAAGGAACCTTCCCCTTTCGTCCGACTCGCCATTGCCTCGGCATTGCAACGAGTGCCGGTGCAGCAACGCGCAGAGATTGCAGCCGGTTTGCTGTCGCACAGCGAAGATGCCAGCGATCACAATCTTCCTCTGATGATTTGGTATGGCATTTCCCCGTTGGGTGATGCCAATCCAAACCAGTTGGTTGCGCTCTCTGAAAACAGCAGAATTCCACTCGTCCGAAAATTGATTGCACGTCGTCTCGCAGAAAACCTGGAGAAAAATCCAGAGCCACTTGACACCCTCGTCCTCGCGGCAGCACGCAGTCAGTCGGAACCATTTCACATGGATATCGTGCAAGGCATCACCGATGGGTTACGCGGTTGGCGCGAAGCGGATGCGCCAAAAGGCTGGTCTAAGTTGCGCGAGGCAGTAACGCAATCTTCCAATCAAAAGCTGAAAGACAGGGTGCGCGATCTCAGCCTGATCTTCGGCGATGAAGCAGTCATCACAGAATTAAAAAACGTTGTCCTCGACGAATCCGCCAAAGTGCAAAGTCGTCGCGACGCCTTGCAACGCCTGATCGCAAACAAGCCGCCCGCCCTTTTACCGCTCTTGCAAACCGTCATCACCAACAACGCCCTCGCACCCGTTGCCGCGCGCGGCCTTGCTGCTTACGACGATCCCGCCGCGCCAAAAACAATCATCGGTTACTACGAGAAGCTAAACCCCGCAGATCGTCCCGACGTCATCAGTGTCCTTGTTTCACGACCGGCTTATGCGCACGCCTTGCTCGATGCCATCACCGAAGGGAAAGTTAACCGACTCGATGTTTCCGCCTTTCACGCGCGGCAAATTGCCAGCCTCGGCGATGCGAGCCTGCAGAAAAAATTATCCACTGCCTGGGGCGACATCCGTGCGGCCGGGGAAGACAAGCAACAATTAATCAGCAAATACAAAACGCTCCTCACGCCCGAGCGTTTGAAAAAAGCCGATTTATCAAAGGGACGCGAACTGTTCGACGTTGCCTGCGCGCTCTGCCACAAACTTTACGGCGAGGGAGGCACCATCGGCCCTGACCTGACCGGGTCTGGTCGCAGCAACCTCGATTACCTGCTGGAAAACATTCTTGATCCGACTGCCATTGTTGCCGCCGACTTCAAGATGGCCGTCGTCACGTTGAAAGATGGTCGCGTCCTTAACGGTGTCATCTCCGCGCAGACCGATCGGACCATCACCCTGCAAAGTTTCACCGAAAGCACCACGCTGGAACGAAACGATATTGCCGATTGGAAAACTTCCGACACCTCCCTCATGCCCGAAGGCATCCTCGAAAGCCTTGATGACGAACAAACAGCAGACCTGATCGCCTACCTGATGTCTGTGCAGCAAGTGTCATTGCCGGAGGAAAAGAAGTGAAGTTCAAGTGAATGGGTTGAATAGATGCATCGTTGCATAGGCAACCCCCGCGAATCTCGACAAAAGAACTCATTGTATGATTTTCCTCATTATCAGTCTTGCGTCGCTCATGATGACCTCTTGCGTGATTTATTACATAGGTCACAAGGTGCTTTGCAAACAACCGCATGAACATTCAAGGAATTTATGGCTCTGCTGCGTCGGCTCAGCAATCGTGTTTGTTCCATGTGTCATCCTTGCGCAGTCTTCTAAAAGCCCTTCGAACAACGGCGTTGAGCACACAACGTTGCGGACACAAAACCACACAAGAAAACTTTCGACCGGGGATACACTCATCAATGAAACCCGGTTTAGTCAGGGCTGGCAGGACGGGATGTACAAGAGTAGCACCCTCTCTATCCGCTGGGAAAAAACAGGAGAAATCGAACCCATCTCATCCAGCTCACAATTGCTTTCGAACATGCAGCACTTTGGGATCGAGACGAATGAGAACCACATTGTAGTGGCTGCTGGAGGGAATCTTTATTTTCGCGAACGGAACGGTATCAAAGGTGCGTGGAATATGTGGAGACTAACCAATTCATTTGAAGCCTTCACGTTTATAAAGGAGCATTTGAACATCCATTTTCCTACCCAATACGAAAGCGGTGTATTCAAGGAGGGCGGTTTTTTGAAAGTCGAAGGCGACTTTTCCCAGAACGAGTATCCTATGACCATTCACGAGAGAGGAACGGCTGGTCTTGATCTGAACATCTACAACGATTTGAAGTTTCCATATGAAGTGGAATCCATGGATTTAGAGAGAGGTGAGTTGATTGCTGTTCCATTTGCAAACAACCCCCGTTTACCCAAGCTCGTGTTTCAGAAGGGTGCAGCCTTTGGGCAATGGGTGTTCAGTGCAAAGCGAAGTAAAGATTTGTGATTAGATCCTCGCGATATTACCTACTACACTCGGGGGCGAGGGGCTGAATATTTAACTGTCGGCTATTTGCTCTTTGCTGTGTCCTTTCAGGGGGGCCATTTACAAGGTTTTGGATTGATGAGGGTGCGTTGGTCGTTGTCTGAGCTATAAAAAGGATGAATAGGAAATGTACATGTATTTCAGCTCTTCTGAGCATCGGTGTTCTTTTTCTGGCTGTAGGTTGCGCGAGCATGCCTAGCCAGTCGGGAACGTGGTACGGAGTGTGCCGCGAGGAAACGTTGTATACGTTTGAGGGCAAACCTCAGAAGGTTGCGCTGCTCAGCTTGGAAGCAGGTCCCACTGCTGAAAAGGCCAAAGGGACATTGCGTTCTCCAAAAGGACAAATGATCGCTCCTGCTGTGGTTCTGGTAGATAAACGCCAATGCATCCTGAAAACGGAATCGCTCATCGGGAAGCGCTTGCGAGTGGAAGGAAACATCAATTCCGAGACGCCGGTCCATTGCGAAACCGGTAGTGAACTGGTGCGTAGTCAGCCGCAATTTGACGCTGAAAAATCATGGCGTCCGCCTGTTATCGTAACGTCCCTAAGAAAAATCGAGATTCTCAGTTGGGACGCAGCAACAGAGACGGAAAAGCCAACGGCGCGTTGAACGGAGGCGAGGCAGCCGCTGGCTTAGTTGCAGGGGCAGGATGGTAGTAACACTCACCGTCTGTGCTCTGTTCACCACCGGATGTTTCTCCGAAAAATCAACATCCGCTTACCCAACGAGCGACGTGCCTCAGCATGCATTCGATGTTTCAAGCCGTTCGACTTGCGTTGCCTTCCTGGGAAATCAGAAAATGAGTCTGCCTATAGCGATTGCCATAAACCCCGCAGATTAACAAGCGGTCTGAAGGACTGCGATAATCACCGGCACATGCCACAATCAATTATCGCGTTTAGTGCATCTGGTGTTCAGTATTCAGCATCCTCCAGTAGGTGTCGCGTTTGTTGGAATGCTACGTTGGGGGATTAAGAGCCCGGATATCGCGGCCCTTCAGGCCGCAAATGTGGTAAAACCGTTTACCCAGCCCGGTGGGCTGGGCTGAGGGATTGCCGGCCCTTTGGGCCTCCGGCCAGTTGCACCGAAGCTGTGCGATATCGTTTACCTACTCCTTTAGAATAACTCGATTCAGGACCTATCCGGAAATTACTTTTGGCAACCGTTATAGCTGTTGAAACAGTTGTTAGCGCAGATTAGACGGCTCCGACAGCAATTTTGAGTCTCCAAAATG
>JACDHS010000107.1 GCA_013820875.1 Verrucomicrobiota bacterium | reverse complement strand
GCATTGGCAGTTCGCATCGGGTTCGTTTGTTCGCTGTCGCGAACGGACGTTCAGCGGAGGAGAGCACGGTTTTGTTGCGTATGAGATGGCGACAGCATAACCAACCGGCTGCAGGCAAGGCCGGGATTGCGCGTCTGTTAACAATTGAACATTATTGCCCCGGCCTGCCTGAGCCGGAGCGTTAGCCCACTACGCACGTCATGAAATCATTCATCGTTTTTCTTCTATCGTGTGCGTCGGTTGTCGGCATGGACAGCAGCAGCATCCACGTTGTCAGCACCGCCAGGACCAACGCGGAGTCAGCGAGCATCACCACCAAGGATTTCTACACGAGAGACGGTCAGACCAATCTTGTGCGTCACACAAAGACCAAGGCAGGAGTTGTCCAGATTCGGATTCATCGGTTTTATCACGCGGGCACGTTGGTAGGAGATCATGTGGCCATGCCGGATTCTTCCGGCTTTACCACGGAGGCTGGCACCCAGTATTCCACGAGCTTGGAGTGTGACGCTTCTCGCCATCCGAAATCCGTGGTTATTGGCACGAAGGATGGCGTCATTTTGGATGCGTTCAGCTACACCAACGGTGTATTCTCTCCTGTAGAGAGTGCGCTCCTCACCAAAGCCAATGCGACAGGTTCAGCGGTGCAAGGAGCGATGGAGGAGTTGAGCGAGAGGAGCAAGAAGAAATGAAGACGTGGGCTAACAAAAAAAGGAATGTAGATAACTCGGAGTGAAGCGGGAGTGAGGGTTGGGATAATCGAGAGACTTGACCCGCTTCACTGCGGGTTATTTGCATTCCAGGGTTGAACGTAGCCGCGTCGGCGTGGGTTCAAACTCATGGCGGCCGTTTTGGATGGAGGGAGGGTTAAGTCATCACATCGACAGACTCCGCTTTGCTCACTTCAGAGTCGCCAGGAATTCGATCAGGTGCCGAATATCCTGTTTTGAAAGAACCTGGGACAATTCAGGAGGCATTCCAGAAAGACCGCGCTCGCGCCTGGCCACATCTTTGACTTTGATCGTCATAGCCCCGTCTTCTGGTGAGTTGATCACGATGTTGGTTTTATCCTCGCTCTTCAGGGTGCCGACGACTGATGTGCCGTTCTTCAAATGCAGTGTGACACTCTCAAAGCCGGGTGCGATGTCGCGGTTCGGATCTACGATGGATGCCAGGAGATACTCGCGAGTGGCACGGGATCCGATCCCATCCATGATGGGACCTGCCTCGCCACCTTCACCTTTTATTTTGTGGCAGCGCAGGCAGGAAGCTTCGACTCGTTCAAAGAAGATCTTTCGACCCTCGTCCGCGTTGCCTCCTGCCATCGTTTCGCGAAACTTCGCCACAGGATTGTCAGCATGAGCCGCTTTGTATTGCGCCAGCTTTTGGTTCAAGGCGTCGGAATTGCGCTTCTCGGCAGCTTCAATCAGGTCGAGCTGCAACTCGGATGGCACACTGCCGGCAATCAATCTTTCGAGCCAATCAGCAAGAATCTTGTCGGCAGCTTCGTCCTCCAGGCTGCCAAGTGAAGTCAGCGCATTCTGTTGCTCACCTGTTGAACCGGTTTCCAAAACTTTTAAAAGCGGAACCGTTGCGTCAGCAGGTTTTAATTTCGCCTGTAGTGAAACAGCTTCGTTGCGCAATTTTTCCTGCGTGGAATTTGAGGCAATTTCAACGGCTTCCGACAGCTTTAAATGGTTACTCTTAGCGAGCGCCTGCAATGCGGCAATGCGCACGTTCACGTCGTTGTCCGTTTGCGCCAATAGTTCAAAAAGAATGGAGGAAACCTCGGTCACCTCGAATTCGCCGGCGAATTCCGCCGCAACAAGCTTTACTTGATTTGGCGCGGATTTGAGCAACTCAGCGAGGTGAGGACGAAGTGCTGCAACCGCGACCTGGGCATCGCGCTCCTGGAGCGGGCGGTAGAGCCCGGTGACCCCGTCGAGATTCGAAGGCTTCGGCCATTCAGCGAGGAGTTCAAGGGCTTCGGCACGCATTTTGCCCGGCGCATCTGGCTTGGAAACAAATTTCGCGAGAGCTTCTGCATTCTCCGGTTGTCCGAGACGGAAATTGGCATTGAGGACACGGCGAAAGAGAGCTTCCTCGTAATTCGGACGTTCGATGAGCTTCGCCAATTCCGGCAGGCCCTGCAGGATTGGTAAATCGTTGATGGCGCGCGCTGCTTCCACCACCAGTTTCTGCTGCCGATCCTCCAGGAACATTGCGATGTCTGCATGGTGCAAACGACGCATGGCGAGCAGTGCGGCCATGCGAACGGCGGGAGAGGAATCGGTGGCAGCGGAACGGATCGCATCATAGTCGCCAATCCAAACCAATCCCATCACACCAGCATGACGAAGGTAAGCGTCTTGATCGTTGTTGGCGCGAACCATTTCGATGAGAGGGCGTATTGCCGATTTGTCGCGAATCTTGCCAAGCGCCATTGCCGCGAAAGCTTGTCCACGCGGTTCGTTGACGTTTTGCACGAGCTTAATCAGATCCGGTGTCGCCAGGGTCAGGCGCGCATCCCCACAAACCCTGGCCACCTGGGCGCGGATCTCCGGGTCTTCATCGCGCAACAGAGCGAACAATGGCCGGAGAGCTGAGTCGTTTGCCGCAGTCTTCCGCGAAGCAATCTGGCCAAGCCCCCAGATGGCATGAATGCGCGCAAGTTGGTTGGTGCTGTTCTGGGCTACCTGCAGAAATGGCTTGATCGATTTCTCACCGCGATCCGCCAATTCAAATTGTGCTTCCTGACGAATGCGCATGTCGCGGTGCGCCAGTAATTCTGCCAGTTCTTTCTCGGGACGTTTCTCGAATCCCTCTGCAATCAGCCGTTTGGTCTGAGCTACGAGGAAATCTTCCTGCGCTTCGGGATGGGTCACGCGGTAAAGGCGACCTTTGCCGGGCTTGTTCCAACCCTCCGTCCAATCGGAGACATAGAGATTACTGTCAGGACCGAACTCCACATCGGTGCACAAAATGTTATTCATGAAATCGCGGCGGTTGACCAACTCGAACGAGGCGCCTTTTGGCTGAACGGTAAAGGTGTGGATCAAACTCCGCGCACTGGTGCCTTTGAAATCGCAAAGGAAGAAATGGTTATCGTATTCTGAGGGCAAGCCTACTCCGGGATAGTAAGCCAGCCCGGCTGGACCATTTCCGAAATTGGCAATCGGCGGGACGATGTAGGCGGGTTGCTCGTTCGTTTCCGGGTGCCACATTTTCTCTGAGTTCCACGGACCGCGACTGTTCGGATAAGAGATATACTGGTAACCGATGCGCCAACCACTGTCGCCCCCTTCCACGAGGTAAGCCCAACGCGCTTGATCGCCGCCGTCGGAGTTGTTTTCTCCGGTCCAGAGGTTTCCGTATTGATCGAAAACAAGTTCCTGCGGATTCCGAAGCCCGTAGCAAACAATCTCCAGGTCTGAGCCATCGAGGTTGCAGCGCAATACCGCGCCACCTTCCGGGAAGGCAAGAGTGCGATCTCCCTGTTTCACGTTGAACCCGCGATCTCCGATGCTGAAATAAAGTTTTCCGTCCGGCCCCATGCGCAGTCCATGGAGATCGTGCCCAATAAAGGCGAAGCGCACACCGTAACCGGTTTGCAGAACTTTTTTCACATCCGCTTTGCCATCACCGTTTTCATCACGAAGCAGGTAAAGGTTCGGAATGCAGGTGAAGTAAACATCCCCTTTGCGCGCGAGTAATCCGGCGCCGATGCCATGCAATTCAGAGTTAAAGTTCTCGGCAAAAATCGAATCAAAATCCGCTTTGCCATCGCCATTACGATCTTCGATTAATCGCACGCGTTCTGTTTCGCGTGTCATGTTCGGGGCCTCGTCAATGTGTTGTTGAATGTTGGCGCGATGATCTTCGATGGTTTGGTTGGCGAGTTCTCCCTCGAGCCAGTTCATGTATTTGCGCACATCGAGAGTGCCGTCGGTGTGACGAAATGTTTCCGCGACGTAGAATCTGCCTTGCTCATCAATTGTAAAACAGACCGGGTTGGCAAGGCGTGGCTCAGCCGCAAACAGTTCGATCTTAAAACCTTCTGGTACCTTGAATTTCTGGATGGCTAACTCCCCTTCGTCCGAAGCTTCTGCAACCTTCGGCTGGTTTGCTTTACCCTTTTTCACTTCAGCGGCATGAAGGCCGGATGACAGCATCAGAAGAACCAACAGAACTCGTCCGCAGGCACGGGAGAAATCGAATGCAAACATGTTGAAGAAGGTTAATCATGAGCGCCGTTGAATCAAGATGCCGTTTCTTCTGGAATGTAGGCTGCGGGTTTGAAAACGTGCGCCATGCATCTGGCGCATCTTCGACTCCGTGATTTCCGCAATTATCCGCGGTTGGACGTAGATTTTGCGCCCGGCTTCCACTTGTTGCTGGGAAACAATGCCCAGGGCAAAACCAATATCCTCGAAGCAATTTATCTGTTGGCCACCCTCCGTTCGTTCCGCGGCGTGGGAAGCGCACAGATGATCCGGCATGGTCAGCGCGGTTATTTCGTAGGCGCCCACGTCGTTGGCCAGGGCGAACATGAAATTAAAATGTATTGGTCCGCGCAGGAGCGGAAATTGACGCTCGACGCCCAACCCGTTAAGAAGCTCTCCGACTATCTGGGAACGTTGCGGGCCGTGGTTTTTTGCACGGAAGATTTACAGTTGGTAAAAGGCACCGGACGGATGCGCCGTCGGTTTCTCGATCTGCTTCTCGCGCAAACGCATCAGCTATACCTTCCTTTGCTTCAGCGCTATGCCGTCGCTTTGCGTTCTCGCAACGCCATTCTAAAACAGCGGCAGGTAGATGAAATGGCCCTCGATAGTTTCACCCGTGAACTCGTCCAGATCGGGAGTCAACTCATTCAGTTCCGGCAAGAGTTGTTGCCGAAAATTTCCCCATTGGCGCGCCTGGCCTATCGCCGGATTTCCAACGATGCAGAAGAGTTGCGCCTGGAATATCAACCGGCGGTGAAAAGTGATTTTGCCCTGGAGCTTCTGCAATCGCGTCCCCGTGAGCGCGCCTATCGATCAACGCTGGTTGGGCCGCATCGCGATGATGTCGCTTTGATGTTGAATGATAAGTCAGCCGCCAAATACGCGAGTGAAGGACAGAAACGCACCTTGGCGATCGCACTGAAAATGGCGCAGGCCGAGTACCTGTCTGGCATTCACGGGGTGCCTCCGATTCTGTTGATTGACGATGTCATGGGCGAACTCGATGCCAAACGGCGAGCTGGTTTTCTTCCACTTTTAGAACGCGCCCAACACACCCGCGGCCAGGTCTTCATGACCTGCACGGAAGAAAGCTGGCCCCGCGAGTTGTCGCGCGACTTGCAAAGGTGGGAAGTGAACGCGGGGAAAGTGGTGGGGCAGTAGGCAGTGTTCAGACCGGCCTTCTCTTGGATCGACTATTGACTTTCGCGTCTGTTGTTGATCATAGCATCCAGCATCCAATACTCCCTGCTTTATTCCGAACTGGAATTTGGGTAGCTTCAAAGCATGAACGCCACACGTCATTGCCATAAGTGCGGATGGGAATACACGTTACCTGCGAATCCTGGGCGAATGGAAAGTTGTCATCAATGTGGAGCGGATTTGCGGGCTTGCTTAAATTGTGTCAGCTACGAGCCACGCGTGGCGCATCAATGCAAAGATCGTCGCTCAGATCCTGTGGCTGAGAAGCACACATCTAACTTCTGCGAATATTTCGATTACGCGCGACGTGTTTACTCTGGCCAAACAGCAGATGCACGGGAAGAGGCGGCTCGGGATAAATTGAAGAAGTTGCTGGGGGATTAAAACGGGCTTACGGCGTAACCACCAGTTTACCCAGAACAGCACGGTTGCGCAGCAGCTTGAAAGCTTCCGCGGCTTGATCCAATGGAAAGACCTGGTGCAGCGGCGCTTTTATTCTGCCTTCTGAGAGCCAATCCAAGGTGTTCACAATGTCTGCCTGATTCCGGCCATAGCTTCCCACCAGCGAATGTTGCTTAACAAAGAATGGCCAGAGATTGATCTGCACATTTCTGCCAGCGGTTGCGCCGCATGTGACAACAGTTCCATTTCGCGCGAGACATTCGAAACACTTCATCAGGACTTCACCACCCACATGTTCGACCACGATATCCACCCCGCGCTTTTCGGTGATCTTCCGAACTTCGCCCGGCCAGTCGGAATCATTGGAGTCAATGACGCAATCTGCTCCGAGTTGTTTAGCGAAATCACGCTTCGCATCGCTCGAACCTGTGCTGATGACATAAGCGCCGAGTTGTTTCGCAATTTGAATCGCCGCAGAACCAACCCCACTTGCCCCACCGATGACCAAAACCCAATCGCCCATTTCCACTTGTGTCCGCTTTGTCAGCATATGCATGGCGGTGCTGCCAGCCAGCGTGAGGGCGGCGGAGTTTTCGAAACTCACATTTTCTGGAAGACAAACCAGCAGGTGCGCGGGAACAACCACCTGCTCCGCAAACCCGCCGTCGCGATGGACCCCAAGCAATTTGCCATTAAGACAAATGGACTCTTCACCGCAAACGCAGAATTCACATGTTCCACAAAACACATTCGACTGCACTGCGACGCGGTCTCCTTTGTGCCACTCCTTAACTTTTTCGCCGAGCGCAATCACCTCCCCGGAAATTTCGCCTCCCAGCGTACGCGGCAGTTCCATGGTCACCGGCAGACCCGCTTCCTCCGCCCAAAGGTCCAGACGATTCAAACCACAAGCCCGAACCCGAATAACAACCTCGTTGGCGGCAGGTTTCGGATCTGCGATATCGCGAAACTCGAATTTCCCGGGAGCGCCGTGTGTAACTAACTGAAATGCTTTCATATTCCTGAACGAAAATGAGCGGACCTTTGAACTTTTTCAATCGGGTGTTCACTCCTATTTTGCAGCGATGAATCAACTGCGCATCGCCGATGCCGGCCAACTTGCCGAGGGAGAGACCCTGAAATTCGAGTTCAAGCGTGCCGGACGCTTGGTGGAAGGTTTCTTAGCCTGTTTTGCCGGTCAACACGTGGCCTATGAAAATATCTGCCGACATATTGCCATCAGCCTGGATTATGGCGACGGGCGGTTTTTTGCCAAAGATGGCCAACATTTCATTTGCCAGTCACATGGCGCTGTTTATGAGCCACTTACAGGTGTTTGCGTAAGAGGGCCCTGCGCCGGGGACCAACTAAAATCGTTAAGAATCTCCGTGGAAAATGACGGCGTTTGGCTGCTCATACAACCCGCGTAACCTGCGATTCGACAGAATCGTCTTGATGGGCAGAGTTCAACAGAACTTAAAAAACGGATACATCTATGAAATCGATTAAATTATTACTCACAGCCCTGGCTTTACTCGCAATTGCCAGTCCAACTTTCGCCGCGAAAGAAAAGGCCGCAGGGGACGACGCAAAGGAAAGAAAAGTCAACATCACTGGTGAAGCTAAATGCGCAAAGTGCGAGCTGAAACAGGGTGACAAATGCCAGACCGTCATTGAAGCCGACAACAAGAAAGGTAAAAAAATCACCTACGTCCTGGCCGACAACAAGATCGCCAAAGATTTCCACAAGGAAATCTGCAAAGACGTCAAGAAAGTCACTGCTTCCGGCACTGTCAAAAAAGGTGACGACAAAGGCAAGATGGACCTGACCCTGACGAAGATCGACATCGTAAAAGAAACGGCGAAAGAGTAATCGTTACGAAGTTTTCAGAACCGTCCGTGGAGAAATCCACGGGCGGTTTTTTCTTAACCACGAGATCAAGGAACTGCTGAACGTCTCCCGGACAATCCCTTTTCGAAAGCGCCTACGGTGTTTCTCCGCTGCTCGTGAAGTAAAGATCACGTTCAAAGGTAAGATTCAACATCCAATTCATACCCTCTGGAAAAACGTAATAGTGTTGGTCATGGCGAAACAACAACTCAGACTCACGGAAAAGAAGCTTAAGGGGCATCGCTAATGCAAAATCCGTCCGATCAGCCAACCAAATGACACGTTCGTTCCATTCTTCACCGTGTAACTGTGGAAACAGGTCCTTCAAAAAATTCCGAATCGCACCCTCAATTTGTTCGTCTTCTTTTACCTTTCGATACTTGGCTTTCGCGATTCGGCTCCAATCAATTCTATTAAGCCCGATGGGGAATCGGCGTTGAATGGCGCGAAAGTATTGCATTATGTCGCGTTCTACTTTCAACGCTTCGATAGCAACATATGGTTTTAATTCGTCTAAAATGGATTTTGAAACAAAGGTCGACATACTGGAAAATTGTGATGCACGTCTTTTGCATTCTCTGCCCCCGTCCCCTTCGGCAACTGGTCATTCCACACGTTTATATGCGCACCGTCACGCTGGTTAAACTCAATTCGATACCCAGCTCGGCCGTGTTTAAGTTTCAGGAGCAAAAATTGTGTGTTTGTTTCTCTCCGACTCTTGAAACTTGTTTTTAACCGGTTCAGTTACCAGGTCGAAATGGGAAAAAGCGACGGCACCTTCGCCGCCGATCACGAATTGAGGTGCCCACCAACATCCTCATTCGTGGTTTAAAATTTCTCGCAAGGCTACTGCGTAAACTTCTTTCAACGAGAGCCTCTGTTCGGCTGCCACTTTCTTGCACGATTCAAATTCGGGGGCGGCTTGCACCACTTTGCCATTCAACAAGCCGAGCTTAATGTCGATTTCTCCTAACGCAGTTTTGATGGTGCGAATCTCTCGTTTTAATTTCCGTCTTTCAGCCGTCGTGCGGCGCACACCAAATGCTGTTGTTTCGCGCAGGATCAATTCTGAAAATTGATCCGCTTCGGCCTGCCCGCAGAGCACTGTCAGTAAGACACCCGGCCGATTCTTTTTCATTTGAATGGGCGTGTGGAAAACATCCAGGGCACCGGCGACAAACGCCTTTTCCACAAATGCCCCGAGCAGTTCGGAATTAATATCATCCAGGTTCGTTTCCAGAACGCTGATTGTATCGCTTTCCCAATCGAGTTCCCGCTCCAGTGTCACCTGGGGCGCGGCACCAGACAACTCGCCCAAAACCGCCCGCAACACATTGGGGCGTGTCTTATTGTCGCGTGTTCCCAATCCATAGCCAACCTTCGTTGCGACCAGTCCAGTCATGGGCGCGAAGCTTTCAACAAACTCGGCGAGAATCGCTGCCCCGGTAGGAGTCACCAGTTCGTGCGGTTCTTCACATTGAGTCAGGGCGATTCCGCGATTGCCCAGAATTTCCAGCGTGGCAGTTGTGGGGACAGGGAAACGACCGTGGGCGCAATTAACCCAACCAGTTCCTTCAACAACTGGAGCCGCGAGAACACGTGGCTTGCCCAACATTTCCAGACAAATGCAGGCGCCGATAATATCCACGATGGAATCGATCGCGCCGACTTCGTGGAAATGAACTTCGTCAGGCGGATGCCCGTGAATTTTTCCTTCCGCGACCGCGATGCGATGAAAGATTGCGACCGACTTTTCCTTTACCCAATCGGAAAGCGAGCTGTCAGCAATCAGTTTTTTGATCTGAGAGAAGTTGCGTCCGTGCTCGTGCTCCTCCCCAGGTTCATGCGAATGCCCGTGCGGCTCGTGCTTGTGTTCGGCGGGTGCACGAAAATCCATTTTGAAAACATCATGGGTGTGGCTGTGTCCATGACCGTGATCATGCGAATGACCGTGGCTGTGCTTTGTGCCATCGGCGTGGGTGTGTTCGTGGGAGTGTTCGTGCTCCAGATGAACATCGAACTTCACTCCTTCGATTCCCGACTTCTGTTTGCGTGAAATGTGCAGGTGATAGCCACCTACTTTCAGCTTCTCCAACGTATGTTCGAGTTGATGCGCATCCACACCGAGGTCGAGCATTGCGCCGATAAACATGTCGCCGCTGATGCCGCTAAAAATATCGAGATAAAGAGTTTTCATTTTTTATGTGCTGCGCGGCTAAGCCAACGATTCAGTTGAGTGGGTGCTGTCATACAAGTTCATACCGGCCAAATGCGCGGAACGCCGGATTCATCCGGCAGCAATCTCCCAAACCGAACGGTGACTCCAGAACCACCTGGCGCATGCGGAACAGATTCACGTTCCTGCCGGATGAATCCGGCGTTCCGTTGCATTTTCGACTAAATCGTTCCGCCAAGCATCCGCTC
Organism: Verrucomicrobiota bacterium; assembly: GCA_013820875.1. GTDB lineage: Bacteria > Verrucomicrobiota > Verrucomicrobiia > Limisphaerales > JACDHS01 > JACDHS01. The sequence goes on along the minus strand of JACDHS010000107.1, from coordinate 10,022 downwards.
AAAGACCACCACTGCAAAGCGCATTGATCTGGCTTGCTGCGTAACCGGCACCGAAACCATTATCAATATTCACCACCGTCACACCGCTGCCGCAACTGTTCAGCATACCGAGCAACGCTGCAAGACCGCCAAAACTTGCGCCGTAACCAACACTCGTCGGGACAGCGATCAATGGTTTGGCAATCAAGCCAGCCACCACGCTGGGCAGCGCGCCTTCCATTCCGGCAACCACAATCACCACGTTCGCGCTCTGGATGGTTTCAAGTTTAGCCAGCAAGCGATGCAGCCCAGCCACGCCAATATCGTAAATGCGTTCAACAGTATTGCCCATGATGTCGGCGGTAATCGCGGCTTCTTCGGCGACTGGTAAATCACTCGTCCCTGCGCACAGGACGGCAATCTTCCCAGCGCGCTTCCGGGCTGTGGACTTTTCTATCGTGATGCAACGGGCGACTTCATGATGAATCGCATTGGGAAATTGTTTTTGCACTGCATCGGCATGTTCCAGGGCGATGCGAGTGATGAGTAGCCGTTCCTCGCGAGCAATGATTTGCGCTGCAATGTTAACGACCTGCTCCGGAGTTTTACCGCCCCCGTATATGACTTCTGGAAAGTTTTTGCGCAACGCGCGATGCGTGTCCACCTGGGCAAACCCAAGATCCGCCACCGGTGCAGATTGAAAAGCGTGCAGCACCTGTTCGCGCGGAATTTCTCCCCTGCGAAATTTCTCCAACAACTCAGCCGCTTCGTTTGTCGTCACGGAGCGAAAGTGCCATGAAGAAGCGGGAGGGTCACGAGGAAATCAACGTTGCCATTGCAGATTGCAGTTCAATCCCAACGGGATTGCGTAATAAAGCCCAGGGTTGCGAGGCACGAGCTACCCTGGGTAACACGCAATAGGAATGACAACCCTGAAGGGGTTGCGCAACCCCTTCAGGGTTGAAGTCCTCCAAATCAGAAGCCCAGGGTAGCCCCATCTGATGGGCCAACCCTGGGCTTTGTTACGGAATCCCTTTGGGATTCAGTCGGATCACCGAACCTTCGGCAATAGCCACCCGAGTAACTCACTCACCTTTATACGTTCCTGACGACCATCATCGCGATGGCGGATGGTGACGGTATCTTTCTCGCCAGCGTTGGCACCGTCTTTAATTCCTTCGAAGGTTTCGAAATCAACAGTCACACAGAATGGTGTGCCGGCTTCGTCCTGACGGGCGTAACGACGCCCGATTGAACCACCGTCATCGTAGAAAACATTCATGTGTTGACGAAGGGTATCGCGAATCTCCAACGCTTTCTTCACGAGATCCGGTTTGTTTTTCAGCAACGGCATGACACCGATTTTGTAAGGCGCCACGCGGGGATGAAACTTCAGGATGACACGCGTTTCTGTTTTGCCTTTGTCATCGGTTTCGGTGGCTTCAGTGTAGGCATTGGAAAGCAGCGCGAGAATCAAACGATCCACCCCGGCGGAAGGCTCGATGACGTGCGGGATATATTGTCCCTTTGCCAATCCATCGGCGTCTTCTTTCGCTTTCTTGGCGGCCTTTTCGGCGTTGAGACCGGTTTTGGTAAGATATTTCAACCGGGCATCGTGGTAGCGTTGCCACAGATCTTTCTTCTTCTCTTCGTCGAGTTTGCCCCAGGCGGCGCGCAGTTCCTCGTCGAACACTCCCATTTGCTTGCCTGAGAAACGTTCGTGCTGCGACAAATCAAAATCGCTGCGCGCGGCAACCCCTTCGAGTTCTTCGCCAGCCATTTCGCCCTGTTCATTTTTTTTGCTGAATGGAAACTTGTAGAGAATATCCACCGTGGCACGAGCATAGTGCGCCAACTCTTCAGGAGTCTGGACATGGAACCCGAGCGTCTGGCGTGAAAGACCGATCCCTTCATAAAAGGCGACCCGTTCTTCCACCCAATATTGATGCCATGCCTGCCAGCCCCAATTCGGCTGCGGCTCACCGGGATGGCCTGTGGATGGAACCGTCGCCACCGTTCCATGGATCGCCTCGACGGCTTCATCAGGTTTGATGAAAAATTCCAGTTCCATTTGTTCGAACTCGCGGGAGCGGAAGGTGTAATTGCGCGGCGTCACTTCATTGCGAAACGCTTTGCCGACCTGCGCAATACCGAAGGGCACTTTCTGCCGGGACGTTTCGTGAATGTTTTTGAATTGCGCAAAAATGGCCTGGGCCGTTTCCGGACGGAGATAAGCGACGTTCTCTTCGCTTTCGACCGGACCGACGAATGTCTTGAACATCAGGTTGAACGGGCGCGGTTCAGTGAGTCTCACGCCGCTTTCCGGATGATAAAGCATGGTGTTCTCGATTTTTTCGCTACGTTCACCCTGCAATTCCGGCGATTTCACTCCGCGCATTTCATAGAATTGCGCGGCGGATTTGCGCGCACTTTCCGGCGGTTTCCCCACTGCAATCAGGACGGAAAAAGTTTCAGTGGAAGTCGCACCATCCGCAGAACCAGCACCGGTATAGAAGTAAGCGATACCCGTTTGCGGGTCCACTTGATCGGTGCGCACGCGCTTTTTGGTGAGCGGACATTCGCTCATCATATCGGCGAAAGTTTCCACATGTCCGGACGCCTTCCATATCTGCGGGTGCATGATGATCGTCGCTTCGAGGCCGACGACATCTTCGCGGAAACGAGTCATGCTGGTCCACCAGAGGTCTTTGACATTGCGCTTCAGTTCAGCGCCGAGTGGGCCGTAATCCCAGAAGCCATTGATGCCGCCGTAGATCTCGGAGGATTGAAAAATGAAACCACGACGCTTGCAGAGAGATACAATCTTCTCCATCAACTCATTTGCTTTCGGTTCGGCCATAAAGTTTGCAGTTTTGGTCAATGCCAGCAGCATGTCAAGGAGCGGAGGGAGGTCGAAGCTGGTTCAGCAACCTTAAGAATGTTCTCCGGCTCCTCACGTCCGTAGGATAACCGGTTCGCTGCGGGCGCTTTCCCCTCCACTGTTGACCGCTGAGAGGGCTATCTCGACATCCACGTTGTGCGGTAATGGTTCAAGCAGAAAATCCAAGTCTGCCGGGCTTCCCGCAGCGACCGGTTCAGCATGGACGCCAAGCACCTTCACCCATACGCGATGATGCTCGGCACGCGGGGTCTTATCCCATTTCACCAGGGCCACACTCTCACTGACCCTGGTCACGACGACATTCGTGGGAGGAGCAGGTCGTTGTCTCTTCCCAGGCATATTGAAACCAAACGCCATCCAAAGCGGGTCCAGCGGGGACAATTTCATCGCCAATTCATTCAGCAGCATCCGAAGGGTTTCACGCAAATCATTTGCTGCATGCTCCCGCATTTCAAACAAGCCTTGCGACACCGCCTCCTGCGCCAGAACCGCCGCACGCGCTGCTCCCAATTGGGTAGCAAGCGTCTTTGCCCGGGCAGTCGTGATGTTCAGAAGAGCGTTCTCCTGCGCGGGCCGCAATGCAAGGTAATGGCCAAGCGACAGTAATAATGGCAGCAACTCCGGACCGAGTGACGGCACCGTGAGGGAGTTGACGAATCCCGTGCCATTCCAGGCTTCCCCATACTTGTTACCGAGATGGGGCTTCAACACATCGCGTGTGGTCATGGAAAAAGCGCGGCCTTCCGCAATGAGCGAGTGCCAGACCACTTTGCGCGAGGTCATTTCGAGTTTGCCCCCATCGTAGTGCCCGCAAGCGTCTTGCAAGGCCATGAATTTCTGTTCGACGAGATTTGCTGTGACATGCAGCAGGCCGATGGCATCGGCGTGATCATTGAGGGCCGAAATTACAACGGTGGCTTTGGCGATCAATCCGGTTTTCGATTTTGGTAACGTATTTTTCATAAAATTGGACTGCCGGGTTATTCCGGCGCCAATCACTATGACAGGGGGGGTACCGCAGAATTGGCGGTACCCCCCTAAATAATTTAAAATATTTTCGAATGCTGATTGCGACGTTGATTGAGTTGGCTATTCCAGTGAGCGTCCTCTTTAAAAGGCAATGGGGAGAGCTGTTTCCCCGGAAACCGATCCTTCCAATGCTTTTTCAGGTCGGTTTCCTCGGTAAACGCCCCTCCAAAAGATTTTTGGAGCCGCATTTACCGGGAAAAGTCGGCCGGAAAACGTTTTGGAAGGGGGATTCATCGGTAACCCCATCTCAAAAAGGTTTTTGGAAACCAATCAGCGGAGATCCCGAGCCTGGAAAGTCCCGGTAACTGGCACGCTGGAAAGCGTGCCACTACACGAAGTACAGGAGGGTTGCATCGCGCAACGTTCGCGTGCTTACATACAAATCGTAAATGCACCATTGCACTGTCTCCGCCTGGCATTATGCCACCCGTAAACCGGTCGCCATCCATTGCGCTGACGGAAAGATCACGGCTCTGGAGCGCGCCACCGAAACTCCCCCCGAAAACCTATGGGTGGCTCCCCCGTTATTCGATGTGCAGGTGAACGGCTATGGTGGGATAGATTATCAAAACGACCGTTTGACCGAAGCGGACTTGCTCTCCTCGGTCAGGCAGCTCCGACGGGATGGCTGCAGTCGCATTCTGCTGACGTTGATTACGGATGATTGGTCTCGCTTGATGGCGCATTTGCAGAGAATTAAACAGATCAGGGATGCCAATCCCGAACTGCGCAAGGCAATCGTCGGCTGGCACATTGAAGGCCCTTTCCTTTCAGACAAACCGGGTTTTCACGGCGCACACAATCCGGCCCTCATGTGCGATCCAACGCCAGAACAGATCGAAACACTGCGTCGCATTACCGGAAGCGATCCCGTGCTCCTGACTCTCGCGCCGGAGAGGAGCGGTTCGATCGAAGCGATTCGACTGGCCACGTCACTCGGAATAAAAATAAGTCTCGGCCATACCAATGCCTCGGCTGAAACCCTGCAACAAGCGGTAGAAGCTGGAGCAACGGGGTTCACTCACCTTGGCAACGGTTGTCCGCGCGAACTGGACCGGCACGATAATATTCTCTGGCGGGTTTTTGAGACGCCTGGGCTGATCGTTGGAGTAATTCCAGATGCCATTCATGTTTCGGGCGCACTGTTTCGCCTGATGCATCGCGTGCTTGATTCGATTTATTATACGACGGATGCGATGTCTGCCGCTGGTGCGCCACCCGGAAAATATCCTCTGGGGAATCTCCAACTGGAGGTCGGCGAAGATCAAATTGTCCGGCAGCCCGGCAAAACAAATTTCGCCGGTTCCGCCCTGCGTCCAATTGACGGCATTTTCCGGGGGGCGAAAATGTTGAACAAACCGTGGCAAAGTGTCTGGCCACAGTTTACCGATGCTTCCGCGAACCTGATGGGACTGCACTCGGGCCTGGAGATTGGTGACCCCGCTGATTTTTGCCTGTTGCGCTTCCGGGAAGATGGAACATTGGATTCCTGCAATTTGACCTAAATCCGGCAGTTATTTAACCGCTAATCTGCGCTAACCAACGCTAATCCAAAGGATTTGCGGGGAAAACAGCTTGGCAAATAGAAAGAGAAATGATGTAAGGGCAGTCCGTAACGCCACTTTTTCAAACCAGCTTCTGCAACGCTTCTTCACCGATCATGCCAACTTCGATTCCAAGTGCCCGGGCGGCATCGGAGACGGCGACGACTTTGACTTTCAACATATCTTCATGTGTGTTCACGCCTCGGACGATGACCCCGGCTTCGCCCGTGCGATTGAAGGTTTCCACGTTAAGATAGCCGCAGCCCATCAGACCTTTCTTCCCCTTGAGCAAGAGAAGCGGAGACTGCAGTGGGATGTGATATTTTTCAAAAGCGTTCAGATCCATAAGAGTAACGAGTGATGTAGAACAAACAGCGCAGAAGAGCGTAACGTGACAATTACCCGGTTTCTATAAAAAATGTACGGCGGGGGGGAGGTGCTCTACCCTTCCAAAGTCGCGACTGGAGAAAAGCCGGAACCTGCGGTATCAAAGGTAAGCATGACCGATACTGAACAATCGATCCTGGATTCCTTGCGCGATCTGGACGAAAAAATCCGACAGATGGCAACTGTCACACCGAAACCGAATTTGCTGCCGATATTCGAGCGCCTCGATAATTTGGCGCGTGAACTCCCTCGCGGCACCGATCCCGACCTTATCCATTACCTCCACAAAAAGAGCTACGAGAAAGCGCGCTTACACCTGGAAGGTCACCGGGAGGGTTAAGGTTCCAAATTCAAAGTTTAAGGCAGTTACCGGCGCTTGAACGAACTTTGAATCTGAAATTTGAAGCGTTAAGCCGCCGATTTATTCTCGCCTTTAACCATCAAATCTCTAAATTGCCCGCATGAAAGCCAAAAGTATTCTTCCCTGGATTTTCGTGCTTGCATCCGTATCGGTTGCGATCTTTCTCTGGGCCTCCAATCAGAAAGCTCAGGTCGAACTGACTGAGTTGCAGGCTGATCAGAGTGAACTTGCCAAACTGCGCGAGCAGATGAGTGAACTGAAACGATTGGAAACGCTCGAACCCGAACTCGAACGGCTGCGTAAAGAAAGTGTTGAAGTGCATAAACTCAGGAATGAAGTGCGACAGTTGAAGGACGAGGGCAAACAACTGAACGTTCAACTGCAGGAATCCCAGTCCAAGCAGACAGGTTCTACTGACTACCTGGCATACGAACTGCAGCAATTGCGCGCGGAGAACGAAAGGCTTAGAAACGCCATGGCCGAATTGCAGCCCAATTCTCCGCCAATCGAAGAGACCCTGCAAGAATACGCGACCGCTTGTATTGGCAATCTCCGCCAACTCAGCGGCGCGCAGGAGCAATGGGCATTAGAGAATCAAAAGAATTTCGCTGACATTCCAGAGTACGAAGCGTTGCTGGCGTATCTCGCCGCGCCTCCTTCCTGCCCGCAGGGCGGCAGCTATACAATTGCAGGAGTGGGCAAAAATCCGTCCTGCAATATGGAAAATCATAAACTGCCGTAGAGGATTTTCGCCTGAATTTCAGGGTCACTCACTCATGTTGTCTTATCACAAGTAAGAAATTCTTAAGGAATACCGTTTCCCTGATTAAGTATTGCCGATCTCAAGAACTGCCTGCGAGGGATTTCATCGGTGGAAAAATGGAAGGCGGCCTGAGAGAACAGGTGTTGCGCAGCCGCACTAGCGCACCACCAGCACCGGGCACGACGCATGTCGAATGACTTTTTCCGCAGTGCTCCCGAGGAACACGCGCTTCAACCCAGTTCGACCATGGGTGGCGATGATGATCAAATCCTGTTTCATCGTGCGTGCGGCGGAAGTGATCTCGCGGAATGGTTTTCCAATTGTGGCTTTCACCGCTTTGATTCGTTCGGCTGCTGTCCCTTGTTCTGCTTTCAACCTTTCCAGGTGACCTTTTGCCTGCTGGATAGCGCTATTCCCGTCCAGCGCGAGAGGATAGGCTTCGAAATCCCTGAATACCGGCACCTCCACCACGTAAAGCAACGTGACCTGGGCGTCAAACTGTTCGGCGAAAACGAGAGCAAATTTCAACGCGGTGTTTGCCGACTTTGAAAAATCTGTTGGAACGAGGATGTTCCTTATTTTGACGTTCTGTCCTGCCCTGCGGGTTGCTGGGCGCTTCTCGGAATCAGCCTGCGGCTCCACAGTTTCTCGCGTCGTTACTGCACGTTTGGTGACCCGTGATTTCATAAAAAAAGCATTTCCCTGAGCCCAAAGCTTCTGCACTTCATTGCCGTGAAATGTATTTTGCCTGGTTCAATCCATTCTCCAGGTGGCACACGACGCTGTGCTTGCGAAACTGCCGTGGAGGCACACCCACAAGGCGTTTAAACACACGATTGAAATGAGTCAGCGACTGAAAACCAGCGTCCAGGGCCACCTGGTTGATGAGTTGAGAGCGATTCACCAATAGCTTCTTGGCGGTCTCGATCCTGGTGCGCACGAGAAATTCTGAGAAATTGATGCCGGTCGTTTTCTTGAACAGTTTGCAAAAATAAAACGTGCTCACATGCACGTGGTCAGCAACCTCGTTCAGGAGAATGGTTCCCTCATGATGACTTTGAATATATTGCCTCGCCCTGGCGATGGTGGCCGGTTCACAAAGTGGCTGCTCCAGTAGAAGCTGATTCCCGAAGCGCGCAAGATAATCCGCATATTGCAATAAGAGCACGGATACTCCATCTGGATCGGAATTCGGAATAATCGGCAAACCCATGGCAAACGCATTTGAAAGCCGGACATCACCGCAACGTTTCTTGAGATGCTTTTTAAGTCCATCGCGACTGGCAGCGTCTTGAGCCATGCAACCGGTTCGTAACAGGCCAATCACCCCTGTCCCCATGACAATTGCAATAACCACCTCAAGAATGCCGGGCAGCCACTCGATTTTGGTGGTAAAAGGTTTTCGTTGTTCTGGATCGAAACTTAATCGTCGAGGTGGACATAAATCCCGGAGGCACAAAGCGTCTGATCTGGGGAATAGATTTTCGTCTGTCGGTTCGAAGCTTAATTGAATGCCGGAAACCACTTTGAATGCCTGCTCAAAATCGCAATAGGATTTCGAACGTGAAAGGGTTTCAAAAACCCGGTCCACCTTTATGGCACGCTTCTCCATAGACACTGATAAATGCGAAGCGGAATGAAAGAAAGTGCGGCGATGGCGTTTCACATCCGCGGGGAGATGCTGATTTCAAAGTAAATAAAAAATCTAATAATTCGGCGGATTACTCCCTGATTGTCACAACTGGACATCTCGCGTAGCGCACCACCTTTTCCGCTGTGCTGCCCAAAAACTCCTTTCTCCCCCGCTCACCTCCATGTGTGCCGAGCACAATGATGTCAGCCTTCAACGCCCGCGCAGCGGCTATAATCTGCTCATATGGCTTTCCGAATTTGACGATCGTTTTGTCCAGGTGCTCCAGTTTTATCTCCCGAGATGCATAGCTCTCCAGCAACCGCTTGGTTTCGCCAATCATCTGGTCGCGTCCCAGGGCAGCGGGAAATTCCCGCAGGTAGGACGGAGGCGGTTCAATCACATGCAACAAGATGATCCTGGCGCCGAAATGTTCGACGAACTTCGAAGCGTAACTGATGGCTTTTCTCGAAAGCGGAGAAAAGTCTGTTGGCACGAGAATGGACTCTATTTTCAGTTTGCGTTTTGCCGCTCTCTCGACAGGCCGTTTCGCAGTTTCAGGCTTTTTACGTTGCCCTGTGGCAACTCCATGGGTGATCGATCTCATATTCCTTCAATAATCTCCTTGCTTGAATTTAAGCGCACTAACCAAGGCGAACTACACGTCGGTTGGCCAAATTTTAAGCTTATTTTGCTGAGTCTGGGGTCGGTTTAAACTTATCAGCAAGTAAGCTCAATTACTGGACAATGGCGGCAAAGCGAAACGCTTGAGACTGTTCCAGATTACAGAATCAGGGCGCGAGATGATGATTGTCCCGACTGCTGGCTGATAGGTCTGCAAGCCCAGAAATGTTTGGCGGCCGATTCAAGAAAACAAATCAACAGGGAGGTTTATGAACGCACATACACGTTACAGTCCATTTAGGTCCGTATGGGATCCGATTCAGGAATTGGAAGATGTTGAAAATCGCATGGCCAGATTTCTGCGCCGTTCACCATTGGCCGGTTTTGAAAAGGAAACGGCTGCTCTTACCGATTGGAGCCCATCGGTCGATATCACAGAGGATGAAAAAGAATTCCTCATCAAAGTCGAATTGCCGGAGGTAAAAAAAGAGGATGTCGAAGTCTCCGTCGAAAATGGCGCTCTGCAGATCGCCGGGGAACGCAAGATGGAGAAGGAGGAAAAAGGCAAAAAGTATCACCGCGTCGAACGTGCGTATGGATCGTTCTCTCGCAGCTTTACTCTTCCTGACGGCGCAGATCCTTCAAAAATAAATGCTGAATACAAAGAGGGCATACTGAATGTCCATATCGCCAAAGGAGAAAAATCCACAGCGAAGGCGATTGAAGTTAAGTAACCTAAAGAAATCAACGCAAGGCTTAGAGTGGCGAAGCCGAAACCGGTCGGTGTAGCGCGGGTTTTCAAC
>JACDHS010000106.1 GCA_013820875.1 Verrucomicrobiota bacterium | reverse complement strand
AACTCGTCGTAAGGTTTGGTGCGTGCGTGTTGTTGTTTAGAGATTTACGGACGGGTCAAAGTTGGCTTTGTTCCGCTTTGAAATGGCAACACGCACGCACCAGACTTCGAGAGGATTGTAGAAGGCAAAAATCAGGGTTTTGACACAGCAAAACCCCACCGCATTTGGAGTGCTTCGCACCGCGATTCTAACGCCCCAATGGTGGCTGGCGCTTCGATCCTTAACTAAAATGGCAGTAGGCCAACTAAAATCATAACGCACCGATTTCAGGCAAAACTCTTTTATTTGAGGATTTTGTCTGCTTTCTAAAATAACCAACCACGCTCCCTCATTAGCCAATGCATTTTGCGGACAGGCTCTACTTACTGAAACCGTCCGACATCTGAGCATCCTCCGGGGTTAATCCATAGTTAAACGAACATTTCCGCGATTTTGCCTTCGAGATTCAGCGAATCGTTGTCTTTTTGTCGGCGTCCGCTTTGGAATCACCCTTGCTAATGTGCCCAGTACGCGATCCATGCCCATGTATGATCTGCATCAATGGAAATCCTGGAACCGTCCTGCCCTGCAACCTGCATGGATGGATAATCATAGCGCAGCCCTGCCGTGCGATCTGCATAAATGGATAATTTTGGAACCGCCCTGCCCTGCAATCTGCAGCGAAGGACATTCCCGTTCCGGAACGCGTTGTAAGAGTTACATCGAGGGGCAAACCGAAACGGGGCTCGTTGTAACTCTTCCCGAGAGGGCTGGAAGAAAAAGGACGTCGTTGTAAGACTTACATCGGTGCCCAAACACAGAAAAGGGGCCGATGTAAGAGTTACAGCGACCGCCAAAACTAATTTTGACGGCCCATGTAAGTCTTACATCGATGGTCTAAAACAATTTTGGGCATCGATGTAACTCTTCCCGAGGGGATTTTACGAGTTTTGACGTCGTTGTAAGAGTTACATGGGGGGCCAAAAACATTTTTGACGTCTCGGGAAGACTTACATGGGTGGCCAAAATTAATTTAGACGTCTCCGTAAGTCTTACAAGGGCGCCAAAACCAGTTTTGCCGCCTCCGTAAGAGTTACATGGGGGACCAAAAACAATTTTGACGCCTCGGGAAGTCTTACATGGGTGGCCAAAACTAATTTTGACGGCTCGGTAAGTCTTACAACGACGTCAAAACTCCAACAATTCCCACATTTTCTCCCGTTTTGACCCTTGGAACGCGATTTTTCCCGGTATTTTAGCTAATTAAAGGGCAAACGATGTGAGGTCCACCCTCACCGTCTCGTTCCCCCGCGCTCTTCTTTTAAAACCTGCCGAAGGGTAGCTTTATCTTTGGGATCGATGCCCGCGTTTCTTACGTCGCTCCGCAAGGCGGGAGGGGTGTGGGGATTTGATCCGTGGAATAAAAAATTCCACGGCTACAAGGCGGGGCGTCGCTCCGCGACTAACACGGGTCCATTTCCGAATACGAAGATAGAGGCGGCCCATCGTCAGGCCGGGCGAGCTTCTACCCCAATTTGAGGGTATTCCAGTTCATTTTCCTTTAGCTTAAGATTGCCGCATCCCCTACGCCGATTTGTGTCGGCCCTGTACCGGCAGGAAACGTCCCGGCTTGCAGAACCGTACACCAAAACATTCCAATCCAAATAAAACCTATGAAATTCATTAATAAATTCATTCTTGCGACGGCTTTTCTCCTGGGAAGCCTTGGCAACGGTTTCGCCGATGGGCCGGGACAAGATTTCGTGATCGCGGTTTTGCCCGATACCCAGAATTACGCTCGGGAAGAATCCGGTTACGGGAACGCCACGCGACAAATGTGGTATGCGCAGACCGACTGGATCGTGGCCAACCGAGCTTCTCAAAACGTCGTTTATGTCGCGACGCTGGGTGATTGCGTGCATAACGCAGGCAACCACGGCCAGTGGAGGATCGCCACCAACGCCTATTATCGGATAGAAAAACAATCCACCACGGGCCTGTTGCACGGTGTTCCTTACGGTGTCACGGTGGGCAATCACGATCAATCGCCCGCGGGCGATGAGAATGGCGACACCACGTATTACAACCAATATTTCGGCACCGCCCACTTCAATGGCAAACCCTATTACGGCGGACACTTCGGCGCGAACAATGACAATTGGTATACGTTGTTCAGCGGCGGTGGATTGGACTTTATCGTTTTCTCGTTTGAATTCGGCCGTTATGGCAGCGTCATCCTGGATTGGGCGGAAAATGTCCTGGCCCAGTATCCCAATCGGCGCGTGATCGTTTTGACCCATCATGCGGGTGCCGACAACTCCAATGTCAATGCCACGACCACTTCTTTCAGTGCCCAGGGTTCCGCCATTTACAATCGCCTGAAAACGAATCCCAACTTCTTCCTGATGCTCGGCGGACACGTCTTCAGCAACGGCGGCGAAGGTCGTCGTTCGGATACTTTCAACGGGAAAACGGTCCACACATTGATTTCGAATTACCAGAATCGCTGGAATGGCGGTAACGGCTTGATGCGGCTGCTGCGTTTTTCACCGAGCCAGAATAAGGTGTTCGTCACAACGTATTCGCCTTACACGGGTACTTACGAGACGGATGCCAACAGCCAGTTTTCATTCAACTACGACATGCGGAAGACCGTCACGGTGGACAATAGCAACTCCGGTTTCAGCGTGGCAGGCACTTGGTCCACCGGCACGACGGCCGTGGACAAATATGGCTCCGACTATCGTTTCCGCAGCACACAGCCAATCAGCGAACCGGCTACATGGAGCGGAGGCCTGGTTGGAAGTGGCAATTATACAGTCCAGGCCTGGTGGAGCCAGGGACCGAACCGGTCAGCCACCGCACCCTACATTGTTTATCATTCCGCAGGTTCAACGTCGATCAACGTGAATCAGCAAATCAACGGCGGAAAATGGAATGCTTTGGGAACTTTCAACCTGAATTCGGGGGCTAATCAGGTCAAATTGTCATGCTGGACGACTACAGGTTTCGTTGTGCTCGGCGATGCAGTGCGATGGGTTCCGTAACAAGACACCAAACGGAAATCCCTCACCCCGGCCCTCTCCCTTTCCGAAAGGGAGAGGGAGAGGCGTTCAACCTCATACACTGGTTTTGAAACATCCGGGTGCACCTCTACCGATTGCGTTCCCATACGGAGGAAAGCTCCAGGCTCGTTCAGAAATAAACGGACGCCTTACAGCGTGTTCCCTCGCCCCTTCGGAAGGGGAGAGGGCTAGGGTGAGGGGCTTTCCCGTTTACTGCAACGGCAGATATCCGGATGCGGAGAACCATCTTGCAGCGCTTGCCAGATTGCCGCCCTACATGCTTAGTCTGAGAGATGTTGTCGCTATCCTCTATCGCGAAGGTGCCTTGCCATAAATAGTTCGCCTGCCATATTTCCGCCATGCGTCAACAATCACTTGAGTTTCTTGAAACACTGGTCAACACCCCCAGCCCTTCGGGCCACGAGTATCGCGGCCAACGCATTTGGCTCGATTACGTTAAAAAATTCGCGGATGAAACATTTTCTGACGCCTACGGAAATTGCGTTGCGGTGCTGAACAAAGGCGGCGGTCCACGCATCATGTTGGCGGCTCACGCGGACGAAATCGGGATGACGGTTAACTACATCAACGAAGATGGGTTTATCTATTTCCGCAAACTGGGGGGCATTGATCCGGCCATCCTTCGTGGCATGCGAGTGAACATTCATACGAAACGTAACGGAACCATTCGCGGCGTGATCGGCAATGTGGCTCCGCACCTCACGAAACAAGAAGGCGAACGCAAAGTGCCGAAGATCGAAGACCTCTTCATCGACATCGGCGCACAGAATAAGAAGGAAGCGCAGAAAATCGTGCAGATCGGCGAGCCAATTACCCTGCATCATTATTTCGAAAAATTTCGCGGTGACCTTGCCATCGCGCGTGCCTTTGATAATCGCATCGGCACATTCGCCGTGGCGGAAACATTGCGCCTCATTACGGAAAGCAAGAAGAAGATCAACGCGGAGATTCTCGCGGTTTCCAATATCATGGAAGAAGTCGGGTTGCTGGGGGCGCGGCAGATTGCTTATTCACTCAACCCCGACGCGGCACTCGTCGTCGATGTAACGCATGCGACCGATTATCCGGGCATCAATAAGCAGGCCCACGGCGATGTCAAAATGGGGAAAGGGCCAACGATCACGCACGGCGGATGCAATCATCCTGAAATGGTGAAGCGCCTGGAAGAAGTGGCAGCGAAAAAGAAAATTTCGTTACAGCATGAAACGATGTCCGCCACGAGCGGCACAGACACCGATGTAATTTTCTGGACGCGCGGAGGCATTCCCAGCGCGCTCATCAGCCTGCCAAACCGCTACATGCATTCCCCCGTGGAAGTTGTCAGTTTGAAGGATCTCGAACAAATTCCCGAACTGATGGCTGGCTTTGCCCTGTCGGTTAAAAAGGGCGAACAGTTCAAGGTGAAGATTTAACCGCCCCGCCGAGTCCGCTTCAGACAGGCCCTCAGGCGGCCAGCGGTATAATCGCCTGCTCCTGTAGTTGTGCCTCGATGAAGTTTTCAACTTCTTCCGGGTTGGCCGCTTCACAAAAGAATTTTACCTTCTCCGAAAACGACAGATTGATGTCGGCACTTTTCAATCGTTCGAATACCCATATCCATTGTTGTTCATCATTCTCGCTGGAATGTGACCCTGCGGTTTCATTTGCTTCGACCTGCCAACCGGCGGTTGTGATCTCAAAGGGAGCATCGATGAGTTTCATTGAGTCAGTTTAGAATCAGATGCATGGATGTGTATCAGGCTGGAGCGTTAAAACGTTTGCAGGTATTCTGCGAAAGCGTCGTGAGAAAGCCATCGAATCCCCATGGGCAAGTCGCCTACCATGTCAGGAGAAACCGTCCCACCTGTAGGATTGGGGATACTACCAAAAAATAGTTGATTCCCCTATGGCGTCAAACGCCACAGCTCATTAACGTCCGCACCGCGCCTAGTGAAGGCCACCACTGAATTGGGACTCTCAGGAGATGGAAAGTAACGTCCCCCCTTGGAAACCAGTGAAAATCGTAATTATCGAATCAAAAACGCGCCGTTTTTTGAGTACCGAGCAACTCGAATATACTCGGGTCTTCAAAGATGCCCTGGACTTTCCTGATGTACGAGCCGCAAAAGAGTTCTGCAAAACTCGAAATCTCGAGGGCCACACCATTGTCGCCAAATGCGACCGACTCTGCATTGAATCATTTCTTCACCAGGTTTAGTCCCTGCCAAATCCAACACGGCTAACGCCCCCGTCCAAAGCCGTTTTTTCCGTACAAATGCCTCTGGACACCATGTCCAGGGACGTTCTTGGCGTACAAACGCCTCCGGACACCGTGTCCGGAGGCGTTCTCGGCGTACAAACACCTCTGGACGCCGTGTCCGGAGGCGTTTTACGCGTACAAACGGCTCCGGACTGAATGATTCAGCAGGTCTCAGCAAACCACTCAGTCTCCCCTGCTCTTTCCACTACGATCATCAGAGCCAATTTGCTATTTACCAATTGCGTTCGGCTCAGTTAAATCGCCTCATTCAAGTAGTTGGTTTTAAGCCGCAGACCTATTTGACGGCAGTGGTTTGCTGTGGTGTTTTACTCAGATAAATTAATGAAATTCGCCAAACTGTTTTATTTCGGAAGTCTTCTGGTTTTCCTGGCCACACTCGGCTGCGGAGGTCGCCAATCGCGGGTGGAACATGGTAACCAAAACCAGATTCTCCACTACGGAAATGGCACAGAACCCCAGGATCTCGATCCGCAGATTGTTACCGGTGTACCGGAACATCACATCATCATCGCCCTGCTGGAAGGTCTCGTCATGCCTCATCCGAAAACTCTCGAACCGCAACCCGGAGTTGCGGAGACCTGGAAAGTTTCGGATGACCTGAAGACTTACACGTTCAACCTGCGCAAAGATGCCAAGTGGTCGAATGGCGACACCCTGAACGCGCACGATTTTGTAAAATCCTATCAACGCATGCTAACGCCAACACTGGCAGCGGAATATTCCTACATGCTGCATGTGATGGAGAATGCGGAGGACTTTAACACCGGCAAAATCAAAGATTTCTCCCAGGTCGGTGTGAAAGCACTCGATGATCACACGCTGCAAATCCAACTGAATTCGCCAACCCCCTACTTTCTTTCCCTGCTCAGTCATTATTCGTGGTTTCCAGTTCACCTTCCCACCATCGAAAAGCATGGAGCGATTTATGAACGGGGCAACCGCTGGACGCGTCCGGAGAATTATGTCGGCAACGGCCCCTTCACACTTGCTCAATGGAAGCGCAACCAGGTGATCGTCGTTAAAAAGAGCCCAACCTATTGGGATGCGAACACGGTGCGCTTAAACGAAATCCATTTCTACGCGATCGAAAGCGATGACACCGAAGAGCGTGCTTTTCGTTCCGGACAGATGCATATCACGCAAACTGTTCCGCTGACAAAGATTGAAGTTTATAAGAAGGACAACCCCCATCTCATCCGTATCGATCCGGACCTGGGAACTTACTATTACCGTTTCAATACAAGGAAAGCGCCACTGGACGACCGACGCGTTCGTCGCGCCCTCGCCATGGCGATTGATCGTGACTCAATCGTCAAAAATGTGACGCGCGGCGGACAGATTCCGGCGCACAACTTCACCCCGCCCGAAACCGCCGGCTACACCTCGGATGCCAACGTGCCTTACGACATTGCAGGAGCCAAAAAGCTGTTGGCTGAAGCCGGTTACCCCGATGGAAAAGGACTGCCGCCGGTTGAAATTTTATTCAACACTTCGGAAGCGCATCGCACAATTGCCGAAGCCATTCAGCAGATGTGGAACAAGGAATTGAATGTCAATGCGCGGCTCGTAAACCAGGAGTGGAAAGTTTACCTCGATTCTCAGCAACACGGAAATTACCAGATCTCCCGGGCGGGTTGGAAAGGCGATTATCCTGACCCCAATACGTTTCTGGATATGTGGCTGACCGATGGCGCAAATAATCAGACTGGCTGGTCCAACCCGGAATACGACCGACTCATCCAGGAGGCCGGACGAACCGCCGACCGCGATAAGCGCTTTGACCTGTTCCGCAAGGCGGAAGCAATTCTCATTGATGAATTGCCGATGCTTCCGATCTACTTTTATACCCGTGTTTACCTGATTCATCCGAGCGTGCAAGGGTGGTATCCGAACATCCTGGACAATCATCCTTACAAACACGTCCACCTTGAATCCCCGGGGAAATAATGGAGGTTAGAATATGTTGAGGTTTATCGTTCGACGCATTCTGGAGACGATTCCCGTTCTCCTCATCGTCGCAACGTTAACTTTCTTCATGGTTCGACTTGCCCCGGGGAATCCGTTCGACACCGAACGCGCGGTCACCCCGGAAGTCCGGAAAAATCTTGAGGCATTCTATGGCCGCGACAAACCTCTCCCGCAGCAGTATTTCACCTTCATGAAGAACCTGGTGACGCGGGGCGATTTTGGTCCCTCCACGCGCTACCCGAATCGCACTGTCAACGAACTGATTGGCGAATCCTTTCCCGTCTCGCTGGAGCTTGGACTCTATTCCATCGCAATCGCGTTGTTCTTCGGACTGATTGCCGGTGTCATCGCCGCATTGAGGCCCAACACACTTTCGGATTACGTTCCCATGTCGCTGGCCATGATTGGGATTTGCCTGCCGACCTTTGTCATAGGCCCGCTGCTCATCCTGATATTCGCTCTCATGCTCGGTTGGTTTAATGCTTCGGGTTGGTTTTCCCCGATCGACCGGGTTCTACCGGCGCTGACAATGGGCGGAATTTACGCTGCTTACATCGCGCGCCTTTCACGTGGCGGGATGCTTGAGGTTTTAAACCAGGATTTCATCCGCACAGCCCGGGCAAAAGGCGCTTCAGAGAAGCGGGTCATTTTCAAACATGCGCTCAGGGGCGGACTGCTGCCGGTGATTTCATTCCTTGGTCCTGCAATGGCTGGAATTGTGACCGGCTCATTCGTGGTGGAAACCATTTTCCAGATTCCTGGCCTGGGACGCTATTTCGTGACGGCGGCGTTCAACCGTGATGATGGTATGATCATGGGAACCGTTATCTTTTACGCAACCCTGATCATCACGCTCAACCTGATCGTCGATGTCGTCCAGGTCTGGCTGAATCCGAAACTGAAATTCGAATAACATGGCTGATCGAATCACAGCAGAACAGTTTGACCCGCAGCGTCTCGAAACTGCGGAGGAAGGCACTTCACTCTGGAAAGATGCGTGGTATCGGCTGAAGAAGAACAAACTGGCACTGATCAGCGCCATCTTCATTTTAGTGCTTGGGACACTCTGCTTTAGCGCTCCCATTTTGCCGATTCAACCTTACGAGGCCCAGAACCTCGCCATCCGCGCCACCCCGCCCAGTGCAGAATACTGGCTCGGCACAGATGTGCTCGGAAGAGATCTCCTGTCCCGCATACTATATGGAGGACGAATATCTCTCGCGGTCGGCCTTTGCGCCACAGCGGTATCGCTGTTCATCGGTGTCCTTTACGGCGCAACCTCCGGCTTTTTTGGCGGCAAATTGGATTCCGTGATGATGCGCATCGTGGACATTCTGTATTCCCTGCCCTTCATCATATTCGTCATCCTGCTGATGGTGCTTTTCGGGCGAAACATTTATCTCCTGTTCATTGCAATTGGGGCGGTTGAATGGCTCACCATGGCCAGAATTGTGCGCGGACAGGTCCGGGGACTGCGGCGGCAGGAATTTATTGAAGCGGCGATTGCACTCGGGTTGCGTCGCCGCAGGATTATTTTGCGTCATATGATTCCGAATGTGCTCGGAGTAGTAATTGTTTATGCAACGCTCACGGTGCCGAGCGTCATACTTCTGGAAGCATTCCTGAGCTTCCTGGGATTCGGCGTGCAACCGCCCATGAGTTCCTGGGGCACGCTCATCAGCGAAGGAGCCAAAAGCATGGAAGAACATCCCTGGATGCTCGTTTTTCCGGCGCTGTTTTTCTCGGTCACACTTTTTTCCCTGAACTTTTTGGGAGACGGCCTGCGCGATGCGCTGGATGTCCGTGCGTCGAAGGATTGAACATGAAGACAACAAACGGAGTAATGGAGTGTTGGAGTAATGGAGTATTGGAATGCGCCCTACTTCATCACTCCATCACTCCACCACTCCGTTCCTGACCCTATGCCCCCTCTACTCCAGGTCGAAAACTTGCACACGTCGTTTCACACGCGGCACGGAATCGTGCGCGCGGTGCATGATGTCTCGTTCTCGCTGGAGAAAGGTGAGACGCTCGGGATTGTTGGTGAATCCGGTTCGGGCAAATCGGTTACCTGCTATTCACTGCTGCGACTTATTCCCGAACCACCTGGCAGGATCGAAAAGGGTAAAGCTCTCTTTGATGGGGTTGATTTGTTGAGTTGTTCGAAGAACCAGCTTCGTTCCATTCGCGGCAAGCGCGTCTCAATGATTTTTCAGGATCCCATGACGTCGCTGAATCCTTTCCTGAAAATCGAAGATCAACTCATTGAACCGCTCTTGATTCATGAAAACCTTTCGCGAGACGAAGCAGTGAAACGCGGGGTGAAAGCTCTACAAGACGTCGGGGTTCCAGGAGCCGAAGAACGCATCAAAGCGTATCCGCACGAATTCTCCGGCGGGATGCGTCAACGCGTCATGATCGCCATGGCGCTGATCACCAAACCCGATCTTCTCATCGCCGACGAACCGACCACCGCGCTCGATGTCACTGTGCAGGCGCAGATCCTGGAACTGATCAAGAAGATGCAGAAAGAGATCGGGATGGCCGTCATCCTGATCAGTCACGATCTCGGGGTGGTATCCGGTTTCTGTGACCGAGTGAATGTAATGTATGCCGGGCGCGTCGTGGAGAGCGCGAACATCGCCGATCTGTTTGCGCGGACGCAACATCCTTACACCCGCGCCTTGCAGAAATCCATTCCCGCGCTGCAACCGAAAGGCGCCGAGCTTTACACCATTCCCGGCATGCCACCGGATGTCTCCAAACCGATACGCGGCTGTCCGTTTGTGCCCCGTTGCGAATTTGCCCAGCCAAAGTGTGAAAACCCGGTGGAACTGTTGGAAGTCGAGCCGAATCATGGAAGCGCTTGCTTGCGCGTGCAGCAAAAGGAACTCGATTTAACCTCAGAAGACCTCCGATAAACGAATATGCCTGAATCTTTTCTCGAACTACAAAATGTGAAGACCCACTTCCCGGTGGAGAAAGGCATTTTCATTCGGAAACAGGTGGCCACCGTTAAAGCGGTGGATGGCGTGAGTCTCATTCTGCGAAAAGGAGAAATCGTTGGATTGGTTGGTGAATCGGGTTGTGGCAAATCCACTCTCGGCCGGACCATTCTGCAATTGATTCCACCCACGGAAGGAGCGGTCGTTCTCGAAGGACGCAATCTCAGCGGTCTTTCGAAAGATGAATTGCGTAACGCACGAGCAGATTTCCAGATGATCTTTCAGGATCCTTACGCGACGCTGAATCCCCGCATGACGGTTTACGACACGCTCGCGGAAGCGATTTCATCGCACAAAAAGATTTCCTCCGCCGAGATGCCCAACCGGGTGAGCGCCTTGATGACAAAAGTCGGACTCTCACCGCGCTTCATTAAAAAGTATCCGCACGAATTTTCCGGGGGGCAGCGTCAACGCATCGCGATCGCTCGCGCCCTTGCCGTGGAACCAAAGCTCATCATCGCTGACGAGCCGGTTTCTGCGCTCGATGTTTCCATCCAGGCACAGATCATCAACCTGCTCGGGAAACTTTCGCGAGAGATGGATCTCACGCTGATCTTCATCTCGCACGATCTCTCAGTGGTAAAACATATTTCCGACCGAATTGCCGTAATGTACCTCGGTCGCATTGTGGAGCTCGGACCTGCCACCCAGGTTTTCGAACGTCCGCTACATCCCTATACGAAGGCTTTGGTCAGCGCGGTTCCTGTTCCCGATCCGGAACGCGAGGCCCGGCGTAAACGTATGATCCTGCAGGGCGACCCTCCTTCGCCGACGAAAATCCCTGGTGGTTGTCCGTTTCATCCCCGTTGTCCATTTGTGGATCCGCCGCGTTGCACCACGATTGTTCCGGTATTTGAAGCTCTCGATAACCCAGAGCAACAAGCTACCTGCCTTCGCATCAAAGAAATCCATTAGCGGAATCTCATCTTCCGGCAGATATTAAATAAAGGGCATCGGCGTTCCTTGGCTCATTGCCAAAGAATATGGAGGGATTGACGTTTAAGCTGCTGCTTTTCATGGCTCGGTTTGAAAAACGCTTCAATCCAGCAGCACTCTGATGAAACTAGTGGAACTCAAACCAACGCGCGAGCACGTCCGCCCTTCGGTTTCCAGACGGACACTCCAGCAACGTGCCATCACTGAGCTTGGAAGTTTCGCCCTGCACGAAACTGAGCTTAAACCGATCATGGACAAAGCGGTGTCCCTCGTGTGCGATACTCTGGCTACTGACTTCTGCAAGATACTGCAACTGTTGCCCGATCAAAGATCACTTCTCCTCTTGAGCGGGTGCGGGTGGAAGAGAGGCCTGGTCGGGAAAGCCTTTGTGGAAACAGGAATCAATTCCCAGGCCGGTTACACTCTCCGAACTGACAAACTGGTCATCGTTGAAGATCTGCCGAACGAACCTCGATTCCAGGGCCCCCGTCTCCTGTATGATCATGGCGTGGTCAGCGGAATGAGCGCACCCATCCGCGGCGAAGCCGGAACCTGGGGAGTTCTCGGGACGCATACCAGGCGAAAGAAACATTTTACGACGAGTGAACAGGACTTTTTCCTGTGCGTGATCAACATTCTTTCCGCGGCCCTCCAGCGTTCCAGTCAAAACCACACGTTCCGGGAAATAAATGAAGACCTGCACCTCGCTCTTAGTATTGCCAATATCGGCACATGGCGGCTCGATCCTGAAACAATGCTGACGACCAGGGATGCCAACCTGAATAAAATCTATGGACTGGAACCGGTCGATTCAACGCAGCACCTGAACGACTTTCTGCTGCTGGTTCACCTGGATGATCGGGCCCGAATGGTGCGTCACTTTTATCAAACGCTGGAAAGCAGGCAATTCAGTGAAATCGATTTTCGTATCGTGCGACCGAATGGTGACGTGCGTTACCTGCACGGTCGCGGAAAGGTGTTGCGGACGGGCTATATGATTGGCGCCGTCATGGACATCACCGATCGAAAGCGAGCCGAAGATTTGAGAGCGGAACTGGCCGCAATTGTGGAATCGTCCGTGGACGCGATCATTGGCAACACGCTTGAGGGAGTGGTCACGAGTTGGAATACCGGGGCAGAAAGACTATTTGGCTACACGGCCCAGGAAATCATTGGCCAAAGCGTGTTACGCCTCCTGCCTGAGGATCGAAAACATGAGTTCGAGGCAGCGATGGCGAAACTCAAGGAAGGCACCCGGCCTGAGGCATTCGAGACTGTTCGTCTCCGCAAGGATGGAACCCTCGTTGAAGTGTCCGCGGCCATTTCCGCCATACGAGATAGCAATCAACAAACGATTGGCGCATCCGCAATCGTTCGCGATATCTCTCGCCGAAAAAATGTCGAACGGGATCTGCTACAAAATGAGGCCCGACTGCAAATCGCCCTTGAAGCCGGGCAGATGGGAACATGGGAATGGCAGATCAAAAATGGAAAACTCATTTGGTCCCCTGATCTTGAAAAAATCCACGGATTGTTGCCAGGCTCATTCAAAGGAAATTTCGAGGCATTTGCTGAAGACATTGTCCCGGAAGACCGGGAAGCGACTCTTAAGACAATCGCGGATGCTTTGGAAAAGAAGTCCAACTTTGAAATCGAATATCGCCTGTTGAATGGCAGATGGGTGGAGGGGCGCGGCAGCGTCATCATCGATGAGAGCGGCAATCCAGAACGGATGGTCGGGGTCTGCGCCGACATCAACCGACGCAAGCAATCCGAAAACTCGCTAAAAGAGAGCGAAGAACGATTTCGTAACCTGGCCGATGCCGCTCCAGTGATGATATGGATGTCGGGCATCGATAATCTCTGCAATTATTTCAATAAAGGCTGGCTCTCGTTTCGCGGTCGCACCCCGGAACAAGAACTCGGCAATGGCTGGACAGAAGGAGTTCATCCCGACGATCACGCACTCGGCGTCGGCGCCCACACCAAAGCTTTCGAGAAGCGCGAGCCATTCCAGGCAACTTATCGCCTGCGGCGAAATGATGGTGAATACCGTTATGTGTTCGATTCTGGCGTGCCACGGTTCGCACCGGGTGGAACCTTTCTTGGCTATGTCGGCACGGCCATTGATATCACCGATGTAAAGCAAGCCGAACAGGCTCGTCGGGAAGAAGCAACTCTGCGCGCCAGTGAGGAACGTTTTCGTGAGCTGGCGGACGCCATGCCGCACATGGTGTGGGAAGCCCGTGTCGATGGCTTCTTCGATTATTTTAATCGGCGCTGGCATGATTACACCGGCATTGCAGCGACTGAAGGTCACGAGGAAATATGGAAGACAATTGCGCACCCGGATGATTTCCCCAAATGCCTGGAACGCTGGAGAACAGCTTTCAAATCCAATGCACCCTGCGAACTGGAATGTCGTTTCAAGAATGCTGCCACGGGCGAGTTTCGATGGCACCTTTCCCGGGCATTACCCATTCGTGACAATGACGGAAAGGTGCTGCGCTGGATCGGAACAGCCACCGACATCGAGGATCAAAAACGCATTCAGACAGAACTGGCGAAAGCCAAAGAGGAACTCAGTGAACGCGCGATCAACCTTGAAAGCGCGGTCAAATTGCGAACGAAAGAACTTGAAGAAAGTTTAAAAACAACCGAAACGCTGCTCTATACAATAGCGCATGATCTTCGGGCGCCCTTGCGGGCGATGCAGGGGCTTTCGATGGCGGTTTTGGAAGATTACTCTTTTCGGCTGGATGACGCTGGGCGGGAACTTCTTGATCGAATCAACAATTCAGCGACGCGCATGGACAAGCTCATTTCCGATTTGCTGGCCTACGGGCGTCTCGGGTATGTGGAACTTTCTTTTGAAATTCTTGATTTGAATTCTCAAGTGGACCTGGTCCTTGCCGAATTTGCAGATGAGATTCAGCGGGCAAAAGCACAGGTGGTTCGCGCTTCCCTTCCTTCTGTTTACGCAAATGCAACCCTCGTGCGCCAGATTCTCGCGAACTTGCTTGGGAACGCTCTTAAGTTTGTCCTGCCCGGCGCTGCTCCGAAGATCGAGATCTTTGCCGAGGAAAAACCAGGCTCCGTTCGCCTCATCGTAAAAGACAATGGCATTGGTATCGACCCGCAGCATCGCCAACGCATCTTTGAAGTGTTTCAACGGCTGCATACGCACGAGGCTTATCCCGGCACCGGTATTGGACTGGCCATGGTTGCCAAAGCAGCCCAACGACTCGGCGGCACGGCTGGAGTTGATTCTGGGCCGGGAAAAGGCAGCTCTTTCTGGATCGAACTGCCGAATGCCCAGGGAAAATAATTCCTTCTTCAGCCGTAACAATACAGGGCGTTGCATGAGAAAATCCCCCACGCTCTGTTCAAGCGGATTAAGGTTGTCCCATTTTTTCGAAAAACTAAGCTGAAGCCCATGAATTTGTTTGTCACCGGTGGTGCTGGCTATATCGGTTCAATTTTTGTTGAAGAATCCATCAATGCAGGACATCAGGTCACGGTTTTCGATAACCTCATCGAAGGACACGCCAGTGCCGTTGATTCACGCGCCACATTCATCGAAGGCAACCTCGGTGATCGCGACCGAACCATCCAGGCAATCAAAAATGTAAAACCGGAAGCGATCATTCATTTCGCCGCACATGCGCTCGTCGGCGAATCAATGACCAATCCGAGCAAATATTTCCGCAACAACGTCGGCAGCGGCATCAACCTGCTCGACGGCGCACTGGAAGCCGGTGTCAAAAAATTCGTCTTCAGTTCCACTTGCGCCACTTATGGTCCGCCTGACCGCGTGCCGATGACCGAAGATTTGCCACAGCGCCCCATCAATCCCTACGGCGAATCAAAGCTGATGTTTGAAAAGATTTTGCAATGGTATCAGCAACTGCACGGTTTGGAGTTTGTTGCCTTTCGTTACTTTAATGCGGCGGGTGCCAGCGAGAAGTTCGGCGAGCATCATCGGATTGAAACCCATCTCATTCCGAATGTGCTCAAAGTTCCACTCGGGCAGTCGCCGCATTGCGAAATTTACGGAACGGATTATCCCACACCCGATGGAACAGCGATCCGAGATTATATCCACGTGATCGATCTCGCCCAGGCTCACCTGCTCGCCCTGCAACCCGGCAAGCAAGGATTCTACAATCTCGGGAATGGCGACGGCTATTCCGTCCGCGACGTCATCAAGACCTGCGAAAAGCTCAGCGGCAAAAGCATTCCTGCGATTGAAAAACCTCGCAGGGCCGGTGACCCGCCAAAACTGGTTGCCGCCGCTGACAAAGCAAAAAACGAACTCGGCTGGAAGCCCAGGTACCCGAAACTGGAAGACATCGTTGCCACCGCCTGGGCCTGGCACCAAAAACATCCGAACGGTTATGCGGACTAGAAGGAGGCGATTGGATGTTGGAGGCAGCGCTTTGCTCCGGTGGCAGGCTGGATTAGCGGAGCATACTTGATGCGCCTCTCGTGGTCCTTCTGGTAAACCAAGGTACCTTGAACCGCACCTCTCCCCCATGAACTCAGTGTCTGTTGGCGAAAACACCCTTCCTCCGGCCAATTCTCAAAAATTAACAAATTGCATTTGGCTTCCGACTTGCTAGGAAAGTAACCATGAAATTGAAAACCGCGCTCCTCATCGCCTCCATTTTCGCGACTATGAACCTCTCCAGCGCTTTTGCTGAAGATGTTGATACGCAGGAATTGCGGCGCGCTTATAAGGTTGCCGACATTTTAGTTGTCCGTCCGGTCGGCCTGGTCATGACCCTCGCAGGCTCAGCTCTCTATCTCGTCACCATCCCAATTACCGTTCTCAGTGGTGACTCCGAAGAATCCGCTGAAATTCTGGTCCGCAAGCCGGCCCGGATGGCGTTCAGCCGCCGCTAAGATTTTCGCGACAAAGGGCCTGCCGGCGGTTTGCCGGCAGCACTCTTTCGGTAGTATTTTTCAATCTACCGAATCTTTCACCATTTGGAACTGCCAGCGGGATGCTGGCAGGACGTTAAAACTCATTTACCCGTTCGCAAAGAGTCCATAATCTGGGCCTCATGATCCGAACGAAATGCCTTTGCATCTGGCTCGTTGCGTTTTTCGCAATTCTCACCATTGGGTCAAGCCAGCCAGCGCCCAACCTGAACCTCGACCGCATTCCCGACGCCAAACCGCGCAATATCATTTTCATTTTGGCGGATGATCATCGCTACGATGCGATGGGCTTCATGGGGCATCCCTTCCTGGAAACGCCACACATGGATTTTCTCGCGACCAACGGGGTCCATCTGAAGAACGCGTTCGTCACCACCTCTCTTTGTTCGCCGAGCCGCGCTTCTATTCTGACCGGTCTTTACGCGCATAAACATCGGGTGGTGGACAATCTGAATCCCATCGCGCCAAACACCGTTTTCTTTTCGCAATATTTAAAGAAGGCAGGCTACGAAACAGCGTTCTTCGGCAAATGGCACATGGGCGGCGACAACGATAATCCAAAACCAGGCTTTGATCGCTGGGTATCCTTTCGCGGACAAGGCACCTATCAACCAACCAAAGCGGGCTTGAACGTGGATGGAAAACGAGTCGAGCGCAAAGGCTACATCACCGACGAACTTACTGATTACGCCGTGGATTGGCTGGAGTCGCGAAAGCTGGATAAACCATTCATGGCTTACATTTCGCACAAAGCGGTTCACGCGGATTTCGAACCAGCGGAACGTCACAAGGGCCGTTACAAAGACAAAAAACTTCCCACACCTCCAACGCAGGCCGAGATCGCGGAAGCCGATCCCGACAAGCCAATGTGGCTCAAGAACCAGCGCAACAGTTGGCACGGCGTGGACTATCCTTATCACGGCCAACTCCAGGACATCTCACAGTTCTATATCAGCTATTGTGAAACGTTGCTCGCGGTGGATGAAGGCATTGGACGTGTGCTCGATTTTCTGCGGAAAAAAAATCTACTGGAGAACACCATTGTCGTTTACATGGGCGACAACGGTTTCTTATTTGGCGAACATGGCCTGATTGATAAACGGGTTGCTTATGAAGAATCCATGCGGGTGCCGTTGCTGATGCATTGTCCGCAGATCTTTAAACCCGGCACCGTCGTGGAACAAGTGGTGGCAAACATCGATATAGCGCCAACCTTTTTGGAAGCCGCCGGGTTAAAAACACCCGAACACATGGATGGCACAAGTTTTCTTCCAGTTGCTCGCGGCGAAAGCATCCCCTGGCGCGATGCCCTGCTCTATGAATATTATTGGGAACGCACCTTCCCGCAGACGCCCACCATGCATGCAGTTCGTGGCGATCAATATAAATACATCCGTTACCAGGGACTCTGGGACACCGATGAACTCTACGACCTGAAGGCAGACCCAAGCGAAACGCGAAATCTCATCCGCAGCCCCGAACACAAACAAGTCGTCGCAAAGATGAACAAACAGATGTTCGACATCCTTGAAGAGACCGACGGCATGTACATGCCGCTCAACCGCGATCGCGGCGGACAGAACAACCTGCGCAGCGAAGACGGCTCGGAAACCGCCGACTTCCCGCCGCACCTGGTCAAGCCCGCTCGCAAAGTTCAACCCACCGATGCAGCGCCGAAAGCGGAATTAAATCCACCGGGAAAGAAACGATAAGTCCTCTGATTCTCACCCTGTCCGACTCATAGAGTGATTCTCGGAAACAAATTTGCGAGATGGCAGGAGCGATTTTGTTTTTTGGCCAAGCGTCGATCGAAGGCAATATCCCTGGTGGATCTTGCCGAGAGCGACAACGAAGCCAAGCCGCCATTTTGGAAATTTATCCTAAAAACCGCAGTTTAACCGCTAATCTCTGCGCTAATAGTCGCTAATGGAAAAACGGTTACGCGAGACAATGACTTCACCCAGCAGGTGGTTTTGTTTGCCAAGCTGTTTCTCCCGCAAATCTTTGGATTAGCGTTCGTTAGCGCAGATTAGCGGTTAAGTAACTGCCGGATTTAGTTTTTTTCGAGAATCACTCTAAACCTCCCGTCCTCACCATCACCACCTCACTCCAAGCACTTTCTCCTCCGCTATTCACCGCCGAAATCGCCAATTCCAATGTCGCATTCCGCGGCGCTTGCTCAATTGTGAAATTCGGATCGACTGGACTACCGATCAAGACAAACTCCTCGTCCACCCCAACAATCCGTTGGCGCACTCGATACGACTCCGCACGTGGCGCATCCTCCCATTTCACCGCCAGAGTATTTTCCGCGATCATGACAACCTCCACCTTTTCCGGTGCTTCCGGCTTATCCTTTGCGCCTGGCCTGTTTAAGCCGAACGACAACCATCTATTATCAAGCGGATCAATTCGGGTATTCAAATCCGCGATAAACAATCGCAATCGCAGTCGTAACTTTTTCCGACTCGTCTTCCTCGCTTTGCGCCGCGTTTCCAACTCTGTTTTCGCAAGATTCAACGCGCCGATTGCCGCCTGCAATTCTCCAGCCACCAACTCAGCCTGCGCCGCAGTCACATTGAGCGCCGCTACTTCACGCTCCGGATGGTCCGTGAGATAAGTCGCCAACGACTTCAACAATAAGGAAAGATTCGACATCTTGCGCGGGATCGCGAGCGCCCCGACAAACCCCGCTATATCCCACCACTGCGAATACCGACTCCCGAGATGCGGCTTCAAAATCTCCCGCGCCAACGTCGCCAACTGTTTCCCCGTCGTCACACTCGATCGCACGGCCCGCTTGCGCGCGCGAACCGCCGCGCGGGAATGTTGTAATGCCATGCGCGCATCGCTGAACTCCGCCCCCGCAG
The DNA here is from genome assembly GCA_013820875.1 of Verrucomicrobiota bacterium. Classification (GTDB taxonomy): domain Bacteria; phylum Verrucomicrobiota; class Verrucomicrobiia; order Limisphaerales; family JACDHS01; genus JACDHS01. The sequence continues at coordinate 1,233 of JACDHS010000106.1, read as the reverse complement.
TGCGAATGGCGTTCGCCGTATTTGGGTCCAGGTCCAGTGCCGCACCCAATTTATCCACTCCATTGGCCACCGCCGTGCCGCTGGCGAGGAGGTTTGCTTCATTCTTATCAATCGTTTGCTTCATAAAATCGCTTTCTCTTTCACTATTTCCGACTCGTTCGGATCATTCATACCTTTAACAGGCCATGTTATGCCAAAATGCCCGCGCTCCAGGTAAGGACAAAAGTTGTTACAAATTTTGTCCGATCCACCAACCCCTTGATTCCATTGGGTTTAGCGCATAAAAGATTTTTGAAGAAAACTTTTTAATTGACACACACCGGAGAAAAATGACCTGTCATTCGAAAGAACAAACCGCACGATAAGATACCGAAACTCCTTTGCCATCCATGCCACTTTCTCGGTTCCAATTCGTGAAACTTTGTGCAATTCGTGTCAAAACTTCCCTCCCCAAATCCGAATTAAGCGTCCTCCGCTTTCTGTCGTCCGGATCAGGGCCAAACGACGCCTATTTCAGCTTTTGACACTCCAACCAGAAGTGAAATACCGGTAGTTCGGTTTTCGTCCGCCCGACGCGGAGTGAAATCCCAGTAATTCACTTTTTGTCGGCACGACGCCAAGTGAAATTTTCGTCGTTCAGTTCTCGTTCACCTGACCAAAACTGAGTTAAGCGGAAGTCGGTTTTCACCAGCCTGATCGGAAACGAAATATTGGTATTCCACAATCCAGCGGGTCGGATTATTCCAAACTTCCCGGCAATCGAGGACTTGCGGAAACGTTTTGCATTCCCGTTCCAGTTCCGCATCTCAGCACCGCGTCCGAAAAGCGGGGGAGGACTACCGCAGTCCAAGACGCTGTCGCGCCGATTGGATGCTCCAACCTTCCGTCAGTCTTGGAAGAAACCGCCACGCGAGCTTCAAATCACTCCTGACCGCCTCACCTGAATCGCCCTTGAATTCTGAATCTCGCATTTTAGGTGCCCTTCCCACCACATCCTGGTCAATGGTGCGGCAATAGGAATTTACGAAGCTATAACGGTTGCCAAAAGTAATTTCCGGATAGGTCCTGAATCGAGTTATTCTAAAGGAGTAGGAATAAACGATATCGCAGAGCTTCGGTGCAGCTGGCCGGAGGCCCAAAGGGCCGGCAATCCCTCAGCCCAGCCCACCGGGCTGGGTAAACGGTTTTACCACATTTGCGGCCTGAAGGGCCGCGATATCCGGGCTCTTAATC
>JACDHS010000105.1 GCA_013820875.1 Verrucomicrobiota bacterium | reverse complement strand
CCCATCCCGAACACGGCCGTCAAACGCAGTCTTGCCAATGGTAGTGGTTGTATAGCTTCCGCGAGAGTAGGTTACCGCCAAATCTTTCATTCATTAATGCCGAAGGCTCAGCGCCTTCGGCTTTTTTTTTGAAGTCAGTTTTTGTTGGAGAGAAGAGAAATCTGAGTTGTGGAGATTATTCAAGATCAACAAGCGAGCGGTAGGTAGGGCAAATGCCAATCGGGCATAGTGACGGCTCTGAATATTTAGGGTATTAAAGCTGCTCGCGTTCTAATTCAGCAAGAACTTCTGGATCACGGACATCAACCCATCTACCGGGAATTGCCAAACCCGCTATTTTATGCCCTGTAGCTAACATGCTGATGAGCGCATCTGTGAGTTCATACTCGCCTCGAGATGATTTCTTCAGCTTAGCAGTAAAAAGAAAAAGAGAAGGGGAAAAGATGTAGATCCCAGCATTATACCAGGCGATATCGCCCGGCTTAAGCCATCCCTCTTGCTGAAGAGCGTCGATTTGGGCAGGTGTCGCTTTCTCGATCAGCTTTATCAGGCGAAACTGATCGTCGAAAAAGTTTAATCCTCCTTTAGTAATATCTTGACTACTGGTTGCTGTGACTAAAGCCGAAAACTCTTGTTTTCGAAATCTGGTCTGCATCTGTTGGTAAGTTTCCGGCTTCACCAGAATATCGCCGTAGGTGAGAACAAATGTGTCATAACCTACGAACTCTTTTGCGAGTTCCGGGGCTTTACCTGTCCCATCTTGAACAACTTGCCGACCGTAAGAAATACTCACATCCCATTGACAACCATCTTGAAAGTAATTCTCGATCGTTTCTGCCTTGAACCCAGTAACAATGAAAAATTCTTTAATTCCTGAGGTGATTAGTCCCAGAATAATGTGCTCAAGTATGGGTTTACCATGAACTTTAAGCATGGGCTTGGGAAGTTCATTGGTGAGTTCCCGCATTCTGGTGCCTTTGCCTGCGGCAAGAATGACAGCTTTCATTTGTTAATCGGACGATTGAAAATAACGAATTTGGGGAAGTTAAACATCGCAAAGTTCTACACCTTGCTTGAGGGATGCCATTTTATCTGTTCGCTTTGGAATAAATTCCTGTGCAATAAATCCTTTGAAGCCGGTTGCAACGATTGCTTGAACTACCGCCGGATAATTAATTTCTTGTGAGTCATCAATTTCCGCACGACCAGGAACGCCGCCAGTATGATAGTGGCCAAAGCTTTCGTAGCTACGTTTAATTGTGGCGATCAAGTCGCCTTCCATGATTTGCATGTGGTAAATATCATAGAGTAGTTTGAATCGTTCTGAACCCACGTGATTTACCAGTTCCACACCCCACTCGGATTTATCGCACATATAATCTTTGTGATTTACGCGGCTATTCAAAAGTTCCATGCAGACCGTCACTTTGTGCTTTTCGGCAACCGGCATGATCCGCTTCAAAGCGATACTGCAGTTTTTTAATCCCGTCTGGTCGTCAATTCCGGCACGATTCCCTGAAAAACAAATAACATTCGGTGCACCTTCTGCAGCGATAGATGGAATATGGTTTTCCATCCAGGAAACGATCTTGTCATGATTTTCGATGCGATTCAGGCCGTTTGGAATTCCGCCTGGAACACCGGAAACCATTGCGCATGTCAGATCATACTTTTTGAGCGTGGGCAGATCCTTTACTTCCAAAAGTTCGATCGATCTTAGGCCGATTCTCTTCGCCTCTTTGCAGAATTCCTCGAGTTCGACCTTTGGGTAACACCACTTGCAAACCGAATGGTTCACTCGGCCTTTGAGTTTTGAACCGACAGAATCGTCGGCAGCCTTAAGGCGTAACGAGAGATTAGCTGCAGCAACGAAGGCGGCGGCCGAACCGGTAATTTTTCCAATGGCAGAACGGCGGGAAATCAAATTCATGGTGATCTGAGATTTGCTTTAGAGTCGGGGAGGGGGTTGGGGTTTTTCAAGCTTTTCCCTTTCATGCTTTAGATTCTCCTTTTCTACCGTGGTCATGCATCCACACAGAAAGGTAGCCAGCACCAATAAGCCGACCAGCGCATTTAAAAAACGTTTCATAATTCAGCTTGCAGCTTGTTTGTAACGCTCAGCTACGAAATCCCAATTAATCACGTTGTAAAACGCAGAAATATAATCGGCACGTCTGTTTTGGTATTTCAGATAATAAGCATGCTCCCAAACATCAATTCCGAGCAGCGGGATTTTTCCTTGCGACAACGGATTGTCCTGATTGGGTGTTGATTCCACTTTTAGATCTCTGCCATCCAGCACAAGCCAGGCCCATCCGCTCCCAAATTGTTTCGCCCCGGCATCAGATAATCTTTCCTGGAAATTCTCATAGCTTCCAAAACTCTTTTGAATTGCATCGGCCAATTCACCTTTCGGCTCTCCACCGCCATTCTTTTTCATCATCTGCCAAAAGAGTGCGTGGTTTAGATGACCTCCGCCATTATTGCGCACCTTGGTTCGGACTTTCTCCGGCACCTTATCCAGATTGCGAATAATTTCCTCAATAGAAAGCCTGGACAATGAAGGCACTTCGGTTACGGCGTCGTTCAGGTTTTTCACGTAAGCCGCGTGGTGCTTGCCATGGTGGATTTCCATCGTAGCGGCATCAATGTGTGGAGCGAGCGCATCGAACGCATAAGGTAACGGTGGCAGTTTGAACATTCCACCGGTCGATGGTGCTGGAAGCGCCGGTTGTGCCGTCAAATTTTCAAGTGGGGTAACTGTTGCAAGTGTCGCCCCCAAAAGAGCGGTTCGTTTAATTGCTTCGCGTCGAGTAATCATTAATTCCTTTTCCGTCGGGAGAGACGCTCACAATTTAACCGAATTTATTTTTTACGCCATAGGTGAAATTGTTTTCTTAGATGTGCTTGCTTCTGGGAATGGGTGTATGTCTCTTTGCAGGACTCAGTTGTGTGACCGCGTTAACGAATTAAATTATTCTGACGGACAGAGGGACTATGCCGGTTGAATTTAAAGATTATTATAAGATCCTCGGGGTGGCACGAAGTGCGAGCGAGGATGACATTCGCAAAGCCTTTCGCAAATTAGCCCGAGAGTACCATCCGGACGTCGCCAAGGACAAATCGAAAGCCGAAGACAAGTTCAAGGAGCTCAATGAAGCGTATGAAGTCTTGAGTGATCCAGAGAAGCGGAAGAAGTACGACACGCTGGGCGAGGATTGGAAACGTGGTCCAGCCGGGTTTGGTGCCGGCGCAGGTGGGGCTCAGCAGCATCGAACGTGGCGGTCACCGTCTGGTGAAGAAGAATTTGAATTTTCCGGCAGCACCGGGTTTAGCGATTTTTTTGAACAGTTCTTCGGTGGATTTGGGCGTAGCGGTTTTGGGCGGAACGCATTTCGCCAGGAAGAATTCGCCCAGCGGGGACAGGATGTTGAAGCTGACATCATGGTGACCTTGTCCGAGGCGATGAACGGCTCGGTGAGAAAAATTAATCTCCGTCGTAACAGCCGTTGTGATCGATGCAAAGGATCCGGCATTTTGCAGAATCGGGTTTGCCCAACGTGCCAGGGTCAGGGATTCATTCCGAAAGCCGAGACGTATCAGGTGCGCATTCCTGCGGGTGTTCGTGAGGGGCAACGTTTGCGTCTTGCTGGACAGGGTGAAGCCGGCAGTGGTCGTGGTCCTGCCGGTGACTTGTATTTGCGAGTGAAATTTGCAGCGCATCCTGATTTTCGTGTGGAAGGCGGCGATTTGTATCACGAACTGTCTCTCGCCCCGTGGGAAGCTGCTTTAGGAACCAGTGTGTCCGTGCCGACACTCGGTGGCTCAGTCAATATTCGGATTCCTCCTGGCACTCAAAACGGAATGAAGCTACGCGTAAAAGCTCATGGTTTGTCGGACCGAACCGGCGGAAAGGGAGATCTTTACGTGGTTACTAAAATAGAAATGCCAAAAAACATGAACGACCGCGAACGGGAGTTATGGGAGAAGCTCGCCAGGGAATCGCCGTTCAACCCTCGAGATTGATATAAAAGCGATCGCTCAATGACTTGATTGATGGTTTAACGCTTCCATTGACTTCTATGCCTGTTTTCTACGACACACATGCGCACTTGGATTACCCGGATTTCGCGAACGAACTTCCGCAGATGATCGAGCGCGCACAAGCTGCTGGAATTCAAAAAATTATTTCAATTGGAACGACCATTGAAAGCAGTCGTCGCGCAATTCAACTGGCGGAAACGTATGAGAATGTTTTTGCCGTCGCAGGATGGCATCCATCCGATGCCATGGATGCTCCGAAAGATTTGAAAACGCCGTTGCGAGAGCTAGCCCGGCACCCCAAGGTTGTAGCCATTGGCGAGACCGGTATGGATTACTACCGTCTGCCAAGCAAGAATGGCGGAACACCGGCCGACGATGAAAAGTACAAACAACGTCAGACCGAAATTTTCCAGGAACAACTCGAACTCGCTGCTGAGCTAGGGTTGAACTGTGTTATTCATCAACGCGATTCTTTTGAAGACACATTCCGCCTGATACAGCCATTTGCTGAAAAAGTGAAGGGAGTGTTTCATTGTTTTGGTGGGACAATGAATGAACTGAACCGCGTTTTGGAGATTGGCTCCCTGGTGAGTTTTACCGGAATACTGACGTTTAAAAATGGTCAAAACATCCGGGACGCTCTTGCTGCCGCACCTGCTGGTCGGTTCATGTTTGAAACTGATTGCCCGTTTCTCGCCCCGATTCCCTATCGTGGCAAACGTTGTGAACCCGCTTATGTAAAAGAAATCACGGAAGTCGCTGCCCAGGTAAAAGGGTGTTCGTTGGAAGAATTAAGCCAATGGACCTGCCAAACGGCGGAAGCGTTTTTCCCCAAAATGAAAACGGCTTGATGCGGGGTCAAACAGCAGCGTAGCGACGGAGAAACTTCACGGCGACGTTCAAATCCTTAGGCCATTCGGCAGTGATCTTCACTTCATTTCCAGTGACCGGATGTGCGAGTGTGAGTTGTTCAGCGTGAAGTGCGGTCGTGGCGATGAGCGGACGTTCGACCTGGTTCCGTTTCAGTCGGTAATCTGATTTCAACGAAGAGAGCAATAGCTCTGACCCGCCATAAACTTTGTCACCGAGAATCGGCAGTTTCAAATAAGCGAGATGAATTCGAACCTGGTGAGTGCGGGCTGTGAGTGGCCGACACTCCAACAGGGTGATGCCATTAAAACGTTCGCGGATCGTGAATTCAGTCCTGGACCGTTTCCCTTCGCGCTGATCCACGCGCATCACTCCAGGACGAACCGGATGCGGGGACAGTTTTGCATCGGTTGCAAATTGATCCTCCGGAGGAGTTCCCTGCACGAGAGCGACGTAAATCTTGTTAGGTTTTTCCGAACCGAAAAGATTCGCGAGTTCAACCAAAACAGGTTTGCTCTTTGCGAATAAAATCACGCCACTGGTTTCGAGATCGAGCCTGTGAGCATTGAAGAGATAAGTCGTCCCGCGTTTAGCTGCCCAAGGCGCGCCGCGTTCGATATCGCGGTGCAATAACTGTATGAGATTAGGGCGGTTTGGGTCGTAACGGTCCGGAGAGGTGAAAAGATTTGCCGGCTTGTTCAATGCCAGCAGATGTTCATCTTCAAACAGAACCGGGATCTCCCAGAAATCACGCGTTGCCGGGGAAGAAAGTTTAATTGTGTCGCTCGGGGCGCCCATGATGTCAGGCTAACTTTTCGCCGGAGCTTCTTGAACTGGACGGCGCAGATCCATCTCAACTGCGAGTTGCTGCAGCCAGTCCATGTAAGCCATGTATTCCCGTTGCTCGCGGACGCGTTTCGTATAGTCGCTGATTTCCGCACTCAACTTCTGGGCATCCACTTCCTTTCGATCGCGGAGGTAAACGACTGCCCCACCATTATCAGTGGCCAGGAAATCGCTGCTTTTCCCTGGAGACAGGCGGGAAGCGGCTTCCTGCAAACGATCAAGGTTTATGCGGCCAGCCAATTCGGGCATTGATTGCGTGCCCAGGGAGAATGGCGGCAACGTAACGGACTTCGCTTTTTGACCGATCAAAATGGATTCGAAACTTCTGTTTTCAGCAAGTCCACTGGCGAGCGCCTTCTCGAATTCCTCGCCGGCATTGCGGGCGAGCTTGATTGCCTCAACTTGCCTGTAATCTTTGGCGATCTGGTCCTTCACTGCTGTGAATTCAGGGATTTCACCCGGAATCATTTTCTTGAGACCCAAAACAAAGACTCCTTCTTCCGACCGGATTGGCGATGTCGTGAATCGAGTTTTTTCATCCAATCTGAAAGCAGCGCTGCGGAACGCAAAGGGAAGGTTTAGCTTGGAAAGGTCTGTTCCCTGATCGATGGGTGGAGTCTCCTGCAATTGCAAATTCTGGGCGGCAGCAACTTTCGATAGAGCATCCTTTGCATCTGGATTTTGCTGCTGGTATTCGTCCACTGCATTAATGAATTCTGCAGCGTGTTTGTGAGCTTCGACGAGAGCAAGGCGTTTCAGGTATTCCTCTTTTAATTGAGGTTTAGCCTGTTCGACAGTTAACGGATTGCCTTCTGGATCCTGGAAATAATTCGTGCCGCCGCGTTCAAAATAGGTGCGTTCCAGCATGAGATTCAAATTAGTATCACCAGCGAACTGTTGTTCAGCCGCACTCATGAAATTAGTTGGATCAAAACGGACGTAATCGACCTGGATGCGGTTTGGAATCCGGTAGTTGGGTTTGTTCAGATTGAAGTAACGGGTCAACGCCTCATCGTCCACTGTTACCTTGTCCAGGTAGTTTGAAGCGGAAAAGAACACCACATCCGCTTGCATGGTTTCATTTTCGCGCTTGTAGAGGGTTTCTGCTTCAGAGGATGGAACGAGTCCCCCACTAATGCCGAAAACCGAACGCAGATGTTCCTCGCCTACCTGGCTCTGGGCGAAACGTTCAAAATCTGCCGCAGTGATGCCATTGGGTTCCAGTTGTGTTTTGACGAACTGCTGATACTGGTCGGCCACAGAAGCACCCTGAATGCCCCCTCTCTGGAAGAGATTCTTAATCCAGGCGACTGTCGCCTCTGGAGATACATGGATGCTCATCTGCTCCAGCTTTCTGGAAAGCAACATGCGGTTGTAAATTTCGGGTTCCAGGCGAACGAAGTCGTCGCTGACTGGCCATTGTTGAAAGCGCAGTCGGTAAAGAATGCGGACGTCGTTATAAGCCTCTCTCATTTCGTCCCGCGAAATGGGCTTTCCCTGGATTGTTCCGAAGTTTTCGGCCGGACCGCCGCCACCCATATCCATGTTCGCATTCGGCATGAACACGAAGGCGACGATAATAACGACGATAATTATCGCCCACAACCAGGTTTGATGCTTTCGGACTGTTCCAAACATATTGAAAATAGGTAAATTGAACGCGCAAACTAACTCTCAGCGCGCAGCTTGGTCAAACGGAAAGTAAGTGTTTTCCCTTATCGGGCGAGTTGGCGGAGCTTGAAAGATACGTAAGTTCTTTATTTGCTGGGGGGGATGAGCCCCGCAGATAACGTCAATATCGGTTCATCCTGCTGGGGAACGGGGATCTTCTGTCGGGCACGGTACATCCCCGACGCCAGCTTTTTTCGGTCTCTGTAATAAAATGTAAGACCTCCATCGCGTCTCTTTTTCACCCACTTCAGGCTGGAATTCCCTCCATGAAATGGTTTACGACTTTCGACTCGGATTTTACCCCTTTCCGCGCATGGAAGGTCGGTTTAAGTAACTGCCGGATTGGCTAGAACGATTACCAAAAGTAATTTCCAGAAACGCACTCAAATTCCAGGGGAAGGTCCGATGTTCACCGCGAACGTATATTTCACGGCGCGCCTGGTTCCTCCTCCTCGGAGGGAGAAGGTTACTGCCATTTAACCTTAATCCGGCAGTTTGAGGTTGCTTGAAAAATAAGGGGTTTTTCACTTTAGGTCGCCAAAAACGTGGACAACACAGTGTGTTGTCCATTTTGAAACTGCAGCAACGACGACCGCACAGTGTGTTGTCCACTTTGAAACTGCAGCAACGACGTCCACACAGTGTGTTGTCCACTTTGAAACTGCAGCAACGACGTCCGCACAGTGTGTTGCCCACTTTAAAACTGCAGCAACGACGACTACACAGTGTGTTGGCCACGTTCCCGGAAACTCAATTTGGCGGGTGCGGCAAGTCCCTTGTGATCTGCTCGATCCCGACACCATCCATCCTTAAAACGGCAGTTAATAGCCGCTAATCTACGCTAATGACCGCTAATCAGAGGGGGATTGCGAAGAAGGCCGCTTGAAAACCAACCATAGCAAACAGGCAAGGTGCCTGTTCTACTTTGGTTATGGTTTTGCGCGCTGTGGATCAGCGGTCGCTTTGCTGGTTTGCGTGGATCGTGTTTTACAACGCAGGAAGCGTCTGAACATTGGCTTCAAAGCTGCCATTGACCTGTTTTAAATAGACAAATTTGTCACTCTCAATCCAGCGGGGCACAAGACCATCTGCAATTCGGGTGGAACGTTTCAGGTCGCCAGCATCATCAAATTCGATTCCCCAGATCTGTTCAACAGCGCCATCTTTGAAGTCGTAAAGCAGCCAGCGACCGTCGGCAGACCATTGGGCGGTGCTGAAAGGCGTAGGAACCCATGCGTCGTCGCTTTCATCCAGGCGCACGTTGGTGACCTGAACCGGTTGACCGCCGTCTTGCGCAATTTTCCAGAAGGATGGCAGACCGGTTTCGTGTCCGGCAACGAGCAGAATGAATTTCCCGGACGGTTGCATAATCGGCATGACATTGTCATAGAGGCCGGAGACGACAATTTCGACCGTCTGGTCTGCGAGACGCAGCTTGCAAAGTTCCATGGCATCCGGATGGGTGACCGCGTATCCGTCCCGCACTTTCAGGAAGATAACGGCATTGTTTTCTGGCACCCAGGTAAGGTCGAAAGCCCCTCTGGCAGTGGCGATTTGTGTTCCGTCAGCGTCTTCAACGATCAAAATATGTCCGGAAGTTGTGTAGGCAATTTTGGAAGCGTCAGAAGAGAATTTTGCGTCGTTAACACCGCGATAGATCTGGCGGCCTGCTCCCGATTCGTCAATCCACCACAAATCGAGCGCTTCTTCAGGTGATTCGGTTGCGATCAGGAAGGAACTTTTGCCGTTGATACGAACAAAATCGTAAAGATGTCCAACCTTGCGGTCCTCCTGCATTGTGATGGTTTTGATCGTTTTTCCGGAGGCTTCAATAAGATCAATAGTGCCGCTGCTGTTCAAAACCGGAGCGGCACCTATGATTTTTGGTGCGACTGGCTTTTCAACGACGATCGGCGCAGGCTCTGGAATTGGGGCTGGTTTTTTGACGATGAAGAAAGTCGTGGCGCCAATGACCGCCAAAAGAAGGAAAAGTGCGGCCCATTTCAAACCGCCGCCAGATTTCTTCGGTTCCGGAAACTCTGTTACCACAGCTTTCGCTGGTGCTTCCGTTTTTCGGGGAGCTTTCGGTGCGGGCGGAGCGGTTGCGACGATCGGTTCTATCTTTGGAGCAGGGGAAGGTGGTGCTGCAGCCACGGTGGGCGGAATCGGCGCTGGTTCAACGACTTGGGTTGACGGTATCACTGCCGGGGCGACTGCGAGCGGTGCAGGCGCGGACGGAACTTCTGGAGTGGCCGCACTCAAACCGAGCAGTAGATTCTTGTATTTCTCGATGATATCCTGAACGCGCCCCTCCGCCGAGGGATCCTGTTTTGGATTCTGCAGCAAGTCCAGGCGTTCGTGAACTTCTCGAATAAACTTCAACAAACCCTCAACGAGAAGGGGTTCAGACCCCTTTTGCTGGAGGTTTAATTCGTTCTTGAGAAAATTATCAATGACCCCGGGAACGTTCCAGGTGGAATCCACCGCATACTTGCGATCGCGCCCCAACAACGCGCGCGCGGCATTCGTGGCCTCTTTTTCCTCGATGGACGCGGCGTCCTCAGGGGAGAGAATGTTCTGACCGGAAGCGATTCGGCACTGGATGGTTTCGCGAGCGATGCTTTGAAGCAGTTTGCCGATGGTTTGCGGGTCGCCGAGGTAAGGGCGTTTATCTGCTGTAGAACCTGAGTTCGAATCTGTCATGTGTGAGGGCTGGTTGAGTTAAACTAGGCAAATTTGTACTCCGGTTGATCAAGCGATTTCAATCATAAACACGGTAAAAAGGATTGCGTTCCCCTGAGGGATGAATTTTCTCAGGCTCAACTGCTTAAGTTAATTAACTCTGTGACCTCAATTCGGGGCTGAAACCAAGCTGGCTTCAGTGTTTCAATGGCTGGTTTCAACTAAACGTAGCTCCATGGGATGGTGCTCAAATACGGCGTGATCGGGACAACGGCTCCCCACGGAATCGATAGCGATCATAAATATGGGATCGCCCGGATTGGTTCCTATTCAAGGAATTGCGGCTTGCAGCCTACTTGTGCTGGATTACCCTAGGGCACGTGTTTTTGCTGACCGATAGACAATTCTTCATGCTGGCCGTGGCGCTTTACGGCGTCAGCATGATCTATTCGTTTTTCCTCTGGCGCCGAGGTTTTCGGGAAGATAATCGCATCAATTATTGTCTCCTCCTGATCGGCTTTGTTTTTCATACCGTCGCAATGGTCAAACGCGGGTTCTCGCTGGAACGGTGTCCGGTCAATAATCTCTACGAAGCCACAATGTTCGTGATGTGGACGATTGTCGCGACGTATCTGCTGATTGGTCTCTGGTCCCGATTGCGGTACCTCGGGGCTTTTGCTTCCCCAATTTTATTTGTGGTCGGGGTCTTTGCGTTGATGCCGGCGTTGGATGCAGAGAAGGTTTTTTCCGGTGGTTTGGGCAGTTTGCATGCTGCGCTGATATTGCTCGCCTATGGCGCCTTTGGACTCGGTTGCGTTGCCGGGATGATGTATGTCACGCAGGAACATGATCTGAAATTTCACAAATTGCGCGCTGTGTTTTCCAGGATGCCTTCAATGGAACGCCTGGAAAAAGTGATGGGACGATTGCTCATGGGTGGTTTTATTTTGCTGACATTGGGTTTGTCGCTCAGCCCCATTTTACTGAAGCAAAAGTTCGATGTTTACTTCACGAACGATCCCAAATTGATCTGGTCCATCTTTGTATGGGTAATCTATCTCACGCTGATTCTACTGCACAGCCGCTTTTCTCAAACCGGTCGGCGATTTGCGTGGGGAGCGATCGGCAGTTTCGGTTTCGTGTTGCTGACGTTTTGGGGGGTCAATTTGCTTTCGCCCGCGCACAATTGATATGCCAATCGTTGTCATCGGTCTCAGCCATCATTCCTCGCCGGTCACGCTGCGGGAGCGATTCGCTTTTGCTGAGTCGCTGGTGCCGGAGGCTTTGGCCAAGTTGCGGAATTCCGGGATCGCTAATGAAGCTGTGATTCTTTCGACCTGCAATCGTGTGGAAATTTATGCAGTAACCGATCTTCCGGAAAGCCAGGCGTTTCATTCATTGCAAAACTTTTTGACCGATCACCATAACTTTCAGGACCAACTCAATGGTGAGATATACACCCTGGGTGAACCTCGCAGCCTCGACCATTTGTTTAAGGTCGCTTGCGGACTCGATTCCATGGTGCTCGGCGAGACGGAAATTCTCGGGCAGTTGAAGAAAGCTTATGATCTGGCGCTCCAACACAAGCACACCGGGGCGCGTCTAAACAAAACTTTCCAACGGGCGTTCAATGTCGCCAAACAGGTCCGCACGGAAACAAACATACAGCGCGGCAGTGTCTCAGTCGGTTCCGTGGCGGTGGAACTCGCGGAGAAAATTTTCACATCCTTGAGTGAACGGCAAGTGATGGTGATCGGGGCAGGGGAAACGAGCGAGAAAACGGCACGATCCCTTCTCTCTCGAGGCGCCCATAGCATCCTGGTATCAAATCGTTCCCACGAACGGGCGGAGGCACTTGCCGCAGAACTCCAGGGACGCGCGGTTCGGTTTGAAGATTGGGCTGACGAATTTTCGAAAATCGATATTGTCATCAGCAGCACTTCGGCTCCGCATTATGTTTTGGATCGCGCCAGGCTCGCGCCGATGATGAAGTTGCGCCGCAACCGTCCACTCCTGCTGATTGACATTGCTGTGCCTCGCGACATAGAGCCTGAAGTTAATTTCCTGGAGAATGTTTACCTCTATAACATCGATGATTTGCAAGCCATTGCTGAGGATTACCTAAAACAAAGACAGGACGAAATCGTGCGGTGTGAGAATATCATCCGCGAAAAGATAAAGGGACTGCTGAGCAGTTCGTGTTCGGGCAGTTCTTCTTCGCAGCTTGCTTACGAGTGAATAACATATGAGTTCCGCTTCCAAACCCATCTATATTGCCAGCCGCGGAAGCGCGCTGGCATTGGCCCAGGCAAATTTTGTTTTAGGCGAATGCCGCAGGGAATTCCCTGAACGCGTTTTCGAACTGAAAATCATCAAGACCACCGGGGACAAAATGCAGCAGATTTCCCTGTCGCGAATTGATGTCAGTTTGCCGCGTGGCTTGTTCACGAAAGAACTCGAAGATGCGCTGCTCAAGAACGAGGCCGATCTCGCCGTGCATAGTTTGAAAGACCTGCCGACGATTCTTCCTGAAGGACTGAAATTGGGTGCGTCTGGCAAGCGCGAGGATGTTCGGGATGTTCTTATTTTTCGGGAGGAAACGTTCACGGGCAACGTTCCTTCCGTGAGCAACCTGCCGAAGGATGCAGTCGTTGGCACCAGCAGTAATCGGCGGGGCGCCCAGTTGTTGCAGGTGCGGCCCGATCTGAAGATCGAAGCCATTCGCGGCAATGTTGGAACCCGCCTGCGCAAACTCTCGGAAAACAAAACTTTAGCGGGAATCATTTTGGCTGCGGCAGGTTTGCGACGGTTGGGTTTTTATATTTCTTCAGACGGAACACTCTCCGGCGAAGAAGTTCCAGTTGGTTTGAAGGCGGTTTTTCTTAACACGGAAGAAATGTTGCCCTGCGTGGGGCAAGCGGCTTTGGGATTTGAAATTCGTGAGAATGATCCATTGATGGATGAAATTTGCGAGAGATTGAAAGATCCGGCGACATGGGCATGCATTCTCGCGGAACGCGCTTTTCTGCGGGAAATGGGTGGCGGTTGCCAGACACCTGTCGCTGCTTTGGGAGAGATCAAAGGTGGGGAGTTGCAGTTGAAGGCTGTTTCCTTTCTGACTGCTGAAGTGCGCCGTTCCGAAGGGAAAGGATCACTTGAAGCTGCAGAGACCCTGGGGATTGCTGCGGCTCGGGAAATAAAGGCGTGACCCAAATAAAAAAGCCGGTCTTTTCAGACCGGCTTTTTCGAAAGTTTCTTTCGAAGATTACTTCTTCTTTCTGCGGCGCAGCATCGAACCGAACACCATCACGCTGCCGAGAACGCCCATCGCAATGGTGGATGGTTCAGGGACTGGAGTGAAGGTGAGGAACAGGCTGTTGCCTTGTTCTAAAATGTTGAAATCGCCCAGACCGGTGTCATTGGCGAAGTTGCCGAGTTGGATATCGAAAGCGGATGGGCTGAAGTTAAAAATACCGCCCGAGGTGCTTACGATTTCCCATGAATAACCTAGCGCGCTGTCGAAGCCAGCCAAGGAGCCTTGGGAACCGTCCAGGGCCAAAGACGACACGTCGATTACCACTGGAGTTCCGCCGCTCAAAGTGAAACTGTCAGCAACGATTCTATCCCATCCGACACCTGCTGTGCCGTTGATATCCCTGACCTGGACGACGATGGTTGAACCGCTCGCCAAAGTTAGATCGCCGACTGTGATTTGACCGGTTCCAGCATTACCAGCCGACAACGTGCCTCCACCTTGCATGGTGACTGGACCAGTGATGGTGCCGCCGCCGGTCAGGTGAGCACCGCTGGCAATCGTGACCGCGCCCGAACCAGTCGCGCTACCCGTCAGGTTATTAACGGCCAACGTGCCCGCGCTCACAGTGGTTGTGCCGGTGTACGAACTGTTGTCGCCGGTTAAAGAAAGATTGCCCGCTCCGGTTTTGTTGATGCTGCCGGATCCGCTGATGGCGTTTGCGATGGCAAAGTTGTTGTTGCCGGAGAACGATAAAGCAGATCCGTTCAAGTTCAGTGATGTTCCCGAAAAAGTGAGATCGCCGGAACCTGCGTTCCACGCCTGGTCTGCGCCCAGGATCATGTTTGCTATAGCGACTGTTTGGTTAAGAACGGAGTTGTTGGCAAAGCCCCCTCCCATCAGTGTCAGCGTGCCATCTCCGCTAAGAGTGAATGCGCTTGCTCCGGTGGCGAATGAAATTCCCCCTACCGTGTAATCGGCTTGCATGATGTTATCCAATTTGAAATTGCCAGCGAACACCAAATCATTCGCAGCACTATTGAGCGGCACTGTAACGCCTGTGCCCCAAATGCCTGCGGTATTCCAATTCTTCTGCCCACCATTGCTGGTTGGAGCCCAGGTGAAAGTCTCCGCTTTTGCACTCGGTGCTGCGAAAAAGGATGCTAAGACAGCGAGAGCAGTTGGTATGAACAAATTCGGTTTCATAGAAAAGACTTCTCACTTTTGCGGGAAATCTTACTTTAATCAAGCGAAATAAGGCATTTCCTTAACCCTTTCCTGGGTTACTAAGGACAACAGGTTTGAATGGCGTAAGGCGCTCGATAATTGTTGACGGGGAAAGTCCCGGTTTACGCTGCAATTGGTGTTCTCATCCCAGGAAATGTCCCTGTTTGATGGTTGAGAAAAAGAAAAGCCGCATGACTTGCGCCATGCAGCTTGTGAAAGAGGTCTGCTTTAGCTGTTTATTGCCAACGGATAGCGTCCGCCATGACAACGAAACCAGTGGTGGTCCAGCAGGAGAGTCTCACCTGGTTGGCTCCTCCGCTCATGGTGAAGCTGCCGAGTGAATTCCATTTACCGCCATTGATTTGCTGGTTCACGCTCTTCGTGGTCGTTCCGCCCGAATGATAGACAATGTAGGGCGCTGTTTGAGACCGGTTCGATCCCTGAGGCCACCAGGCAGAGACAGTGTAGGTTTTGGTGCTCGGAAGGCTGACCGACCAGGTTGCCTGGTCGCTCACCGGAGTGGCCGAGCGATAGCGATAGTTGGTTCCATACTTGTCCGTGGAGGAGGTCGCTGTAGCCCAATTGGCTGAGGCGTTGAAACCTGAAGCAGAATTGTCCACGATGATGGTCGATCCGGCGGACACCCAATTGAAGGTGACGTCGATCCAGCCATTGTTCACCATACCCATGTCATCCCAGAAAGTGCCGTCGGCGAGATCAATGCCCGCAGGGTTCAGCACTGTGCGACCGAATTGATCCTTGCCGCCGTTGTAACCATTCTGATAGGCGGCCTGGGCTTCGGGTTTGCCGCGAGGAAGATCCTTCCACATTTCGCGGTCGATATTCCAATAATCGTCCTTTGTGTTCCACGGACCGACATCCCATACGGGGACACCGTTTTTCCGTTTACCATTGGCAGGATTATAGAGATTAACCGTGTAGGTATAAGTGCTGTCGTTGGCATTGAGACCTCTCCGAGAGGGGAGCGCAACGAATTTATCCCGAGTTTTGATGATGTGACCGTTGGCAGTGGTTCCACCGACCAATCCTTCGCGAGTGGCGAAGATACGATAAGTGACTTGAGCCTCGGATGCCTGCATGCTTGCAAGCAACAACATGCCAGTCGCCAATAACAATTTTGTGTTCATTTAATTTCCTGATTTGATGTTTTTTACTGGGCGTTGTTGTCGGCGGAGAAATTTTGCTGGCTGTTGGAGACAGGCTCAACGGAGATGGTTTCCACTTTGGGGCTTCCTGCAGAATCATT
This sequence comes from Verrucomicrobiota bacterium, assembly GCA_013820875.1. Taxonomy (GTDB): domain Bacteria; phylum Verrucomicrobiota; class Verrucomicrobiia; order Limisphaerales; family JACDHS01; genus JACDHS01. The sequence goes on along the minus strand of JACDHS010000105.1, from coordinate 4,502 downwards.
GGCGAAGAGAACGACGCGGAACTGCCATCCTGTGGATTTCGGTGATTCCACGGGGAGAGGTTCTTTCATCCGTTCCGGGCTGACCTCCTGCCATTCGGACCAAAAACCATCTCTTGAGCGGGTGCGAATCTCGAAGGTGACTTCATTTTCGCCCAAGGCAGAGGCCTGCAGATTGAGGTTCAACAAATCAAATGGCTGACTGGAATCTATTTCCGGGGAAATAAAGTTTCCAAAGAGCCGAAAGTTTGGATTGGAACGCGGGACAAAAGCGGCGTTGTCGCCCAGCTTGATTCCATCATCCACCACAATATTTTGCAATTCGCCGCGGGCAAAGTCTGCCGGGCCATACAGGATTGCGTTAGAAGGGGGAGGGACTTCGTTGGGAGAAACGTCTGGGCGACTTGGCTTGTTCCAACGGGGTCGGGTAAGCTCAGTGGCCGCTGTGTGTTCTCCCGAATTTTCAAAGGCCGCGGGGGAAGGTGAGTTGGCCGTTTCGTTCAGATCGCCTGGCGAACGTTTCAATAAAAGAAAACAGCCAGCAATCACGGCAAGGAACAGGATCGCAACGAAACTCTTTCTCATGGAATCGCCGTTAGCTATAGGCTGTAAAAAGGGGTTTAGTCAATCGGGGAAAGCCTCTTTCTACATCACTGCGGCACCGTTATCCACTGAGCATAAGTCGCAGAAGACACTCCAACATTGCGCGAGGGGTGCGTCAGAAGGATTCCGGATTGTAGGGGGCTATTTTGCGTTCGAAGTTGTGTGGAACGATAACCAAGGAGGCCAAGTATATGCTCACAACTAAAAACATTATAAAACCGGTGATGATCGCTTGTTCAGCAGGTTTATTCCTGACGGCTTGCGCCACATACGAAGACGATCCCAGCTACGCCGCAACCACTATGGGAAACGGCACGATCCGGGAAGCCAGTGGCGCCCAGACAGGATGGCAGGCGGGTTCAGCAACCCAACAGCAATCCAGCACCACGCAACAGCAGCAGTATTCGACGCAGGCACAACAACAGCGATATTCCGGACAACAAGCCTACACAGCGCCAGCCGGACAAACCCAGCAATTGCAAAGTGGTGATCAATGGATCATTCCTCTCCACGAAGAGCAGGTGAATGTCGGCAAACGGACGGTGGACGCCGGAACCGTTACAATTCGCAAAATTGTGACCACCGAAACCGTCAGCCAGCCGGTTCAATTACTGAAAGAGACTTTGGTGATTGATCGCGAAGGCGCTGGGGCACAATTCCAGGGAGCGGCAGCCACCACTCAAAGACAAGGGACAGGAGCCCAGGCGCAGGCTGAGTTTCAGGCTGAACCCGCTGGTGCACCCCGTGCCCAGGGACAAATCTCAGGCACTGCGTTCCAGGAACAGACCTACACTATTCAACTCCGCGAGGAACAACCAGTAGTGCAGAAAAATGTGGTCCAGACCGGTCAAGTGGTGGCTCGCAAGAGCGCCCAGACACAACGTCAAAACATCCAGGATCAAGTGCGTCGCGAAGATGTGCGAATCGACCAGGGCGCCAATGCGCAGAATGTTGAAATCCGGGGTGACTTCGATACCAGGCGCGGCATCAGGGAACCTGCGGGCGCACAACCGTCCAGCGCCGTGCAAGACCGATCAGTGGAACAACGCGCGACGACTTATCAGTCCGAGACCGAAATCCAAACCCAACGTGAATTCGACCGTAGCGGCAGGCCATTGCGCGGCGATTCATTCCGAGATCCCAATACTCTTGATGACATCAATCGAGGCAGCAACACCCGTGGTGGGGCTGAAGACCTGCAACGTTTCGATGAAAAAGCGACGCGTCGTCCATAATTCTTCGGCGAGTTAACTCGTTGCGGAAGACAGTCCCTCCCGTTCTCCGGGAGGGATTTTTATTTTCCCTCTTCTTAATCTTAATCCTTCTTCCGAAGCAGGACAGCGCGCAGTGAAGATTCGGTTTGAAGCGAAGGTCTAAACTCTCCCCTTCAAGAATATGAATTGTAGGAACGCAAATTCCATTCTTCGAGCTGATCCTTGGGTATCTCACCCAGGAACCGGGACGGGGTTTGCATAAAGTTGCCAGTGTTCCCGGGCGTGACACGAATTAACGGGTAACTCAGGTAAAGTTCATCCTTGGCCCGAGTGACGGCCACGTAAAACAGACGCCGCTCTTCCTCCTCACCTTCCGCGCTGTCGAGTGAGCGATTCGAGGGAAATAAGCCATCGCAAAGCATGATCACAAAGACGACGCCGAATTCCAATCCTTTGGCCTGGTGAATGGTGGAGAGCCGAATCTGTTCGTCATCCTTACTGACGGCCTGACTACTTTCAGCTTCGACGTTGGTCAGCAATGCAAGTTGGCTAAGAAATTCTTCCAACGTTTCGAATCGCACCGCGAACTCAGCGAGTTGTTCCAGATCCTCCTGTCGCTGGCGGAAGTTCGCAAATTCCTGTTTCAGGTAATCTTCATAAACCGCTTCGAGCACGAGACGAATCATTTTCGATGCACTCCCACGGACGGGTGGTACTTCGAGTTGAGCGATCGTGGCGCTCAATTGCGCCCAGGCAGCGATCGCCTTCTTGGGAACAGCGTCATTGCACTTCTGCAACGAGGTGGCGATCCTCGGCGCCGGAGCATCGGCACTGGATACTGAAGACTGAACACCGAACACTGCTCCAAACCTTGCCCATAATTTATCCGCACCCTTTCCCCCGACGCCTGGCAACATGCGAACGATGCGTTTGAAAGAAAGTTCGTCGCTCGGGTTGCCGATGAATTTTAGATAAGCAGCCACATCTTTGATATGGGCCTGCTCGAAGAAACGAATCCCACTGGTGATCGCAAATGGGATGTTGCGTGACTGAAACTCCATTTGAAGTTCCATCGCATGAAAGTGCGAGCGATACAGCACCGCCATGTCATCGAGGGCCACTCCTTCATCACGCAACTCGAGAACACGTTGGGCAACAAAGGCCGATTGCTGCCGGGCATCCTCGCACATCACCAGTGCAGGTTTTGTTCCCGAAGGCCGCGCGGGCACAAGCTCCTTAACGAACTGGTTTGCATTGGCAGCAATGACAGAATTGGCGAGGTTCAGGATCTCCGGTGTGCTGCGATAATTGGTTTCAATTTTGTAAACCTTCGCCTTGGGATACCGCTCGGGGAACTTGATGATGTTCAGGAAATTAGCACCGCGCCATGAATAGATGCTCTGTGAATCGTCACCGACGACCATCACGTTCGAATGCCGCGCGGCGAGGAGATCGATCAGGTCGCCCTGCAGTTTGTTGGTGTCCTGGTACTCGTCCACCATGATGAACTGAAAACGACGCTGATACTGTTCGCGTATTTCTTCGTGTTCCCGCAGTAACTTGAGCCAGAGCACGAGAAGATCGTCGAAATCCATGGCATTGGTGGATTTCTTGCGCGCCACGTAGCCCTTATGCACTTCTTCGATTTGAGCCGCGAGTTCGGCGAAGTAATCGTATTGCTCAGCAATAATCTCCGGGATGCTCGTCTCCTTATTCACAGAGAGCGAAAAGATGTCGTTCAACACTTCGGCCTTCGGAAAGCGCTTGGCTTTGACATCAATGTTCATTTCGCCGACCACCGCATTCAGCAGATCTTTGGCATCCTCGCGATCCATAATCGTGAAGTCCTGCTTGTATCCGAGCAGGTCGGCGTGCCGACGAAGGACGCGATTGCCGATGGAATGGAATGTCCCGCCCCAGAGCCCTTGCAACTCCGAGCCGAGCAGATCCGTGACCCGTCGCATCATTTCTTTCGCGGCTTTATTCGTGAAGGTGAGCAGAAGAATTCGTTCGGGAGGAATTCCTTGTTCAATCAGGAATGCGACCCGGTAAATCAGCGTTCGGGTTTTCCCAGAGCCCGCTCCGGCAATGACGAGGGCCGGTCCCGGTGGGGCCGTGACTGCGGCGTGCTGCTGCGGGTTCAATTCCCTGGCGTAGTCGATTTGGAATTCGACCGGCGCCTGGAATGTTTGCAGCACGTATTCGCGTGACATGCGGAGAATGAACAACGAAAAGACGGAATCAACAAAGGTAATTTTCGCCCGCTAATCTGCCGAAGCACAAGAGGGGGGCTGTTGATTCGTTTACTTCGCGTGTGGAGGGACACCCTGGAAGCCTACCCTCAGCGGATTCGCCGCCAAGGTAGGACGGGCATCTTGCCTGTCCCGGCAAACCAATTCTCACCCGCTTAAAATCACACACGGGGCCAACCACCCCACTTTTTCGTTCCGTTTTGGACGTCTGGTTGGCCAACCCACCTGTTTTTTCGTTCCGTTTTAGACACCTCGTTGGCCAACCTACCTACTTTTTCGTTCTGTTTTAGACACCTAGTTGGCCAACCCACCTACTTTTTCGTTCTGTTTTAGACACCTCGTTGGCCAACCTACCTACTTTTTCGTTCTGTTTTGACGGCAAGTTGGCCAACCAGGGTTCTAAAACAGAACGAAAAAATGGATAAACAGCCCGTTT
>JACDHS010000212.1 GCA_013820875.1 Verrucomicrobiota bacterium | reverse complement strand
GTTCTGATTTGTCCGAAGGATCAGCCGCAGCGCTCAAGGGTGGAACGTCGCGCGGCAGGGCTTTCTATGACGCTCGAACAATCTCACGCGCTGCGGCTGATGCTTCGCACACAGCCGCGCTCCGCCTGCCAGTTCCGCTCCACAACTGGAGATGTCCTGCAAGAAACTGAGATGTTCCACAGAATGGGACACATGAGACTCATAAGTCCCATCCGTCCCATAAGTCCCACTGAATGATGTGTCCACATTTCCTGTTGGCCATGGCTTTTGATCCTAAGCGATCCACTGAGGATTCCCTCCAAAACATGCCTGTCCCCACCGCAGAACGACCACACGAACGGGCTTGCGTGACAACAAATCTTCATTCCCTGCGACGTGGACAACACACCGTGTGGTCGTCGTTGCTGCAGTTTTAAAGTGGGCAACACACTGTGTGGTCGTCGTTGCTGCAGTTTTAAAATGGGCAACACACCGTGCGGTCGTCGTTGCTGCAGTTTTAAAATGGACAACACACCGTGCGGTCGTCGTTGCTGCAGTTTTAAAATGGACAACACACTGTGCGGACGTCGTTGCTGCAGTTTTAAAGTGGCCAACACACCGTGCGGACGTCGTTGCTGCAGTTTCAAAGTGGGCAACACACCGTGCGGACGCCGTTGCTGGAGTTTCAAAGTGGACAACACACTGTGTTGTCGTCGTTGCTGCAGTTTTAAAATGGACAACACACCGTGTAGGCAACGTTTTTGGAACCACAAAGGCAATAAACCCTTATAATCCCCACTTTTCAATCCGGAGCACCGTGATTTTCGATTGATCGAAAGCAATTTCCCTGAATTTGGGCTCAGAAAATTCTGTTCGCAAAAGGGATCTTCGTCGTGAGGTCGCGACATTAGTTTGAATCCTAAGTGATCTACTTAGGATACACGAATTGAACCGGCAGACGGGAGACCTGCCCTCGTAGCGTAGCCGTCCTCGGCTGCGAGTTTCACCGGGCATCCCGCCAAATGTTCAGGATTGAGACGCCCTGCAAGAAACCGGGAGGCACTTTCGTGCCGGCAGCACATTGAGGCGGCACTATTTGTCCCCGACAAAAATCGTATACGCGCACCGCTTGGCGTTGGCGTAGAGTTTCGCGGGGACAACCTTCACCTGGAATCCAACATCCGACATGCGGTCCACAAACTCGTGATCCGCACAGGCTGACCAGATCGCCACCCGTCCGCCAGGCTTCAGCGCATTGGACACCTGCCGCAAACCGAAGGCATCGTACATGCGCTCATTTTTCTTCTGCACCATGGCCTGGGGACCATTATCAATATCGAGCAGAATGGCGTCGTACTTGGCACGACCTCCCCGCGCAATCACATGCCAGACATCTTCGATGAACAAATGCACCCTTGGATCGTCGAGCAATGAACCGTTCAGTTGCGCCATAAACTCACGGTTCCACGCCACCACTGCAGGCATCAGTTCCGCGACATGGACCTTCGCTTCCGGCCCAATGTGTTCCAGCACGCTCTTCAAGGTAAACCCCAGTCCAAGGCCGCCGATCAACACTGTAGGCTGCGCGTAATTGGAAATGTTTTTTGCCGCAAGTTCCCCCAAAAGGAGTTCTGATTCCGCGACTGCCGAATGCATCAGATCCTGTCCATTCAACCGGATGCAAAACGTGCCGTCATGTTCGTAGAGCACGAGCGATGCCCCGTCGGGAGTGATCGCTTCGGCAAGTTTGATATTCGGTTTCACTTTATATCGCAGCAGTGGAGACGGCGCGCCGCATCGGTTGACGGCGCCGGTATGTGACAGAACGCCAGAGCCATTCTGCCGGGCCAAACTGAAACCGGGACAGCCACCACCTGCTCAATGGAATTTGCAGGAGAAAAATCACAACCGCCAGCACAACCCCCGCGGCACGACCGACCGACCCATAGAAGCCAAGTCCGTAGCTGTAGAAGAGGGTGGTGCAAACAATGGATTGCAGCAGGTAATTACTCAATGCCATGCGTCCGACGGGAGCGAGAAGCATCAGTTTGCCGCGACACGATTCCCGCTGGAAGAGAAGGACAATTGCCGAGACATAAACCAGCATGAGCGCCGGGCACCCGACGGCCAGCGCAACAGAGAAAGCCACAGACCACGACCAGGACATTTCGCCTCCAACGATCGTAAAATGGTGTGCCGCCACCAGGAGCACATTTCCAGGAACACCCACGCACAATCCAAAAACCAGGATGCGCCGGAACAATGGCAGATGTTCGCCCGGATTCTTCAAGATGCCACGACGCCCCGCGTATAGCCCGGCCAGGAACATGGCAAAAACAACCGGCGCATAAATGAAAGACATGCTGTAGATGTACAACGCATTTTTAATCCGTTGCAGCATCACCTCACCAAGAGTTCCGTTCGCAAATACTTCGATATTTTGAGCGCCCAATTCATGCTGGGAGGCGAGCCATTTGGCTATTTCCATGTTGACCCTCCCTTCTTCTCCTGGCGCAAACGAAAGCAACGTCATCAAAACCCAAAGCCCGCCATAAATGACGATCGGCACAGGCAGGCAAAGAGCAATCCAGATGGCGAGCGTCTTTGGTTTACATTTGCGAAATGCCACCAGGACCAATCCCAGCAATGCATAGAGCATCAGGATGTCACCTTCCCAAATGAAAAACGCATGAACAACACCGAAGCCCAGGAGCGCCAGCATGCGTCGTATGTGCAGACGTGGAAATGAGACGCCCCGCTCTTCTGCGCGCTGCATCTGCATCACCATTCCGATCCCGAACAACAGCGAGAACAATGGGTAAAACTTTCCCTCTGCGAAAAATCGCACGACCCAATCAACAATCTTATCCGTTGGCCCGGAACCCACCCCAACCCCACTGAACAGGTAGTAAACCGGCCAACTGAACAGCGCCATGTTGACGAGCAAAATTCCGAGCAACGCAAACCCGCGCAGCACATCAAGGACATGATTACGCTCCTGGGACGAAACCGGTGTGGCGGATTGCTGGCTCGAAGCGATGATCGGTGGAATATCTGTCATAATAAGTCCCTGGAGGTTCGGAAGCGTTTTCTCTTAATCCTAATCTTCTTAATCTTACTCTCTATTCAAAGCATTTAAGCGGGGAGACTATGATTAAGTGCCGAAGGGGATCTATTCCCCTCTTAAATGTTTATCAAACCAGTCAGCAAAAGCTTTCATGTCCGGTTGTATATCGGGCCAACCGTGCCCTTTGCCTTCGCGGATGATGAGTTTCGCGGTTGCGCCGACTTCCTTCGCGCGTTGCACGAATGTTTCCGCCTGCTGAATTGGCACCAATTTGTCCGCATCGCCATGCACTATCAGTGTCGGGGGGAGGTCCGAGGTGACAAAGTAAATTGGAGAAATTTCTTTCCCGAGCGCCTTGCGATCTTCCGGATCATCCGCGCGCGGGCCGAAGGCTGGTTTGAAATTTTTTAAAATGCCAACTCCCGTCCCATCTTCACCGGGCTTGCCGTAGTTCAGAAAATCGGTTGGCGGAAAGAAGCAGGCCACCGCCTGCACCGCGCTGCTATCACGATCCACCGCATCTTTGGCTTCGCCGAGACGGATCGCCCCCTGCGTGCCAAGTGTCAACGACAGATGCCCGCCGGCACTGCCGCCCGCCACACCGATTTTATCTGGTTTGATGCCATAGGTTTTCGCGTTATGCCGGATAAACCGCACGGAACGATGCATGTCCTCGGTGATCTCCGGGATCGTGAACTTCGGCTGCGAACCATGCACGACAGCAAACACGGTGTAGCCGCGTTCAAGAAGCGGAGTGATAAAACGGTCGCGTTTCTGGATCGCTTCCCTGGCCGAAAACCATCCACCGCTCACCACCCAGACGACTCCGTAGCCATTGGGTTTGGATGGCGTGAAAACATCCATCGTCAATGCAGTGCCGAACTTCCGACCATAAATGACATCTTCCGCGCGGGTAAACTCCAGCTCATTGGTCTGTCCCCAACTGTCGCAAGCAAATACGAGGGAGAGCGCGAGCAAAACCAAATAGCGGGCTTTCATTGCCGCAAACCGTAGCAAACCAGCGCATCAGCGCAGTAAGAAAAATGCGAGAATGCCGTCTTTTGGCCACCATTAGGAAGCCGCACAATGTCCAAACAGTGTGTGGGGTTGGATTATAACCAACGTTGACAGTAGAATTCCTATACAGTGTCCAGCAGTTTCCAATGCCGGGCGGCCACAAAGCGTGAGCTGCCAGGCAATCTACGCTGGCTCATGGACGAGGGACCACGACAGATCGAATTGTCTCTACGAAAGAATGTGCCAGCGGGGTTAAAGTCTCTTTTCTATAGGCGATCCCCACAATGAGAGGAGAAGGAGCAGGGATTAATGGAATATAATTCAAACGCCGTCCTGCAGTCTCTGTGATAAACGACGCGCTGAAAGTTATACCTTTGCCTGATTCAACGGCGGCGATGAGGCTCGTGCCACTATCACATTCCTCTGCGAATCTTAATTGTTTCAAATGCGGACCGACGATTCGCGCCAGCAGTTCGTGGTAATCAGGATATTCCTTGCGCGAGAACGCAACGATCGGCTCTCCAACAACATCGCGGAGAGCTACTGATCGGCGGCGACTCAACCGGTGCCCAAGGGGTATAGCAATGACGATCGGAAATTCATCCAGTTTTTCAAACAACAGGCCGCGCCCAGCCTGCTTTGAAGGTTGCACCATCAATGCAGCGTGCAACTTTCCATCGCGCAAGCCAGCCAGCATTTCTGGAGACGACAGATCATGCAAGATCACCCGCACACCAGGAGATTTCTTGCGGAAGGCGCGCAACGCCGCGGGAAGGATGCCGACGGTAGGCGATGGGGCATACCCGAGGTGTAATTCCCCGTTCGTCCCGGCAGCAACAGCGCGCACCGCCTGAACTGCTTTTTCCGCGCGCAACACGACAGCGCGCGCTTCATCCAGGAACAGCCGTCCCGCATCCGTCAACCGCACCGATTTGCCCGTCCGCTCAAATAACGCCACGCCCAACTCGCTCTCCAGGTCGTGAATCTGTCGGCTTAACGGCGGCTGAGAAACGTGCAACCGCGCCGCAGCGCGAGTCACGTTCTGCTCCTCCGCGACAGCAATGAAGTAGCGCAGGTGACGAAGTTCCATACCAGTTCGACAATATCCAAAAGGTATGCTTAGGCAAGGAACATGATATTTCCGCAGCCCACCTGCACGAAGGTAGTCTCATCGCGTCGGAACAAATCGACTTACTGAAATATATGAAACAAATCGCAATCGTTTACTTCTCCGGGTCCGGCCATACACAACTAATGGCGGAGGCAGCACACCGCGGCGCCTCATCCATCACTGATGTTACTGCGGAGCTTCTCCCGGTTGATGGTAGAGACATCGTGGGCGGACGTTTCCAAAACGAAGCACTACTTCAAAAACTCAAGCAGGCCGATGCGATCATCTTCGGCACGCCGACTTACATGGGAGGCGTTGCCGCCCAGTTCAAAGCGTTCGTCGATGCAACGGGTGGAATCTGGTTTGCACAAGAATGGAAGAACAAGATCGCCGCCGGTTTCACCCACAGCGGTTCACTGAGTGGAGATAAATTGAGTACATTGCAATACCTCAGCCTTTTTGCCGCGCAGCATGGAATGGTTTGGATCGGCAATGCCCATCACAACAGTATCGATGGCATGAACCGGCTCGGTTCGTATCTCGGTGTCATGGGCGCTACTGCTCAACCAACCGGCACAGTTCCAGAAGTAAATGCCGGCGATATCGCCACAATGGAAGCCCTGGGGCGACGTGTGGGAAATCTTTCACAGGAACTCAAAATGGACTCGCCGCCTAACTAGTGTCTGGCCGGAAACTCGTGTTTTTCAGCGAGGGCCGCGAAAAGGGTTGGTTTTACTTGGGGCGGGTGTGTCCGATTTTCCCGCTTTCGACTGTCATTCGCCTAATATCAGGTG
>JACDHS010000104.1 GCA_013820875.1 Verrucomicrobiota bacterium | reverse complement strand
GACCCGCAATTGAAACTGCCAATCCAGAACATGGCCTTCTAACTGGAGAGCCGGATGCGGGAAAACCGCCCGTCCGGTTCGGAGGGAGGGGTGATGCAATCCAATGCGTCATCCCTACCCCTATTGAAAGCCTGGGCAGCAGCGAGTCCGACGAGCAAGGCCCAGGTGAAATCCGATGAAACCCAAAGCTCTGAAAGAGCGACACAGATCATTGGATGTGAGATGTGTCGCCCCTACAGGGCTTGGAAAATAATGTGAATCGTTCACCCGGGGCTCTCTTCGCTTCACCCCGGGCTATCACATGCCGGACTTTCAGCCCTACCCGTGGGTTTAAAACCGGTTTAAAACCCATGGCTACCGTCAACTGCCGCTCTGCGGCAAAAGACACGAGGCTCGATGCCTTGCCGTCTACGACAATTGGGCTCTCATAGCGTGGCGGCCCCGCAAACAAACTTCTGGCGGAGTAAAGAATCTCACTGTGAAATAGTCGATCTGCTTTAATGGCCAGTGATTTAGAAAAATTCAGTCAGATTTATCGGTATGGTTAACCGATTCGTTATAAAACAGTCAGCGTTACCAAGAAATATTGGCATTTTATTGAGAAAGAGTCAGCCATACCAGGAAATGTAAGACATCTACATTAAAACGATAAGTTTTACCGAAAATCCTAGATAATGTTGCGTAAAACGGCCGTCATTACCGGAATAGTTGGACGATCTATTATATTAAGTGAAGCGATACTAGGGATCATAAATGATTTGTTATAAATTTATGGTCATTACTGGTAATTGCATGTGTTTTTTTGCAAAAAATCGGTGGTAACCGGTCAACACGAAGTTTTATTTGAAAATAGTGGCCAAGTCGGTTGGAAACTGTCATTTTTCGCCGCCTTTGAGTCCTTTTTGGGTAAAATTATGAAGAATACGATCACCAGTTCACCATTGAAATTGATTCCGCAGATTACTTCTGCCATTCCGGGGGTTCTCAAGTATGGAGCGGTCCTTGGATTGCCCGCCAACATGGGCACGAGTATGCAGGCAAAGAAGGGGGCGTTGATTGCCTCCGATGGAAGTTATGAGCAGGCCCGGTTGGATCTCAGGAACGCCACGGCGGCCCGGCGGTTGGCGATTCGGAAAGTTCGTAACCACATTCGCGCGGTTCGGGAATTGGTGAAGCCAAGCTTGACGCCGAAGTATTCGCAGGCGTGGGAAGCGTTCGGTTTCGTGGGATCGCTGCAGGTGACCACCAGGGTGAGCAATTTGTTAATGACCCTGACCAAAATGGGCAGTCACCTGGCGGCAAATCCTGACCTGGGCGCCGATGATCCGAACCTTGTGGCGACGAAAACGAGGGACCTGGAAACGATGTTGATGACGGCGAACACGGTCGTAAACCAGAAGAAGGGGACGTTGCAGCGGTTGTTGGAAGCACGGGCGGCGAAGGCGGAGGAGGTGCGTTATATCCTGCGCGAGCTGAGCAGTGCGCTTCGCTTGAAACTGGATCCGCTCGATTCGCGCTGGGTGGAGTTTGGTTTTAATAAAGTGGGCGCACGTCCGACGCCGGATGCGCCGACCGGTGTGACGGCAGTTCTGCTTGGGACGAATGCGATTTCGATCAGGTGGCCGGCGACACCGCGTGCGGAACATTACCGCGGCTGGAAACGGGTGGTCGGTGTGGATGCAGAGATGGTTTTCGTGGGCAGCACGTCGGATTTGGACATGTTGATGGAGGAGTTGCCGAGTGATTCGGAGGTGGAGGTGGCGCTTTCGGCTGTGAATAACGGCGGTGAAAGTGTGAGGAGCACGGTGTTGGTGGTGAGGACGTTTTCAGGGGAGTCGCAAAAGTAGTTACAATAGGAAGATGTCATAGGTTGGAATGACCGATCGTCCAGGTTTCGTTCGTGTTCACAAACGTCCCGCTGGCAGGGTTTCCAAGTAGCGCGCAAGGCAGCATTTTGCACGTATTCCCTGTCCAAAGCCTTCTGCCGGCAGCACATTGTGTTGCTAGAACATCTTGCGTCCTGCGATCAGTCCGAGAATCAGCATGACCACAAAGATTCCGATAAACAGGAAGAACAAGAACTTGGCAACACCTGCCGCCGCGCCCGCAACTCCGGTGAATCCGAGAGCAGCAGCGATCAGCGCCACTACGAAAAAAATCAAAGCCCATTTTAACATGGTTCAACGTACGCCTAAGCCATGGAGCCTCAATTGGACGAGTTCCTAACTGAGCCATCAGGGGTTCGCCTGAGAGTCTGTCTGAAATGGGTGGAACGGGCCCTGCCGCAAAGCGGCAAATCGACTCTACAGTTCTGTTTTTCCATCCCGTTGTCGGCGGCAACCTGCGGCCGACTCTTTGGGCGTTCGAAAGGCTCTATGGTAATATAACAGCCCATTCCACCCATTTTCAGACCGGCTCTAAGTGGTTTCATTACCAGCACCGCACCCAGCGCCCCCAGCATTCCTCCCGCGTGACACACCACGATGGGCACACCGACTGATCCCAGGTGAACCATGTCGAAGATCAAACGGCCGGTGATTGCCTCCAGTGCGCATTTCAGAAAGAGGATACCGAATGATATGTAAGCAAACGTTCGGGCCGCCTTTTCGCGTGCTGTGAACATTTCGAGCGCGCACACCGCCATTAAACCATGAGCGACTCCGGACAAACCGCACAACCCCACCTTCTGCACTTCGACATCGGTCCAGAGAGAGACCAGCAGGCTACCGACTGCTGAAGCGCAGAAGATGCAGAGTCGTTTGGAGGCAGATTTCTCGGACAGTGACGAGTAGAGCAGGGCAAACGCAATCCCATCAATGAGCAGATGGTAAAGGTTCACATGGACGAACGGAAAGGTCAGTAGTCGCCACCATTCTCCCGCGCCGACCGCGCCGGGCAGAAATGTGAAAGCGTGATTCCATCCACCTGATAGAAGGGGGATGTTCAAACCGGCGAGGAGAACGATGAATATCCACAGATCAAACTTCCTTGCGGATGAATGCCGGGTCGTTTCCGGTGGGGCGAAGGAATTTGCAATGGTGCTCTGCATAAAGAGAAGCGGGTTTGATTAAAGCGTGTGTAGTCTGTTCTGTTGGAGGGACAGGCTGGAAGCGGCTGGAAGCCTGTCCTACCTTAAAGGCGGCTTCGCCGCGTAGAGTAAGACAGCGCATCTTGCCTGTCGGGGAAAAGGGGAAAACAGATATCATCCGTTTTAAATTTACGCCAAAAGAAGATGGCGGGCTTTATTGTGCCCGCCATCCATTTCAATTTGTTTAAACCTTTTTGTTTTTCAGACGGCGCATCCACCAGAGCAGGGGAATGAAGAGCGGGCCGACTGGGCCAGAACCGCCGCCTCCGCCAAAGTTGAAGTTGTGGCTTTGACCGGAGTTCCTGGAACTGGCGACTTCCTGCACCGGTTGCTGGGCTTGAGGAGTAAACCGTTGGCTTCCTGGTTGTGCGCTGGTTTGCGGATTCGCGACGGGTTGCTCCTGCGGACCAATATCGGCCATTGCTTTATTGCGGATGGCATCGAGGTTTTTCTGCCGGGCAACCTGGGCATTCCGGTCACGGTCATTCCTCAACAAGTTGGTTCGGGCAATTTTCCAGCGCTTATATTCATTATCGTTTTCCAGCACCAGGAACGAGGTGTATTCCGTGACGATGGAGTAGCCTTCGCCGAGACGGATGACTTCATCCACGACGGCAGCGCGATTGCCGTTCCGATCTGCCTGTTTTAGCAAGGCATCCACTTTGTGCCATGCCCACATGCGGTCAATTTCCGGATTGCTGTCATCCTTCTTCGGAAAGTTCAGGTTGGCCGTTTGCTTGAACTCGATCCCATTGACGCTACCGCGCACGGAGACTTTTGCTTCGGCGCCGCCTTTGTAGCGGCCATAGATCCGAACCGGGGAACCGTGATAAAGGTTCGGGAGCGTCTCCGGTTGCACATCTGAAACCTGGATGCCGCCGAAATCAATTTGCAAATCAGTCGCGGCGGGGCGGGTCAGCTTGCGCCGAAACGCCTTGGCCTGGCGGGTGAAATCATCTCCGCGCGAAATGAACGAGGCTAATCCACCGGAGTCCTGCGCCATCTGTTCGAGTAACGGTTTGTTCACTTCATTTCCGACACCGATACAGAACACACGCGCGTTGCGGGGACGTTGCTTAATGAGGTTGAGCAATGTTTGTCTTTCACCGGTCTCGGTCATGCCATCGCTCAGGATGACCACGTTCAACGGACGATCTGCCGCCGCATATTTGTAGGCGGTGTTCATTGCAGGATTCAGCACGGTTCCTCCCCGGGCGCGTTGCGTGGCGAGGAACTGACTGGCGGCAGTTTTCGCGGTGTCATTGGCATCGCGCAATTCCCTGAATGCGACATTCGCCTGCACATTGAAGGTCATCACTTCGAACCGATCTTTTTCACTCAACTCATTGATGAACGCTCCAATGGAATCTTTCGAGACGAGCAACTTGCCGTCATCAGCCATGCTGCCGGAGATATCCAAAACGAAAACGTAATCCATCCCATCGTCGAGTTTGGCGAGGTCGTCGCCAGCGGTCATCGTCAGACAGAAATATCCGTCTTCGCCGTCCACTTTGGAGGTGATGAGATCGAGACCGGTCTGCGCGCGGGAGAGGTGGTAGCCGATGACAATGTCTTTGGCGAGCGAACCGCTTTTCGTTTCCAGGCTCGCCTGGAAAAGGTGCGGATCATGTTTCGCGATCACGATGTCGTTTCCATGGCTTGGACTTTCCATGGCGTTGATCGGAACGGCTGATTTGGTTTCAAGTGAGAAGGCGAACTTGCCGGTCGTGCGCGAATCCACTTCGCGCCGCGTCGTGGTGGCGAGCGGATAAATGTACGTTGCCCAATCGTGATCGAACTCCAGTTCCTGGTAATAAGTGATCTGAACTTTTTGATCTGCCTGCGCCCCGATCGGGAAGATGCGCATTTCGAATGTTTTATAATCCACCTGTTCGAGAATGCCCGGATCGATGCGTTTGGCTTTGTAGCTTTCATAGATCTCGCGCGCCTTTTTCTTCTCCAACACTTCACCCACCATCTCCTTGCCATTGATCCACATGCTGAAGTTCGCGACCGAAGCTCCCTTCGGAACCGGGAAGGTGTAGAGCGCTTCGACCTGGCGGCTTTCAGTGTTATGGAAAATCTGCGTCACTTTGGTCACGGCCACGCCGTTATTGATCGTGACATTGACGTCGTGCTCCTTGATTTCGAGCACTCCGCCGAACCCGCCGTCCGCCACCAGCAACCCTGCGGCATCGGCAATTTGTGGTTGGCCCAACTGCAATAACGAAGCCGCAGCCAGAAGCAGCCCCGCCCATTTAGATTTTTTCATAGATTTGAATCCTTTCATTTGATGTGGCCAACAGTGTGGCCAAATGATTCATATACATTCGGCATGCCAAACTCGGTTGGTGGATGGCAAGCTGTTGAAAAGCAGTGGGTTGCACACAATCCTGCTGAGGGCTGGTTATTTCCGTTCGGATATGCATTCGACATTTTATGTTGAGATGGGCTACATAAAGTGCGTGTCGCTTCGAAATATTGAATCTGCCGACCGTGAGTTCTGGGAATTAATTGCGCAAACTGCTTTTGCAAACCCTTTCAGCGCCGAACGTCGGGAGTTAAACCTCAAACTCACTGGATCGCCCAGAGGTGACGCCCAGGTTCTGTTTGAGGCGGTGACCGATCGATTGCAAAAGATGGATGCGGCATCGCTGCGCTTCCGGGATTTCCGCGAGGAAGATCGCGACGTGATGCGGCATGCGTTTCTCTTTCAAGTTTATCACCGCTTCTTTGATGCATTGGATCAACTCGTTCTTGAGCAGATCAGGGCAGGCGAAAAATCGTGTAAAGTTGCCTTTGCAACTGAGCTTCTCGATGCATTGGGCAGTCGCGGTTTTTCGCGCGATGAATCCCTTCGTTTCTTCGGCATTTTTTACCAGTTGCGCCGCGCTCACTTCTTTATCGTCCACGGATTGATTGGGCAGTCGCTCAGTATGCAGGAATTGCGGCGGCGACTTTGGAATAATGTTTTTACCTCGAATATCCGGTGGTACGACCGCTTCCTGTGGAATCGCATGGAAGATTTTTCCACGCTTCTGCTCGGTGAAACAGGGACCGGGAAAGGCGCTGCTGCTGCTGCGATTGGCCGGTCCAGCTTCATTCCCTTTCACGAGAAGGCTGGTTGTTTCGCAGAGAGCTTCGCCGAAAATTTTATTTCACTGAACCTCTCGCAATTCCCCGAAACGCTGATCGAATCCGAGCTGTTCGGTCATCGCAAGGGCGCTTTCACTGGCGCGATTGAAGCGCATCAAGGGGTGTTCGCCCGTTGTAGTCCACATGGCTCCATCTTCCTGGATGAAATTGGCGATGTCTCGGTGCCGGTGCAGATCAAGCTGTTGCAGGTGTTGCAAGAGCGCGTTTTCTCGCCCGTTGGCAGTCGTGATAAAGTGCGGTTTCGCGGGCGGGTAATAGCCGCGACGAACAAGTCGCTGGAAAAGCTGCGCCAGGAAAAACTTTTTCGGGACGATTTCTATTATCGTCTTTGTTCTGACGTCATTGTTCTGCCCACTTTGCGCCAACGCCTTGAAGAACTCCCCTCTGAACTTGACGCACTTCTGGAACACATCATGGCACGAATGACCGGGGAGAAAGTTTCTGAGTTGGTGGATGTGGTGCGCACCGCCCTGAAGAACTCACCTGGAGAAAGGTATGGATGGCCGGGTAACTTTCGAGAACTGGAACAAGCGATTCGCCGCATTTTGTTGAACAACCGTTATGAGGGAGATGTTCAGATCGGTGATTCAACCGACAGATTTTTGTTGGACCTGAGCAGCGGCTCGTTAAACGCGGAGGAGGTGCTCTCCCATTACTGTAGCTTGCTTTACCAACGCCACGGGACATTTGAAGAAGTGGCGCGCAGGACGAATCTCGATCCGCGGACCGTCAAACGGTATGTCGAACACAAGAATGGCGTGAAGAAGTCGTAATTTGTCCCGGAATCGTCGCGGGTGTTCTGTTGCCGAAGAAAGGCTATTGTTTTGCGGTCTGCAGGCTTTTTTCGAGCGTCGCGATTCGTCTAGTCACATCGTTGGTCAGGCTGGGATGCGTGATTTCCTGGAAATACTTCAAAGCTTCTTTTTTATCACCATTCTGTTCCAGGGTGCGAGCCAGACGCCAGCGTGCCTGATCCGCCCGTTGGCCAGGGGTGGCCTGGGCCAGATACGCTTTGCCCAGTTCGATCTGGCGCTCTTTCTCCTCCGCCACACGATAGATTTTTGCCGCGATATTCATGTATTGCTCCCGGCTGGGGCCATTCTTTGGCTTCTCTTCGATCTTATCTAAATTCGGCATGATGTAGGCATCGCAAATTCGCGCGGCAAGCCAGGGATCCACAGCGACATCCACAGCGATGTCACAGAGTTCCGAGGCGATGCGCATGCCATTGGCTTGCTGACGGGCCTCAGACTGACTGAGTAGATGTTCGGCGATCATAAGATGTTCGCCGATATTCCGGTAAACCGTTTTATAATCGGGCGGTTGATCGTATTGAACCTTGAGGAGGTTCCAGGGGTTCTTATCACTGGCCACCTCCATAACCGGCTTGAATTCGTTTCGTTCGGCGCGCTGTTTTAAATACCTTTGGACCAGGGTTTTGTTACCTTCCGGGGTAAGAGGATGCGAGGGAGCCTTATTATAAGCTATCCACCCGCCAAAAGCCGCGCCGCCAACGATGAGCAAGACGGCAGCTACTAGGACGACTTTTTTCCAGGGAACTTCCGAAACATCAGCATTCAACTTCATAGCGCACTTTAATTGACGTAAACGAACAGCAGCGAGTTACGCTGACAACTGTTGGAGTGGAAATGCCTGAGGTTTATTCATAAAAGCAACCGGAGCGCGGCGTAACCGCACAGGTCACGCTCGCAGAGTCAGCCGCAGCGCGTACGGGAATGGGAGCAACGTAAAAGTCCGAAAGCCATGATTGCAGCGGCTGATGCTTCGCACAACCAGAACTCTTTCCATCACATCATGGTGAATGTAAGCGCTTTCCTGATGCTGTGTTCCATAAAACCGGTATTTTCTTGTTTCAGGCCCGGCGCCTCTCTAACCTTTATGGTCCTAAAAACACGCAGATTGAAAGCTGCGTTCGAAAAATGCTGGCATGCTGTTTAACACCATTGAGTTTGGAATTTTCTTCCTCGCCGTCCTGTCGTTGTACTTTGTTCTGCCGCATCGTGGACAAAACTTGATGTTGCTGGGCGCCAGCTACCTGTTCTACGGCGCCTGGGATTACCGCTTTCTTTCACTGATTCTAATTTCCACCACCGTGGATTTCGTCGTCGGCCAAATGCTGCACAAATCCGAGGATGATCGGCGAAGAAAGGTGATCCTTTTCTGGAGTATTTTCATTAATCTGGGGTTTCTCGGATTTTTTAAGTACTGCAATTTCTTTGCAGAAAACCTACAGGGATTGCTGGCCACGTTTGGAGTTCAGGTGCGTCCGAGCACGCTGAGCATCATTTTGCCTGTCGGAATTTCCTTCTACACCTTTCAATCGATGAGCTACACGATCGATATCTATCGGCGTCAGCTCAAACCTTGCACCCGGTTTTTCGATTTCATGCTTTATGTGGCGTTTTTTCCACAATTGGTTGCAGGTCCGATTGAGCGTGCGCAACATCTTCTCAGGCAGGTGACCACTCCCAGAAAGGTGAGGAAAGAACACTTCACGGAAGGTTTTCACCTCATTATGTGGGGATTGTTCAAAAAGATGGTGATCGCGGACAACATGGCACTGATCGCGGATCCCATCTTCAATCAATCCGGTGATTTTTCGGCTGGGCAGGTATTTGTTGGGGCGCTGGCGTTTGCCTTTCAGATTTATGGAGATTTTTCGGGCTATACCGATATTGCTCGTGGTGTGGCCCGGACGATGGGGTTTGAATTGATGCTGAATTTTAACCTGCCGTATTTTGCCACTAGTCCGCAGGATTTCTGGCGGCGATGGCACATTAGTTTATCCACCTGGCTGCGTGATTACCTCTACATACCGCTGGGCGGAAGCAAGAAGGGGGAGGTTCGGACCT
Organism: Verrucomicrobiota bacterium; assembly: GCA_013820875.1. Lineage (GTDB taxonomy): Bacteria > Verrucomicrobiota > Verrucomicrobiia > Limisphaerales > JACDHS01 > JACDHS01. The sequence continues at coordinate 11,575 of JACDHS010000104.1, read as the reverse complement.
ACATCAACCTCATGCTCACAATGGTTCTGGGCGGCCTTTGGCACGGGGCATCATGGACTTTCGTGATTTGGGGATTTTATCATGGCGCCCTGCTTTGTGTGCATCGATTGATCCAAAAGAGTTTGCCAGTTCCATCGTTTTCGCCCGCGGGCGAATTCGTTTGGCGATGGACGCGCATTGCGTTCATGTTCGGTTTAACCCTTTACGGCTGGCTAATTTTCCGCGCGGCAAGTTTTGAGCAACTCATGGCAATGACCAAAGCGTTGTTCGCCTTCCAGTTGAGCCCCGAAACGGTGGGGCTGGTTGTCAAAATCCTTTTTTACTGTGGCCTCCTTTTACTCGTGCAGCTCTATCAGCACGCGCGGAACAACCTGGAGGCCGTGAGAGAAAGCCCTGTCCTGCTGCAAACCAGCTTTTATCTGGTGTGCTTTTATTTGATCGCAATTTTCGGAGTATTCGATGCGCAATCTTTTATCTATTTTCAGTTTTAAGAACCGCAACCAGTTCGCCGCAATCGGACTGTTTATCGCGATGGTCATTGTGCTGGAGACGGCATTTGCTTTTCTCCCGCAGAACAGCCTGATGACTTCATTTAACGTCAACCGAACACTGCCGAATCCTGCTCCCGATTTCCAAATCATGGGTGATTCAGTGGCCCAGGGTGGTTTGATTGCGGACCAGCTCCAGGAATATCTGCCCCCGGGAAAAACCGTTTACAATTACGCACTGGGAGGCACCGGTCCTGAATTTCCATACTTCATCCTGAAACGACAGATCAAGGCGGGGAGTGCGCCTAAAAATATTATTTATGGGCCGTCGCCTCATACCTTTCACAGCAAACGTGTTGCCCTCCTGGTGGGTGCATTTTGTGATTGGGGTGAGAGTTGGGACGTTGTCATGTCCAGAAAAGAACCCTTCGAAGCGGTGTATGGGGGCGTATGCAAACTGTCATATACCTTTCGTCATCGGGAGCCGATTAGGGAATTGTTGAAAAAACCTGCGCCTTTGTTTCCGAAACTGGTTCTTCGAGAGCAAAATGAGATGCCTTCAGCCGGGATCGCTGCCGAACGTCATTACTCCGAGGAAGACTTGCATCCAATGTATAAAAGAGGTTTCAAAGTGCTCTCCTTTAACCGGCACTATTTCGAGAAGTTCCTGGATCTGGCGCAACAAAATGGTATCCAGGTTTACTGGGTGACAATGCCTGTGCTCCCCGTCGTGGCGGAAAGTCGTAAAAACGTTCTCTTTGATGCCGCTTACTTCGCCTTTCTTGAAGAGGCCCAAAAGAGATTCGGGATAAAACTCCTGCAGAAGGAATTTCTTGTGTTCGAAGATCAGGATTTCAAAGACTTTACCCATCTGGATATTCCCGCTGCGGAACGTTTCACAAAAATCGTCGGAGAAAAGCTGTCCAATCTTCCGCCGGCAACCGTCAGAAACTCGGCTAAACGATAGTGGAAGGGCGCATTTCAGTTCCTTGCAAGACAATGTAAGGTGAGATGAACTGACACCGTTTTGTTAAGAATAGGTTTCGACCCACCACAGTTCACAACCGATCCGCCAAGGCAGCCCTTTCTTGCCATTTGTTTCTGTAGAATGGATGCTCGATGACATGAATCCGCGGTTCGCCGTTTTCCTTTTTGTATCGATGGCCTTGATTTCAAATGCAGCGGAGAAGGAACTCCCTGGAGACATAATGCTGGCGGATTATTTTCGCGCAGAAACTGAGAAGCTGGCAGACGCCTGCCTCGCGGACATCCGGACGCTGGAAGATTGGGAAGCGCGCAAGCCGATATACCGCGAACAGTTGTTCGACATGCTCGGGCTGAATCCGATTCCGGTTAAGTCCGATCTCAAAGCGACCGTCACCGGCAAAATTGAGCGGGAAGATTTCACGGTCGAGAAACTGCACTTTCAATCAATGCCGGGTCTTTACGTAACCGCGAATCTTTACCTGCCAAAAAATGTCAGCAGTCCTGCGCCAACGATTCTTTATCTATCCGGTCACGCCAAAGTCTTCACCAACGGCGTCAGTCTCGGGAACAAGACCGCTTACCAACATCACGGCATCTGGTTTGCGCGTCACGGCTACGCTTGTTTAATCGTGGACACTTTACAACTTGGCGAGATCGAAGGCATTCATCACGGCACGCACAACAAGGGAATGTGGTGGTGGAATTCTCGCGGCTACACTTCCGCCGGAGTGGAAGCGTGGAACAATATTCGCGCGCTGGATTACCTGGAAACGCGTCCGGAGGTAGATAAAACCAGAATCGGCGCGACCGGCCGTTCCGGCGGTGGTGCTTACAGTTGGGTCATCACGGCGCTGGATGACCGGATCAAAGTTGCGGCTCCGGTGGCTGGCATTACTGACCTGGAAAATTATGTGGTGGATGACGCGGTTGAGGGACATTGCGACTGCATGTTTCACGTGAACAGTTATCGTTGGGACTACCCGCTCCTTGCTGCATTGGCTGCGCCGCGTCCGTTGCTCCTCTGCAATTCGGATAAAGATCGTATCTTTCCGCTGGAAGGAATCATCCGCACCCATGCCAAAGTGCGGGAGATTTATCGTCTTCACAATGCTGCCACCAATCTCGGATTGCTCATCACCGAAGGACCGCACCAGGATACACAGGATCTGCAGGTCCCGGCATTTCGTTGGTTCAATCGGTTCCTGAAAAACGAAGATCCAAAAATCTCAATGGCTGCGGAAAAGTTGTTTGAACCAATGGAATTGAAAGTGTTCGACACACTGCCGGGCGACTCCATCAATGCCAGCATCCAGGACACGTTTGTTCCCACCGCTCAGTTAAGCCTCTCCGTAAATGAGAACCAATTGGTACCGACGCGCGATACGTTAATTCGATCCCTTCGCGAAAAGGTGTTCGCCGGTTGGCCGCAGGATGAAAGTCCATCCGTGGCACGAAAGGTTTTCGACGTCTCCTCGGAGGGGCTCCAATTTTCCGCTTACGATTTCGAAACTCAGCCGCACGTCACGTTGCGACTTTATGTTATGCGACCGGACCGGCGCGAACCGAAGGCTGTCCACCTGGAAATTCTGGATGAAGCGGCGTGGAAAGAATGGCTGACGGGAGCGGCGTCTGGATTCCCGAACGAACTGAAGGCGGAAACGGGTCTCCTGAAAATTCAGAGTGATCCAGCCGCTTTCGCGAAGCTGCGGACTGAAGTTTTGAATAATAAATCGGCTTACGTTTTTCTTGCGCCTCGTGGCATTGGATTGACGACATGGGATCCGGCGGAAAAGAAACAGACCCATATTCGCCGCCGCTTCATGCTCCTGGGGCAAACGTTGGACGCCATGCGCGTCTGGGACATCCGCAAAGCGATGAACCTCGTTCCAGCACTGGAACTAAGCAGGGGAGAGATGTCGGTCAACGCCCGTCAATCCATGGCGGTGAATGTTCTTTATGCCGCCCTGTTTGAAGAGAATGCCCACGGATTGGTCCTGCACGACCTGCCGCAATCTCATCGGACGGGGCCGGATTATCTCAATGTCCTGCGCGTGACTGATATTCCCCAGGTGCTCAATGTGGTGAAGTCGAAAACCGGCGTGAAGCTAAACGACCAAGCGGGGCATTAAGGGACTGTCTATTGTCAGCAAAGCGGTTGAACCGCTAATATGCGCTGATAGCATTTTGGACTGCGCTGGCAGAGCGCAGCGGCGACAGCGCTTTCGGGCGCATAAAAGCACAGGAAATTGAATACTCCGCATTGGGCGTCCGAAAGCGGTGTCGCGCTTCGCTTGCCGCCGCAGTCCAAATTCGTCTCCTCGTCACCGGGAAAAAAATGGGTTGTCCCAGCAACCTTGTCCCAGCCCATGGTGAAGGGGGTGTTCGGGTGAGTGTCGCCGTGTCCCTGGTGAGGGCGAGTTCACCAATCCTAGCGACTATTAGCGAAGATTAGCGGTTGAACTGCCGTTTTTAGGTTTATTCACCCTCTGCCAGTTTTGCTTTCACCCGGGCGATGTTCGCTTCGATGCGTCGGAGATAGAAGTTCCCGCCGTCGGGGTAGGGAACATTGAGGAACTTATACATCCCGGCGAAATCACCATTCACCTTGGGGAAAACATATCCTTCCCAAAAGAGCGGCGTCTTTACCATCAGATCACGGACGCTGCCGAAGATGCCAGTCGCACTGCCTCGCCCGGCGTTGTACTGAGCGGATTCTTCGAATTCCGAGTAAAGGATCGGAAGCTTATCCACGTAATCAGGTGCGGCCATTTGCCCCAACAAATCGGCGGTGCCAAGGCAGAAACCGACTTGGCGTTCCAATTCGTTTTCGAACGGGATGCTTTGGATAGCCACACTGACCCCGGTGCAGCGAATCATGTTCTGGACTGCATTGATTTCAGCCGGAGCAAGCTGTTTTTCTTCGAGAAGAATACCGGAGAAGTCTATGCTTCGGTTGACGTGAACCATTGTGTACTTCGCGCCGGTCCCTTCAGTGTCATCGCGGCTTTTGAGATAACCGGTGTCATGCAGCAGAATGGCGAGTACTCCCAGTTCGAACATGCGTTGGGTCAGCGCGGGTTGCGCTCCGGCAACGTGTCGTCCATGCAGCATTCGGCAAAAGCAAAGCGTGCCCTGAAGGGTGTGCTCGAGGTCGTGGTATTTGGCATCAATCGGCCCGTAATCGCGATAGTTGCCACTGAAACAACTCAGTGCCCAATTGAAAGCTGTTGCGACGAACGTTTGGTCTCCCTGCGGAAAGATTGTCCGGTAAATACATTGGACAGCCATCTCCACAGCCGTGGAATGTTTTGTCTCAATCTCCGGGTCCATTTCGCGAAGCTTACGAGTTTCCATTAGCCAAGGCTAATTATTTTTTAGGTTCCGGAGCGCTTGGCCACAATGAGATTGCACAAAGGGCGCGTTGGGTTGCCAACGAAACATTTCGCAAGTGAACTGAACGATGCTAGTTTTTCTCCGCCGATGTCGCGCACACATTTGTCGAATAGTCATGATCCTACTCTCTCAGCGAAGGCCCGTTCCAATTGGGAAACGATTCGGCGCGTCTCGAAATACCTGAAACCCTACAGGTGGATGGCGGTGGCGACGATCACCTGCGCGATTCTGTCGCTGGCCGCCGCGTTTGTTTTCCCGAAAGCAACCGGGTTCATTATTGATGAGGTCATCAACGCGCGTCGCTACGATCTTCTGACGCCGACCATTGCCGCATTGATTGGCGCCTTCTTTTTGCGTGACCTGTTCAACAGCCTGCGCATTCGGATCAATAATACTTTTGAGCAAAACGTTATCTACGACATGCGCCGTGAAGTGTATGGAAAACTGCAACGTTTGCCGGTCGGCTACTTTGATCAACGTTCTTCTGGCGACCTGATGACTCGCGTCATTGAGGATGTGAATTCGGTGGAGCGACTTTTAATCGATGGAACAGAGCAGGGGGTGGTGGCGGTGCTCAGTATTTTTGGGGTGCTGGCATTTTTGTTTATGGCCAGTCCTTTGCTCGCGATGGTGGCGTTGATTCCAATTCCTTTGCTGGCTGGCGGCGCGCTTTGGTACACCTTGACGGCGCACAAACGCTATCGCGTGCAACGGAAAGCAGCGAGTGCGATGAATGCCTTGCTCATGGATAACCTGCAGGGAGTCCGCACGATCAAGGCGTTCAACCGTGAACCGCATGAAGACACGCGCTTTGCAGAAAAGGCAGATGACCTGCGCAATGGTTCGCTTGTCGTGATGCGCGCGTGGGCCTACTACTCGCCAGCCATGACGTTTTGCACCGGCCTCGGAGCTGGCCTGGTGCTTTGGCTTGGTGGCAGCATGGTGATCCAGGGTGAGATGAAGATTGGTGAATTGACCGCGTTCCTTCTTTTCCTCGCATTTTTTTATGAGCCGATCAGCAAACTGCACGGGCTCAATCAAATGCTCCAGTCGGCGCGAGCCGCGGGAGAGCGGGTTTTTGATATCCTGGATTTTATCGAGGAACGGGAGCAGCGTCCGCAAGCTGCCACCAAGGAAACTTCGAGACCTGCTTTCACGCGGATTCGCGGTGATGTCGTTTACGAACATGTGAGCTTTGGTTACGGACCGGAACGAATTGTTTTGAAGGATGTGAATCTGCACGCGCGTCCTGGCGAAATGATTGCATTGGTTGGTCCGACCGGCGCGGGCAAATCCACGATTGTAAATTTGCTCCCTGCGTTTTATCTCCCGAGCTCTGGAAAGATACGCATAGACGGCAACGATGTCAGCGATCTCTCTCTGGACACGTTGCGGGCGGAGATCAGCATCGTCAGCCAGGAAGCTTTTCTTTTCAACGGCACTATCCGCGAAAACATTCTTTATGGCCGGCTCGATGCCACTGAGGAGGAACTCTTTGATGCAGCGAAAGCGGCCAATTGCCATGAGTTCATCATGCGTTTGCCGGGCGGCTACGACTCACGCGTGGGTGAGCGCGGTGTGAAATTGAGTGTGGGCGAAAAACAACGGGTGAGCATTGCGCGCGCGCTGTTGAAGGATGCTCCGATACTGATTCTCGATGAAGCGACCGCCAGTGTGGACACCGCCACTGAAAAGCTGATTCAAGAAGCACTGGAACGGCTCATGGCGAATCGCACCAGCTTCGTGATTGCGCATCGTTTAAGCACGGTTCGCAATGCCGATCAAATCCTTGTCCTGCGCCATGGCGAAATCGTGGAACGCGGCCGGCACGAGGAACTCCTCCAACAGGATGGTCTCTACGCCAAACTCGCCAAAGTGCAGAACATCGCGTTGATCGAGGAGGGCTTTGAAAAACTTTCGATTGCGGAATAGGTTCGGGACGTGAGCGACATTGGGTGACATCCTAATTTCTGGATTCTGGATTTTTCGGCGGTGAGTCGTTTTACTTTTTTCCGCTGAGCGCAATCGGCTTCGCAAACTCACCTTTCATATCGTAGGGCAACTGCCAGTAACGACCTTTTGAATCGCCGAAATACAAACGGGAGACGCTGACTTTATCTGCATCACCATCAGCCCAGTAGGCGAAGAACGGATCTTTCGCCTGCACAGGACGGCGGACATAAGTGTGGTTGAATTCGCTGTCCTGTGTGACTTGTGCCTTCTTTTTCCAGGTCTTGCCTTCGTCGCGACTCGTCCAGATCGCCACTTCACCGCCCGTTCCCCAACGTTGCGGGCCGCGTTCGCTCGGGCCGTAAACGGTCCACTCGTTTCCTTTTACATAAATGCTGCCGACATCGTAATTGTGCTCGGAACGGGTGACGATGTTCGTGTTCCATTGCTTGCCGTTCCAATGCGCGACAGTCCACTCGCGCGGCCCTGCATCGGGACCGGGTTTGAAGTCTCCGCTCACGATATAAAGCAGGATCGGATTACCGCGTTTGTCGAAGTTCAAGTCCATGCCGTACATCATCTGACCCTGTGAAGAGTAACTAAACACGAGCGCAGGGTTACTGTCATTGGTCAATGGCACCTCCACCGGTGTGCCATCGGCAGTGGTCCAGGTTTTGCCCATGTCGGTTGTTTGCAGGTAATAAAGGTCTGTTCGTTTATCCACTGAACCACCGGGATGCCGGTTGAAAAACGTCGCCACTTTCTTTCCGTGCGCGCCGCTGGTTTGATAATGTCCTCGCAAGCCAGCGAGCTTCTGGTCTTCGCTCCAGGTGACGCCGTCCTTGCTCGTTTCCCAGTAGAGTTCACGTCCGGCGGTGTATTTGGTGAAGAGATGAAGGAAACCTTCGCCCTTGATGGGCCACGGTTGCGGGTAGGTCATTTCTTCTTCAGAAATGAATTGGAATTCGCTGACGTCGTAAGGCTTCACACTGCGATACTTGAACCCGGGGCGCGTCCGTCCGCGACCGCTGACAAAAATCCAGACGTGCCCTTTTTCATCGATGGCGATACTGCCGTTATCATGGGGATCATTCACGGTGACTTTGTCGTGAACAATGGTTGGGCGCGGCACCTCATTTTTCTTATGATCGTAGTAACCCGCCATGATCAGCAGATGCCGTTTGCCTTCGACGGTTCCACCGTAAGTGAAAAAAGTTTTGTTAACCTTCGGCGCGTAAACCGCCATCGGCACATGGTTGGCTGTGTAAGTGCCGAGACCGCCGGAATACTTATCTCCGTAAGGTAATTTCTGTCCCAGCGTGAACCAGATACCGCGGTAGCCATCGGTGGTTTGGCCAGTGAGAGGCTCTGGCTTTTCGGTTGTGGTCGCTTTGGGTTGCGCGAAGGCAGGGGTGGAGAGAGCGAGCAAGGAACAAAGCAGAAGCACAGTGCGTTTCATGGTGCCCGATAAGAGCAGGGAAGTGGGTGGGTGGGCAAGTATTCAGTGTTCAGTTTTTTAGTATTCGGCGACTTCCGTTTGACCGATGTGCATGATCCTGTGGTGAAGGGCATCCTGGCGTGATCGTGTAAGATCCGTCCAGTGCCAGAAACGCAGAAAAGCCGTGGGGCTGCGAAGCGCCACGGCTCTGGATTCTGGTTTGAACCAATTATGGATTGACCTGTTTCTCTTTCACCACGAGATCGCCGGGAATACCTGTGCGGCCTCCGAGCGCGGCTGCGATCCCGCCCAGGAGCAAGCCGAAGAACAACCACAATGACGCGGTGCCAACGCCTTTGACCGCGCGTTCGCCCACTTCCGCCACCCGTTGCTCGAGCCCGGTGCCAGCGGCTTCAAATTGCACTCGGCCCTCCTGGTACATCGAGGCCCAGCGGTCCACCAATTGTTCTGCCGCCTGTTGTTGTTCCCCCGTTCCAGCGACAATCAGGCTCACCACCTTGGGGCGTTCCGATTCGTTGACTGCGCCCTGGGAAAACATTCGTGTGAGAGCCTGGTTGAGATCCTGCGCCACCTTTTGTTTGTTCTCGGTGGCTTGAGTTTTCTGATCATCTCCCATGATCAGAAAATTGGCTTCGGCGCGAATTTGCGCCATTGCCGCCGCTGAGCCCAAACCACCATGTTGTGCAGTGATTTGCTGACCGGGCTGTTGCTGTTGTTGGCCTCCACCAGCCAGCCCACGCCCGAGCATGTTGGCCGTTCCGCCGATCAAGGCTCCAAATGTCGTAGTCAATAGATAGAACGTGATGAGAGTAACCACTCCCCAGGTCAACACCCCATGAAGGGTTGCATCATACGTTCGGGTCACTCCTGCGAGGCGCCCTGCCACGTATCCTCCGGCAAAGAGAGCAATCAAACTGCTCACCACCCACCAAATACCGGCCCCAATCCCGAGTCCAGCCATTGGGGCTGCCTCCGTTGTCGGCTCAATTGTGTGAAGCCCAATGCCGATCCCCAGAAGATTTAATAAGAGTCCAACCATGATCGTCACGACAACACCCGCAAACACAGCACTCCAGGAGATGCGTTTGAAAGCTGCCGGAAGATCAACACCTGTTCGAATTGTTTGAGTAGCCATAAGTTTCCTCCTTAGCCCAAACCTCAATTCGCAGAATACGCTGCACAATCGGGATTTCTCTGCTTGTTGCATCCTATGACTTACTGAGTGTGATGTGATCTATATATCCGGAGGCGCGTACCTGATCGGGCAGTGCGAAAACCGCTAATCTGCGCAGTAACGCTAAAAAAGCATTTTTTCGACACGAAAATTCCTTCATGCCACGTGCTGAAGCTGGCGTGGTGAAATCGGGGAGAAGGCTCTTTGTTTCTGCGCTTCTGGTTTATTTCTTACGCGTAGTTCGCTCCTGCAACCAGCGGATGTCAACGTTGTTGGGAGATTTAAAAACATCCTTGACGTAGCCATCACGCACCAGTGGTGGGGTGGTGCGCGGATCTTTCCATCGTTTGATTTCGGCATGACCGTCCGCAAAAGAAAACCCGCCCGCATAATGATGATAATTCCCCGGCAGATCGAAGAACTCGTATTGTTCCGGTTCGTCCTGCCAACCGCGCATGCTCGTCGCGAAGTTTCCCATATCGATGCTGTCTTCCCGCATATCGAGAAAGACGAACAGTTTGTCGGGCCCCCTGTGTGCCAACTCGGTTTGTTTGGTGAAGATCATGTGGTTGGTGTAAGCCGGTGCGCTGCTGGTAAACTCCCAGTTTCCATAGGTTCCGCCCCAACCGCCCATGAAAACATTCATGGACATACTGCGGACACGTGGTTTTTTTTCGCCATCCACCACCACCGAGGAGCGATCCGCCGGGCATTTCCAAATGCCAAGGTTCTTCCCGGTATAGGGCCACATCGGACTTTTCTTGATGTTTACTTCAGGATCCCAGTTGGAGCGATTCAAAGGATTGTTATCGAGCGTGCCGGTCACCCAGGCTCCAGCTAACGTGGACGGAACCCATGGCAGTTCACTCGCGTAAAGCAATCGATCCTGATTATCATCGGAATACATTCTCCAGGCGAGGGCCAACTGTCGGTGATTCGACATGCATTGGATTCCTTGTCCCTTCAACTTTCCTGCATTCAAAGCAGGCAAAAGCAACGCGGCGAGGATTGCGATGATGGCGATGACGACCAAAAGTTCGATGAGGGTGAAACCGTTCCGCCGGGCAGACGGAGTGCTCACCTTTTGCTTGGATGCGGTTGCCATGCTAAATGTCGATCAGGAGTCGAATGACTATAACCAAAAGTTTAACAAAAGGGAATCTGATTAGCTGTTTCCACTTTGCGGCGGGTGCGATTGAGAGCGGGGGTGAGGCGTCATGGCATAGGAATGCGCTGTTACCTGGGTTAAGCGAAGATCCTCGTTCCTGAACCGCTACCGGACAGTCCAGCGCAGATTAGACGGCTCCGACAGCAATTTTGAGTCTCCAAAATGTTTTGGAAGACTGAAATTGCCGATTTTAACGCTCCAAAATAGTTTGGAGGACTAAAATTGCCGATTTTAGCGCTCCAAAATAGTTTGGAGGACTGAAATTGCCGATTTTAACGCTCCAGAATAGTTTGGAGGACTAAAATTGCCGATTTTAACGCTCCAAAATAGTTTGGAGGACTAAAATTGCCGATTTCAGCGCTCCAAAATAGTTTGGAGGACTGAAATTGCCGATTTTAGTGCTCCAGAATAGTTTGGAGGACCTCCATCGCGCCTTTTTTTAACCCACTCCATGCTGGAACTCCCTCCAGCGAAATGACTTACGACTTTTTGACTCGGATTTCACCCTTTTTCCACGTTAAGCTGGAACGATTCAGTTGAAAATGCAACGGAACGCCGGATTCATCCGGCAGGAACGTGAATCTGTTCCGAACGCGCCAGTTGTTCTGGGCACCGTTTTGGGGTTCGGGAGTCTGCTGCCGCATAAATGCGGCGTTCCGTGCATCCGCACTGGTGTGAAACAAATTATTCACTAAACCACTTTACGTGGTGGGAACCAAGGATTCGTATCAGGGTGAGCTTAACAAAGCTTCCAATCACAACGGATCCGGAAATGATTTTTGAGAACCGTTATAGTCTCAGTTTCGAGCGAAACTGGAATAGCCATTTGGGACTCTCTTGGATCACGCTGTTGGCTTGACTTTCCCTCGTAACAATTCAAGGTTCAGTCAAATGGTTTTTGCCCCAGACGCCCACCTAAGGCAATCAGATAGTCCCGCCCGAAAACCCGGTCTAAT
>JACDHS010000103.1 GCA_013820875.1 Verrucomicrobiota bacterium | reverse complement strand
CGTCGCGTCCCGCGGGGATGCGACCTGAAACACGCGCTGGACGTCGCGTCCCGCGGGGATGCGACCTGAAACACGCGGCGGACGTCGCGTCCCGCGGGGATGCGAGGTCCAGCGCGCGTTTCGGGGATGGTTGCAAGTCGCTGTGGATGAGTGGTTTGGGTGGGGTTGAAAGTGGCAAAACGATAACCATAAGCAGGGGCGTGAAACCTAAACCGTTTCTCGAAATAGATGTTCCGAAAAGGTGGGGCAAACCTGCCGGTTTGCCGCGACGACCAGCAGGTCGTCGCCACCTTTTCGGAAATCTATTTCGAGAAACGGTATAGTTCCCGTGTTGCGCCCGTCACGACAAAGTGATCGGCATAGCGCACGAAGTTGACTTTGTCTCCTCGTTTGGCCACCGCTTTGACTGCCTGCTCCATGCCATCCAACGCGAAGTTGGCCAGCAGAGGAGAGATCAATCCGCCTTGCGGGGTGCCTGCGTGCTTTTCTGCCGAGGAGACGTCGGCAGCACATGGGATGGATCCATAATTCAACGGCAAAACTGCCGATGCCCGCCGTTAGCGTTAACAATTCTTCGCGATAAGCAGTTATTAACGACTTTTACCCATCAGGGAAACCATTGTGAATAACTTAGGAATAACTTCCATAGGGATTACTATTGACCAGAGTGGGGAGGCTGTGGTTTAAAGTGGGGCGTTGTGGGAGACTGTGGGGCAGGTGGTGTGAATAACTTGAGAGATGTCTGAGACTGAAGCCAATTCGAAGTTCTATAACGGTACTTATGCGCACGGCATTGATGATAAGCGTCGTGTGCAGGTGCCTTCGAAGTGGCGTCCACAGGCGGAAGACTTCCAGTTCACCGTGATTGTCTGGCCGAAAGCGAAGGAAGGTCCCTGTTTGCGGGTGTTGCCGCCGAAGAAGATGGCGAGCTTGATGGCTGATATAGACGCGATGCCCAATGGGGATCCAAACAAAACAACTTTAAAACGGGTGATCGGTGGTTCCTCGGAGCAGTGTACGCTGGATAAGGCCGGGCGGATTTGTCTGCCGGACCAGATGGCAAAGGCTGCCGGATTGGATGGACAGGCAGTGATAGTTGGGTTGCTGGATCAGTTCGAGATTTGGAACCCGGCACGTTACGAGACAGTGACGGCCTCGGATTCAGTGTTGGTGTCCGAAGCATTTAGGTTAATGGAATAAAAAGTATGAGTTTAATGCGCCTGTTAACGCTGAATCGGAGTGTCAACCGGGCGGCGAACGCGCCGCATCGATATAAAATGTCCGCGCCATTGCCAAATTTTGCCCCAGCCAAACGACCGGTTTCGCTCGCACCGACAAAAAATGAGCGAATGAAAGAAAAAGATATGCAAACAGAATCGTTGTTTGAAGCAGGTAAGCCGCGTTCCGGCGAAGCTGCACAAAACCTGGCCGATGTGCCTCCCGTGTTGAGTATAGGTGTGTTCCCGAAAAACGGTGAGGAGCCATTTGCACCCGCGGAAGTGAAGCAAGGCTGGTTTGCCAAACTGAAAAACCTGTTCCGACGCAAGTCGCGCGCAATCGAAAGTGCGCCGGTGCAAACTGAGTGGTCGCTCGATCGCGTCGTTGTGGTGCGAAATGATCTTTCCGACACCGACTTTGAGGTGGTGGTGGCCAAGTCCGGAGCTTTTGCAGAAAAGGCAAAAGGCAAGAACCTGGTGGGCAGCGCCTGGAAGCGGTCTGAAGTCGCGGTTACAAATCCGGAACCTGTTGACACGTTAAAATGAGCACGCGTGGAAACCTTCGCGCACAAACCGGTTATGCTGGCAGAGGTGTTGGCAGCACTTCAGCCTCGAGCGGGCGGTTATTACGCCGACGGAACGCTCGGTGGCGCTGGGCACGCGACAGCCATTTTGGAAGCGAGTTCCCCGAGTGGGTTCCTGTTTGGGTGCGATCGAGATGGCGTCGCCATTGAGATTGCGGCGGAGCGGTTGCGGAGGTTTGAAGGTCGTTTTGAGTTGCGTCGCGGGAATTTTGATGAGCTGAGCGAGTGGGTGCCGACGGAGAGTTGTGACGGGGTATTGCTGGACCTGGGAGTGAGTTCGCCGCAATTGGATGTTGCGGAACGCGGTTTCAGTTTCCAGGCCGAAGGACCGCTCGATATGCGAATGGACCAGCGCCAGCCTGCGACGGCAGCGCAGTTGGTCAACCGGTTGAGCGCTGAAGAATTGGCAAAGATTTTTTGGGAATACGGTGATGAACGGGAGTCGCGAAAGTTTGGGCGCGCGATTGAGCGTGACCGGCAGATGCGGCCGTTCCAGACGACACGGCAGTTGGCGGATTTGATCGAGAAGATTTCGCCGCGTCGCGGCAATAAAGCGCATCCGGCGACGCGCGTGTTTCAGGCCTTGCGGATTGCGGTGAATGACGAGATTGGATCTTTGAAACGGGGGTTGAACGGTGCGTTAAAGATTTTGAAACCGGGCGGACGGTTGTCGGTGATTACGTTTCATTCACTGGAAGACCGCGTGGTGAAGGAATGGAGCCGGACGTTGGCGCGGGATTATGAAGTGATTGGTGATGTGGACGTTCCGGGACTGCGCAAACCGGTTCAGCCGAAATTGAATTTAGTGAGTCGCAAAGCGATTAAGCCGAGCGAGGCGGAGGTGAAACAGAATCCGCGAAGTCGAAGCGCGCAGTTGCGCGTTATGGAAAAGATTTAACGGGGTGGTGGAGTGCTGGAGTGGTGGGGAGTGTTTGAGGAAGCATGACTTGTTTCTCCAAAACTCCATTACTCCGTTGAAACATTTGTTATGGCAAAAAATAGAAAAGCACAGTCGATGACCGAGCGTTTCAGCCCGGCGATCAAGGCCTTTCTTTTATGCCTGATGATTGGTGGCGCCGGCGTGGGTTATGTCTGGCAAAAAAACCAAATTCATCAGTTGGGAAGGGAAATCAAGGAACGCGAAACTCAATTGAGCGACCTGCAGCGGCAAAACAAGATTCGCACGGACCAATTGGCTTCGTTGATTTCCCCGAAAGCATTGGATGCGCGGGTTAAAAAGCTGAATCTCGGCCTGTCGCAACCGCCGCTTTCGCAGATCGTGCGATTGATCGAGACGCGGATTGAGCCGGGTGAGCCTGTGGTCGGATCAGACCCGGAACAGCTTCTCACCCAGGCGAGTCGATAACTTTTTTTACCGCCGCTTGCGAGGGTTCTCAGGAGGAACCGAACAGCGTGAGCGGCAGGTAAAACTTTAACAGAAATGGTCAAGCCAGGACAATTCTACCGCCTGATCGGCCTTGCGATGCTACTCGCAATTGGCTTTGGCGCGCTGGTGTACACCCTGGTAGAGTTGCAGGTCAAGCACCACGACGAGTTGCGACTCCTTGCGCAAAAAAATACGCGCCGCACGAACATACGGGAACCTTTGAGGGGCCAGATACGGGATGTGCGCGGGAATCCCCTGGCGCTCAGTCTTCCCGGGAAAGTCATTTGTGCGGATCCCACGCTGTTCGGGGATCATCAACAACTCGTCGCCCAGACGCTGGCGCCGATTCTTCAGACCAACGAGAGCTATCTGGTGGATCGCTTGATGCCGCGCACCCGCGAGGTGAACGGGAGAGTCATTACCAATCAGTATATTGTTCTCAAACGCCAGGTTTCACTGGAAACATGGGAAGAAGTGCGTCAGGCGATGACGAACCTGACATTTGAAGTGGATGAAAAACAACTTCGGCCCTCACAACGGTACTTCTATTCCAACCTTCGCCACAAAGCCATTTTCACGGAAGAAGATCAGATCCGCGTTTATCCGAATGAAACATTGGCGGCGCATGTGATCGGTTACATCGGGGGCAGTGAAAAGAAGGGCCTGAATGGAATCGAGGCATCTTACAACGACAAACTTGCCGGGGTGCAGGGATGGCGTCGCACGGAAACGGCACGAGGCCGTGAACTTGTTCAGTATCGCGATCAGAATATTGAGCCGCGGAATGGTTACAATGTCGTGCTGACGATTGATTCTGGCTTGCAGGATATCGTCGAAAGAGAGTTGGCTGAGGCTGTAGCCAAGCACGATCCGATTAGCATTTCCTGCATCATGGTTCGTCCGAAGACCGGGGAAATATTGGCGATGGCGACATTGCCGACTTATGATCCGCATCGGCCGCAGGCTTCGCCGCCAGCGACATGGCGCAATCGTGTGATAACCGACAGTTGGGAGCCAGGCTCTACATTCAAGATCGTGGTGGTTTCCGGTGCATTGAATGAAGGAAAGCTTAAACTGACAGACGTTTACAACTGTGAGAATGGCTACTTTTACTATGGGGGCAGCGTTCTCCGCGATCATCATCCTTATAAGGATCTCACAGTGGAAGGCATTATTACCAAATCCTCGAATATCGGCTCGGGCAAAATCGCGATCGAACACTTGGGAAATAAGGGGCTTTATGAGTATGTCAAAAAGTTTGGTTTTGGGACAAAGACAGGCATTCCGCTGATGGGTGAGGTGGGTGGCACTGTTCATCCGACGAAAACGTGGAGCAAAATTTCGGTTGTTCAGATTCCGATGGGGCACGGCATAACCGCCACTCCATTGCAAACTGTCATGGCCATGGCTGCGGTGGCGAATGGTGGAAAGTTGATGCGTCCGATGCTGGTGAAACGTTTGGAGGACGAGAACGGAAAGTCAGTCGCTGATTACCAACCGCAACTGGCGCGTGAAGTTGTTTCTGAATACGCCGCCCGCGACATGGTTCAGGCTTTGAAAACGGTCGTGCAGGAGGATGGCGGCACAGGAACAAAAGCGCGCCTCGAGAATTATACAGTCGCAGGAAAGACCGGCACAGCGCAAAAAGTCGCTAGAGATCCGAACACCGGCAAGAATGTTTACGTCCGGAAATATTTCGCCTCTTTCATCGGTTTTTTTCCAGCGGACAATCCGGAACTGTGCATTTCGATCGTCATGGACGAGCCGAAAAATGGTTATTACGGCGGCCAGACTGCCGGTCCAACGTTCAAGAGTATTGCCGAACGGTCGGCCCGTTATCTGAATATCCGACCCGATATCGAGCCGGAACCAGCGGTGAAGGATGCGCTGGCGGCAAATATTTCTGTCAGGGAGAACGGAAACTGAAGTGGAACCACGCTCGTTACAATTTGTTGCAGACGCATGTTTCGGCGAGCTCAAAAAAGGTTCGCCGCAGACTTTGGTTTCGCGCATTTGCACCGATTCGCGCGCGGTGCAACCAGGGGATTTGTTTATTGCATTGGCGGGAGAGCGGTTCGATGCGCACAACTTTTTGGCAGACGTCGCGAGCAAGGACGTGGCGGCGATTGTCGCGGAAAAGGGTAAGACTCCGCCTGGGCTGACCAATTGCGCGTTGATCTTTGTGGAGCACACCCGCAAAGCCCTTGGGGACATTGCCTCCGCCTATCGTCGCGAGTTCCAATTGCCATTCATTGCAGTGGGCGGTTCGAATGGCAAGACCAGCACCAAAGATTTAATCGCTTCCGTGCTGGCCCAGAAATTTCCGACGCTCGCGAGTGAAGCCAGTTTCAACAATGACATCGGCGTGCCGCTTACATTGCTGAAGCTTGAACCGCAACATAAGGCCGCCGTTCTTGAGGTGGGCACGAATCACCCCGGCGAACTCGCTCCGTTGCTTCGCATTGTTCGCCCGCGGTACAGTGTTGTTACGAGCATAGGACGCGAACACCTGGAGTTCTTCGGCGACATGGATGGCGTCATCAGGGAGGAAGGCACCCTCGCTGAGCTTCTCCCGGTGAACGGGAAACTGTTCGTCAACGCGGAAAGCGAATGGGTCTATCCGATTCTTAAACGGGCGCGGGTTCCTGTGGTCAAAGTAGGCTGGTCTGAAAAATGCGACTTTTCTGCGCGGAACTTGCGGATGAGCGAAGAAGGATTTTCATTTTCCGTTGCAGCACCGCGCAAAGAGTTTACCTCTGATTACCAGATCAAGCTTTTAGGCAGGCACCAGGTGTTGAATGCTCTTCTTGCGATTGCAATAGGGTCTGAACTGGGGCTGAGCAGAAATGAAGTGCAACGCGGTCTTCTGGAGTGCAGACCCGCAAAAATGAGAATGCAGCTTTGGTCGTTCGACGGGATTCGCGTTCTTGATGATGCCTACAACGCCAATGTTGATTCGATGCTGGCTGCCTTGCAAACGCTTTCCGAGATTCCGGTTACCGGCCGGCGAATCGCTGTTTTGGGTGAGATGGCCGAATTGGGGGCACATGCAGCAACGTCTCACATCGAAATAGGACGCCGGGCTGCCGAATTGAAAATTCATCACATCATTACAGTGGGAAAAATGGCGGGGGAAACGGCAAATGGCGCACGAAACGCTGGATGTAGGAATGTAACCGAAGTGACAGAGGTGGAAGCAGTCGCTCCCGTGTTGAAAGAACTTCTTCAACCTGGCGACCTGGTATTGTTGAAAGCTTCCCGATCCACTCGTTTGGAGCGTGTGAGTGAACTTTTGAGAGGTGGTGCGGTGAAATGAAACTCCATGGCACCGAAAAGATAAGTGGCCAGCAATCGTTGCGGGTAAAAGGCGGCATCGATCTTCGTAAGCGAGCGGAGTTGACCGGAATTCCTGTGTTTGCATGGCGCATGGCGGCGGCTCAAAAGCTGAGTATCCTCGAAACTACCGAGATGACGGTGCGTCGCCGTCACGACTGAAATGTTTTATTACCTGAGCCAGATCATTTTGGATGCGTCGGTTGGAACGACGTGGGAGCAATACGTTTCCCCGTTACGCCTGTTCCGTTACATCACTTTTCGAGTGGCGGGCGCAGCGGTTACTGCTCTTTTGCTCAGTCTTTGGCTTGGCCCGAAATTCATTAGCTTTTTGAAGAAATTGAAATTTGGCCAGGACTACGTCGATAAGGCAGAGGAAACGGGCGATTTCAAAGCGCGGATTCTTAGCAAAAAGGGAACGCCGACCATGGGCGGTGTTATGATCATAACGGTCATTTACCTGACCGTATTGCTTTGGGCGCAATGGAACACAATGGTCCAGTTGACTGCCCTCTCACTGATCGTGATGACCGGTCTTGGGTTCTACGATGACTACGCCAAGATCACTCAGCAGAATTCCAAAGGCGCAGCCGAACACATTAAACTCTGGGTGCAATTTCTAATGGCTGGCTTCATCGCGGTTTACATCTGGCGCAACCCGGAAACGCGTTCGCTGATCACCGATATCATGGTGCCATTTTACAAATATCCCGTTTTGACCGGGACGATCGGTACTGTGTTTGGTCTAATACTGGCTGGATTGACTATTGTTGGCAGTTCCAATGCGGTGAATCTGACGGATGGTTTGGATGGGCTCGCAATCGGATGCACTGTGATGGTTTCCTTTGTGTTCCTGATTCTCACGTATGTCGCTGGGCATGTGAATTTGGCCAATTACCTGCAGATTTCATATGTGCCTGGATCGGGTGAACTGAGCGTTTTTTGCGCAGCGATGATTGGTGCGGGACTGGGCTTCCTTTGGTTCAATTGTCACCCGGCACAAGTTTTCATGGGGGACACCGGCTCGCTGCCTTTGGGGGGAGTGTTGGGAATTATCGCCGTGCTCATCCATCAGCCATTCGTTTTGGTGATCGCGGGTGGTGTGTTTGTGGCAGAAGCAGGTTCGGTTATTCTCCAACGCGGTTATTTCAAATATACCAAGCGCCGATTCGGGGAGGGACGCCGCATCTTTTTGATGTCCCCGTTGCATCATCACTTCGAAAAGAAGGGGTGGTATGAATCACAGGTGGTGACCCGTTTTTATATTTTATCGGTGCTTTGCGCGGTGGTAGCGCTGAGCACATTGAAAGTTCGTTAAATGCAAGCCCTGGAAAAAAAACAAGTTTTGGTGGTGGGGAACGACCAATATGGACGCGCCGCGGCTCGTTTGCTGCGCGACTGCGGCGCGTTTATCACCGAGGTCAACGGCGAAAGCGATGTTGCGGACACCAATAAGTATGCTGTGGCGGTGGTCAGCCCCGATGTTTCCAGCCGTTCGCCGGCTGTGCAACAGATCAAGGCTGCAAAGGTTCGGATCATCAGCGATTTGGAATTGGGTTTCCAGGAATCACGTTGTCTGAGCATCGCCGTCTCAGGAACAAGCGGCAAGTCCAGCACGTGCGCCCTGATCTCTAGAATTCTGGCGCAATGCGAACGTCAGACGATCGTTGCCGGCTATGACTCCACACCGATCTGTGAAGTCGTTGACCAGACGTGTGACTTGGATTTTCTCACCATCTCCGCAAGCGCTTTTCAGCTCGAACATATTGAATTTTTCCGTCCTTCCGTGGCGGTATTGCTGAACGTTACGCACGATCACCAGGATCGTTTTGACTCACACGCCGATTACCTGCGAACAAAGGCCAGGTTGTTTCAGAACCAACAGCCTTTTGATTGGGCAATTGTGCAGAGCGAAGCGTGGGCACAAATGAAAACCCTGGGTCTGCCGATGCCTGGGAAAGTCATCACCTTCAGCGCAAGCAACAGTCGGGCGGACATTTTTCTGGATCGAGGCTTATTGATCAGCCGTCTTGAAGATTGGGCAGGACCGCTTCTGGATATGGCGCAAACTGCTTTTCGCGGTCCGCATTTTGCCGAGAACCTGATGGCAGCATTGGCAGTCAGTCGGGTTCTTCGCCTCTCATTGGAACAGACGATTGCTGCGATCAAGGGCAGCAGACCTTTGCCGAATTGCTGTGAGTTCCTGGGGGAACGCAATGGAGTGACCTTCATCAATGATGCCGACTGCAATAATCTCGATGCGTTGCGCAGTGCAATCTGGTCTATTCCATCTGAACGGCGTGAACCAAATGTATGGCTCATAGCTGGCGGAGGCGAAAAGGAACTCGATTATTACGATCTCGGCCCCTTGTTTTCGCAACGTTTGAAAGGCGCATTTTTGTTTGGAAAAAGCCGTGAAAAGCTGCGCGGCGCGTGGAGTCTCTTTACACCTTGCACCTTGTCTGATTCACTGTTAGAAGCTGTTTCCCAGGCAACCGCTGGAGCGGTTGAAGGAGATACAATTATATTTTCACCGGCCTGTTCGAGTTTTGACCAATTCCGGAATGATCAGCACCGGGGTGAGGTGTTTCGTGAGGCGGTGAAGGGGTTGATGAGCACCAGTAATGGTGCAGGCGCTGGAAATAAGCACAAGATGATGATATGACCAGGCGAGTCCGTCGGACTCGAGGAAACTCAAATAGAACTTTTTAGAATTTGCCTCGTGGTTTTTTGAGGGAAAACCCCGGCGCAAAATGAATAACAAACCTCAAATAGAAATAGCGCAAAGAAAATGAACAATCCGAATCCGTTACTCCCCCAGGGCTCGCTGCATAGCCAGTCCAAGGGCAAATCAAACTTCCGCATAGCGGTATTTACCATTCTGGCGATCCACGTCGTCCTGATTTGTGGCTTTCTAATCCAAGGTTGCAAACGTGAACCAGTTCAGCCCGGGGAGACCACTGCAGTGGAACCGAACAACCAGCTTCCTGATACATTCGATCCGTTTACTGGCACTGATGCGGTAACGAACCCTTTTCCGGACGACGCAAATTCATTTCCGCCGTATAACGACACCGCGTCTGGAACCATTTCGACCGGCGCACCGACTGTTATCGGTGCATCTCCGACCGGTGGTGTCTCCACTGCTGCTCCTGGAACTACCTACAGACCGTCAATTCCGACAAGTGATCCACTGCCTGTCGCAACTCCTACTCCTGCTGGCGAGACAACCACTCATGTGGTCGTGAGTGGCGAAACGTACTCCACGATTGCCCCCAAGTACAAGGTCTCTGTGAGAGCGATCGAAGATGCCAATCCAGGCGTGAATCCGAGCCGATTGCAGATCGGACAAAAATTAAACATTCCGGCGCCATCCGTTTCTGCTGCGACAGCAACGACCTCGGGCTCTGCCACCACCGGCGATTTTATCATTTATACTGTGAAATCTGGTGATGTGCTTGGGACGATTGCGAATAAACATAACGTCACTGTTAGCGCTATCAAATCAGCGAATGGCCTGAAAACCGATCGCATCAATGTCGGACAGAAATTGAAGATCCCGAAAAGTTCGAACGGTCAGTAAGTGCCTCAGCCGGGTGACCTCAGCCCGGCTGTGATCGACAGGGCAGCGCGCTCTCGCGCTGCCCATCCAGGACCGGCGAAAGGACGAACACCAAATGAGAGTCGCAACGACCATTCTCGTATTCTGTGTAGGCGCACTGCTTGCATTGGGAATGGTCATGCTCTTCAGCGCGAAGATGATGCATGAATCTGCGGCTTGGCAGCCGATGGCTCAAGTCGTCTGGTGCGGCCTTGGGCTGATTGCCGGTGCGATTGCTATTGCAGTTGATTATCGCAAGCTCAAGAAGTTCGCGATTCCGCTGCTCGTTCTAGCTGTTGTTCTCCTGCTAATGGTTTTTATTCCTGACCTGGGTCGCTCTATCAATGGAGCGTATCGGTGGATCAAACTCCCCAAGGGACTCGGCGGCTTAACTTTGCAACCCTCTGAAATGGCGAAGTTGGCCCTCATCATTTTCATGGCCTACTATTGCGAACGATTCCTTCGCCAGATGCACACGTTTAAAAAAGGGGTGATGATTCCGGCGTTGGTAGTTGGCGGAGTGTTGGGACTCATCTTTATTGAGCCTGATGTAGGAACGACCATGCTGCTCGCCGCGGTGTGTTCGATCATGCTTCTCCTCGCAGGGTTGCGTTGGCGTTACTTCATTCCGCCTGTGTTGATCGGCTGCATTGCGATTGGTGCCTTCATTTACAACGATCCGATGCGTTCAGAGCGTATCTACGCCTGGCTCAACCTGGAGGAAACGAAACGAGATAAGGGCGCTCAGGCTTATCAAGCCAAGCTTGCGTTGGGCGCAGGAGGGCTGACTGGTCTTGGGCTTGGCAACGGTCGGCAAAAGCTCGGTTTTATTCCCGAAAATCACACGGATTTCATTTTCTCAATCGTTGGCGAAGAACTTGGATTGATTGCAACCATCGGGGTCGTCCTGGCCTTTGTCATGATATTGTTCTCAGGAGTTTTTATTGCGTCCCGCGCACCTGACATGTTTGGCATGCTCCTCGCCTCTGGGATCACTTTTATGATCTCCATCCAGGCGTTTATCAATATCGGCGTTGTCACCAATTTTCTGCCTAATAAAGGAATGTCGCTGCCGTTCATCAGCTACGGAGGGTCCAATCTGCTCGTGATGCTTTGTTCCATCGGTTTGCTCCTCAGTGTGGCGCGACAAGGGGTTGATCGTGAGAGAACTGTGGAGCGCCGAAACCCTTTTAACGATATTCCAGGCGCACAGGAAGCATGAAGAAATCGCCGAAACAAAACCCGCTGGTCGCCATTGCCTGTGGTGGCACTGGTGGGCATCTCTACCCCGGCATTGCTGTTGCGGAAGAGTTGTTGCGTCGGGATTGTGATGTGACACTCCTGGTGTCGGCCAAAGATGTGGATCAGCATGCGGTGAAAACGCTCTCCGATGTTGATGTGCAAACAATTCCGGCAGTCGGTCTGACCAAGGGCAATTTTCTAGGTTTCACCCGGGGATTTTGGAATTCCTACCGGGCTGCCAAACAGCAATTCGGTAAACGCGCTCCCAGCGCCATTCTGTCCATGGGAGGATTTACGAGCGCGGCTCCGGCTATGGCAGCTCGGAAGGTGGGCGCGAAAGTTTTCCTGCACGAGTCCAACACCATACCGGGCAAAGCGAATCGTTGGCTCGCCCATTTTGCAGATCAGGCGTTTGTGTTTTTTTACGAAACATCGGGTCGCCTGAGCATGCAGAACATTGACACTGTCGGGATGCCGGTGCGCGCCCAGTTTCTAGAAACGGTAGATCCGTTGTCCGCCCGCATGGCCTTGGGATTGGATTCACATAAACCGGTTCTGCTCGTGATGGGGGGAAGTCAGGGTGCTACTGGCGTAAATGATCTTGTGATCAAAGCATTGCCATTCCTGGCACATAGTGTTCCTGACCTTCAGTTCCTGCATCTGACTGGGGCTGCCGACGTAAACAGGATCCGGCAGGCTTACATTGAGGCAAAAGCAAAAGCGGTTGTTCATCCTTTTCTCACCGAGATGGAACTGGCACTGGGCGCGGCCACGGTTGCGATCAGTCGTTCTGGCGCTTCTTCGCTGGCGGAAATTGCGGCAATGCGTATCCCATCCATTTTGATTCCCTATCCGCACGCGGCCGAGAATCATCAATATTTTAATGCATTGGCATTTGTTGAAACCGGCGCTGCGTTGCTTTTTGAACAAAATGCCGTTTCGCCAGAACGCTTTGCGACTGAGATTTCGGAATTGGTTAAAAGCGAAACATTGCGGACTGGAATTCAATCCGCACTAGGCAAGTGGCACGTTGCGAATGCTGCAGAAGTCGTGGCTGAAAAAATCATAGGAGCCATTTCGAACCGCACCCCGGTGCAAGCAGCGTTCACGACACCGCCAAAAGTTTCTCAAGCTCATATGCTGGAAAAGGAGGCGAATGTTTGACGCGATGACCTTGTCCAAGGAACAGATTGTTACAGAACTGAAATCTCGTCTGACGGCTGCTGCTGCTGTTCGGCTGGATGAACCGCTTGCCAGGAAAACGACGCTACGGGTTGGAGGACCGGCGGATGTTTACGTTGAACCTTCATCTGAAACGGAGCTTTCCGAGACCGTTCGATTTTGTTTGGAACAACACGTTCCATTGATGCTCCTGGGACGCGGCTCCAATTTATTGATTCGCGACGGTGGCATCAGGGGGGTGGTTGTCTCCCTCGCGCATCCGCAATTTTCCAAAATTGAAATGTTCAATGACCATCTGCACTGCGGTGCTGGTGCGAGGTTGAAAGCTATTTCCATCGAAGCGCGCCGCAATCATTTCAGCGGCTTTGAATTTCTTGAAGGCATTCCGGGCACTCTCGGTGGCGCATTGCGCATGAATGCCGGCGCGATGGGAAGCGCCACGTTTGATTTTGTGGAAACGCTCCGTTACATGGATCGCAGCGGTGAAGTGCGCGAACTGCCGCGTGGTGAGATTTCAGTGAATTATCGTAGTTGTCCATTGCTCAAGGAGAACATTGCGTTAGGTGCGATTCTCAAGGGTCAGCCTGCTTTGGCTGAAGCGGTCGCGCAGAAGATGAAAGAGTTCAGCCTCAAGCGTTGGGACTCACAACCGGCCCAGCCCAGCGCTGGGTGCATGTTTAAAAATCCTGTCGCAATTCCAGCGGGGAAACTGGTGGAAGAGCTTGGCTTCAAAGGCACCAGGGTAGGGGGGGCGATGGTTTCTGATGTTCATGGCAATTTTATTGTCAACGAAGCCAATGCCACTGCCCGGAATGTCCTGGAACTCATTGAGCTTATCAAAGCCCGCGCCAAAGAAACGCGTGGCATCGAGCTTGAAACGGAAGTTGAGATTGTCGGTGAGGATTAGAATGTGTCCTGAGATGAACAAGAATTTGAATATTGCTGTATTGTTGGGTGGACCGTCCGCTGAACGTGATGTGTCTCTTCGTAGCGGCGGTGCCGTCGCAAAAGCGCTACGCTCACTCGGGCACTGTGTCACGGAAGTTGATCCGAAGGATAGAACCTTCACGCTGCCCCCTCACACCGATGTCGTTTTCCTGGCTCTGCATGGAACTTATGGTGAGGATGGCACTGTTCAAACTGAATTGGAAAAGCTAGGTGTGCCTTACACCGGGTGTGATCCTGAAGCGAGTCGCATTGCCTTCGACAAGGTACTGACAAAAAAGCGTTGCGTGGAAGCAGGAGTTCCCACCGCGAAATTTGAATTTTACTCCGATGCAACAGTGCCGTGGCCGAACAATTGGCAACCACCGGTTATTTTGAAGCCGGTTCGCCAGGGATCCAGCGTGGGATTGCAGTTCGTCAACCATGTTTCGGAATGGAGTGAGAAGCTTGTGGAAGCACTGAAATATGATTCTGAAGTGTTGATGGAGGAGAAAATTATCGGGCGCGAAACCACCGTTGGCATTTTGGATGGAAAACCCTTGCCCGTGGTTGAAGTGCGTGTGAAACAAGGGGAGTTCGATTACAAAAACAAATATACGCCTGGGGCTTCAGAACATTTCTGCCCTGCAGATTTTGATGAAGAGACGACACGTCGCATCCAGCAGGCGGCGCTTGGCGCTTTCAATGCGATTGGCGGACGCGATTATTCGCGGGTGGATGTGATGGTGAAAGAAAACGGTGATCCGGTTGTGCTCGAAGTGAACACATTGCCCGGTATGACAGAAACGAGCCTGCTGCCTGATGCTGCCAAGGCTGCCGAAATCAGTTACGAACAACTTTGCCAGCGCATGGTGGAACTTGCCTTGCGACGAAAAAAATGAAGTGGTTTAAATCCAAGCCGAAAAATCGCCGCCGCGAACGTGAACATCTGCTCGATGTAAAACTCCGTTCGCAACAACTGCGCACCGCCCGTTTTCGCTTTGCCGGAATCGCCTGCAGCTTTCTATTTGTTGCACTGACGGTTGGGTTTGTGCTCTGGCGCGGAGGCGAAATTTTGTTGAACCGGTTTCTCTACGAGAATGAAGCATTTGCCATCCGACAGGTTGAAGTGCAGACCGACGGCGTGATTGACATAGCTCGGGTGCGCGTTTGGGCGATGATCAAACCGAATCAAAACTTGCTCGCCCTGGATCTCGTCAAAGTGAAACGCGACCTGGAATTGGTTCCGGTGATACACGAAGCCTCCGTGGAACGGATTCTGCCAAACACACTGAAGATCAGCGTATCTGAAAGGACGCCAGTCGCTCAAATTCCAACGATCCGATTGAAGCAGGGCGGGGGATACGAACAAGCTGTTTATCATATAGACGGCTCAGGTTTCATCTTTCAGCCGCTCGATTCTCGCTATCGGGCGAAGCCGGTCGAGCCGACGCAGGAACATTTGCCGGTTATTTCCGGTGTGGATGCGCGTGAATTGCGGGCAGGTCGCAAGGTGGAATCCAGGCAGCTTTTGGGTGCCTTGCAAATGATTGGTGAGTTTGATCATTCCTCCATGTTTGGATTCGTCGAATTGCAAAAAATCGACCTTGGGATTCCAGAAATACTGCACGTGTACACGGTCCAGGGAAGCGAGATTTATTTTGCTCTCGAACAATACGACCAGCAACTGCGTCGTTGGCGCCTGATCTTTGATCAGACGCAACGTTGGGGTAAAGCAATCGGTTCCCTTGATCTTTCCATCGCGAACAATCTCCCGCTCCGGTTGGTGGAAGCCACTCCGGACAATACGCAGCAACCCAAGAACCTCAAAACCTCTCGAACCCGGAAAAAAAATGTTTGATTCATCGAACATCATTGTTGGCCTGGAGATTGGCACATCCAAAGTCTGTGCGGTCGTTGGCGAAGTGAACGACAAAGGTGTGCTGAACATTGTCGGAATTGGGCAGGCGAAATCCCGTGGCGTGCGCAAGGGCGAGATCATCGATCCTGGCGCAGCCGAAGAAGACGTCCGCACCGCCATCGCTGAAGCCGAGCAAATGTCGAATGCGGAAATCCGCAGTGTTTATCTAGGTGTCACCGGCGCGCACGTTCGCGGATTCAATAACCGCGGCACCCATCCCATCGTTTCGGCGGATCGTGAGATTACGGAAGAAGATGTCCAGGATGTCGTCAAGAATGCGAAGGCGATCAATCTCCCACGCGATCACGACGCGGTTCATTCGATGCGTCAACACTTTCTAGTCGATGGACAACAGGGAATCAACAATCCGGTGGGCATGCTGGGTGCGAAACTGGAAGTGGATTTGCACGTGATTCACGGGAACCTGAATCGTCTGCAAAATCCGATGCGCGTCGTTCGCGGTCTCCAGTTGGAAGTGGATGACATTGTTTTCACCGGCCTTGCTGCTTCCCTGGCGCTGCTCAGCAATGAACAAAAGGAACTCGGCGCCCTCGTCATTGACATGGGCGGTGGGACAACTGAATACGTCGTTTACGCTGATGGGATTGTGAAACACACGGCAGTTCTCGCTGTCGGTGGCGACCACGTTTCAAATGATCTTGGTTATGGATTGAAACTTCCTCTTGGTCGCGCCGAGCAATTCAAGATTCAGTTCGGCAACGCGGTTGTTGGCAGTGATGCAAAAGGGGAAACGATTGAGATTCCAACTGATTTCGGTCTGCCAGCCCGCACCATTAACCTGGAAAATTTGCGCTGCATCATGTCTCTTCGGCTTGAGGAAACCTTTGAACTGATTGCCAACGATCTATCCGACAAAGGTCTTTTGGATTATTTGCGCGCAGGAGTTTTTCTTTCCGGAGGGGGTGCGCGGATTCCTCAAATTCAAAAGCTGGCGGAGCGCGTTTTTGACCTTCCGACTTATCTTGGGAAAGCCAATTCGGTCAACGGTATTAAATCGGCTTTGGATCAACCCGAGTTTTCCACTGCCATTGGACTCGTAAAGTTCGGTTCCTTTCATCAAAAACGCCGCACGGGCGGCGGTTTGTTGGGTGGTTTGACCGGCTTCTTCAAACGTTAAACTGGAGCGCACATGATGGAATCAGGACAAAACGAATCGCCCACGCCGAGACGCTCATTGAAATGCAAGGTCTTCGGAGTGGGTGGAGCCGGTTGCAATGTGCTCAAACAAATGGCCCCAGATGCACCAGTGGACATGCAGTTGGTGGCTATCAACACAGATACCGGCGCCCTTCTGGCCAGTGGTATCTCTGACCAATTTGTTCTCGGTGAAAAACTCACGCGCGGCCTTGGCAGCGGTGGCGATCCGGAAGTGGGACGCGCTGCAGCCATCACGGATGCGGCAAAGCTCAAAGCCTACTGCGAAGGGGCTGACATTGTTTTCATTATTGCTGGTCTCGGTGGTGGAACCGGCACGGGAGCCTCGCCGATCCTCGCGAAAGCAGCGAAGGAAGCCGGCGCGTTGGTTCTTTCGATCGTGACACAGCCCTTTCAGTTTGAAGGATCCCGTCGCAGCACCCAGGCGGACGAAGGCTTTGCGGAATTGAAACGCCACACCGATACTGTCATTGCCATTCCCAATCAGAAAATCTTCAAGCTGATCGATGAAAAAACCAATGTCCGGAACGCGTTTACCCTGGCGAACAACCTGGTGGGCGAAGGTGTATTGGCAATCCATCGTCTCCTTTCCGAAACCGGCCTGGTGAATGTGGATTTTTCGGACCTTTGTTCCGTGACCCGGGGCAAGCACTCCGAGAGTGCTCTGGCGGTGATTGAAGCTAAGGGCGCCCACCGCGTCGAAGCGGTTTTGGAAAAGATCAGGAAACATCCCATGCTTTCCGGAGGTGTTCTCGAAGAAGCGGATTCCATCCTGGTAAACCTCACGGCAGGGGATGACTTCACAATGCTCGAAGTGAGTGAGCTGATGGAAAAAATCAGCGAAGTGAATAAACAGTCGCACTTTATTTTTGGCGCCGGTATCAATCCAACTTTCGATGGGAAAATCTCGGTAACATTGGTCACCTCTCGTTTTGGTGATGTGATCGAACCGCCGGTTTCCAGTCGTGTCGGCGACAGCAATGGTGTCGGGGAGATCAAACCTGAGTTTCAGGATGAACGATCCGTTCCGAAACGTAGTTCGCGTTTTGCAGCGCCGGCCCCGGATTTGACGGAAGATAAAAAACGGGAGCTGTTCAGGAAAGCTCCTCGCGGTCGGAAGAAGACGTCTGGTTTGCGGCAGGGCCAACTCCCGCTGGAAACTGTGAGCAAAGGACGTTTCGACAAAAGCGAACCGACTCTTTACGAAGGCCAGGATTTGGATGTGCCGACTTACATCCGGCGCAACGTCGTTCTGAACTGATTTATTGCGAAAGAGGCGGCACCGTGTCGGACGTGCCCCGGATGTGATTGAGAGCCTTTGAGGCGGATTGTCGCACCCAATATTCCTTGTCTGCCAATGCAGCTTCCAAAACCGGCAGTGCTTTTTGTGCGGCTTCGGAAGCGCGCCAGGCAAAATCAATGATCTGCAACGAATTCGCTGCGGCATGACGAACCGAACTTTCCTTATCGGTCAAAACGCCAACCAAATTTTCAATTGAGCGGCGGTCTTTCAATCGTCCCAAGGCTTGTGCTGCGAGACGGCGCACGTCAGCGTCGCTGTCTTTTAATGCAGTGATCAACGCCTCAACCGCCTCTGGATCTTCGCTTTTGCCGAGCGATTCGGCAGCAATGCAGCGGACCTCCAGACTTGAGTCGTTCAACAGGACGATGAAGTAATTCAGGAATTGCGGCTGCCACATTTTCCGCAATGAATCTGCGACTGCGAGGCGCACATGGTGACTGTCGTCGTGAATATAGTTCAGCAGTTCTTCGATTACGCGATCGCCGCCGATGCTCCCCAGCGCATGCACTGCGGAGATGCGCACCGTCGCGTCAGGATCATCCATTGCGGCTACCAGCGGACCGATGGATCGTTGGTCCCGGATCCCTTCCAGAGCTGCCACGGCGCTGCGCCGGAAGAAAACGGTTTCATTGCCAAGCTCTGAGACCAGTGCATCAACGGCTGCTTCACCCTCCGTCCATGCATCCTTGGCCCGGCCATTGGCGATCGAGAATAACGCTCGTTGTTCGGCAGTGGCTGGGCGCCAGTTAAGTAACTTCAGTGCGTTAGCGGCGGAACGTCGAACCTTGACCGTTTTGTCCTTCAGAACGAGAACCAGTTCCGATATTGCCTGCGGATCGCCGGTGATTCCCAGGGCTACGGCAGCATGCTCCCGAACCTGGGGCTCTTTGTCTTTCAACGCTTCTATCAGTGCTGGCAGAGTTCTCTCATCCCGGATTTTCTGCAATGCCTGGGCTCCGGCTCGACGCACGCCGGGATTGGGGTCTTTCAACGCTTTAATGGCTATTCCGATATACTGCGGCTTGCCGGTTTCAGCCCACATCGCGAGCATTTGCTCCCGTTCTTTGGGACCCGCCATTGAGTATCGTATTGTATGCCACACTTCCATGTTTTTTCTAAAAGTGACCGCTGCTTAGATTCCTTTAACTTTATCATGAAGCACTGATACCCAAAGAAAATTCTATCAGTACTAACCCTTAATATCCTTTAGCTCGGACTACTATAAGCATGAAAAACCGCGCCTTTGCAGGCGCGGTTTAGCGAAACCTTCTGAGCCATTATTTCCCGAGAAGATGTTCGATGACCATTTGGTCCAGATCCTGGTAATTGCGATCAGCAATGAGCGCCTGGGCTTTTTTCTCGTCGTAGGAACGAACCTTCTCCACCAGCGCCAAAAACGTGCGACGACTATTATCGAGGTGCTTGAGCCAATGCTCAACCTTCGTGGTGCGGAACGGATGCACGTCGAAACAGACGTATTCCCCGCGTTTTCCGTATCCGGTTCGTTCAAGGGCGCGGACTTGATTGAATGCGCTGCGCAGGTTGGTGCTGCCGAAGGGTTTGTCCTGGTCAAATTTCAGACCGTTTTGATCATTCAAATGCAGCGACCAAAGTTTTCCGAAAGTCATCGCAAACTCAATTTCATCGGCGGGATCGAGTCCGGCCAGGATACAATGCGCGCTTTCAATGAGGCAACCGACACGGTTGGCATCGCGCGTTAATTGGGCGATGGCCAGCGCATGGCCGATGGTCGGGATATAAGCATGATCCATCGGTTCATTGGGTTTGGGTTCGATGGAGATGCGGATCTTTTTGTCATGCGCCAGCATTTTGTCGAGTGCCTGCACCAGGTATTCCATGCTGCGTTTGCAGCTTTTGGCTTCGCGCAGATAGGTGCCTTCCCGGGCCAGCCAGAGAACCAAAATGTTGGTTCCCATGATATTCGCGAGATCGATCGTGCGCAGGGAACGTTCGATTGCGTATTTGCGGGCCTTGGGATCGTTGCTGGTATAAGCGCCGTCAATGGTTTGTGGAGCAAACCACAAACGCGGGGCCACCATTTCGGCAGCAATGCCTTCGCCGTCCAGGCGTTTCTTCAATTCTTTGGCTTCTTTACGAATCTGCTGCTCGGACTTGCTGTCGATGTCCGGCACGGCGTCATCGTCGTGGAACATCATCGCGTCATAGCCAAGCTTTTTCAGGGCATTGAGTTTCCAATCGAAGTTCTGAGCCGGGCGAGTGGTCGGGCCGTAAGGATCCTGACCTTCGCTGATGTTCCAGGGACCAAAACAGAATTTGTATTTCGTATTTTTCGCCATATGTGAGCGCACACGCTAGTTAGCTGTGAAAAAAAAGAAAGCGATTTTCGTAAACGAATCGTTTGAAGTGTGTTTCGGTGCGGAAGCACCTCCAAAAGACGGTGGGGTTTTCCTGTGTGAAAACCCTGACTTTTGCCTTCCGCAAATCCTCGTGAAGTTTGGTGCGTGCGTGTTGCTCGTTTGAGATATTCGGATGCGAGGGAGTTGGTAATCATTAGCTTTGAAATAGCAACACGCACGTACCGGAGGTGAGGATTTGCGGAAGGCAGAAGTCAGGGTTTTCACACAGGAAAACCCCACCGATTTTTTGGAGCATCACCTAGCGGTGATGCAGAGGCGATGTTTAAGTTCAGCTTCGTGAGTTTGCCCAGCCAATGTTTTGCGGGTTAGTTGGACATCGGGTTGTTGGAATAGATTTTTACAGGGAAATAAACCGGTTGCCGCTTCGTAATACTTTCCGGTTCGTGGATACTTTTCCCCTCTGCTTTTTGATGCCTCTGAACCCGGGAAAAAAGGT
>JACDHS010000211.1 GCA_013820875.1 Verrucomicrobiota bacterium | reverse complement strand
GCCGACAACGGTAGCCCGTTCCACCCTCGGGTTTTGCTTTCGAGTCTCGATCCCGGCGGATCTCTTCCGGTTATCCTTTAAAGGCGGCCGCCGCAACTCCTGCAACGACCGCCAAACAATTTTTGGCCCCCGATGTAAGTCTTACATTGATGGTCTAAAACATTTTTGGGCATCGATGCAGCTCTTCCCGAGTGGGCTAAACGAATTTAGACGCCTCCGTAAGACTTCCCGAGGCGACAAAAACATTTTATATGTCTCGGGAAGACTTACATGGGTGCCCAAAAATAGTTTTGACGGCTCGGGAAGTCTTACAACGACGTCAAAACTCCAATAAACCCCACACTTTCCATTATTTCGACGTCTGTAACGGACTTTCTTCAGAAACCCTTCTTATCTGTGTCCATCTGTGGTTTCAACTGCGGTCATAGGTTTGGTTCTACACATGACCCTTTCCAATCTTCCCCTGAGCAAGAAATGAATGGGAATGGGCAACCCATGTGGAGAATCGAACGGCCAAATATTGGAATCTTCATCCCACAAGATGAAAAATCCGTCGCACTCTTTCACTCGCTGGCTGTTCCGTTTTTGCGGCTCCATCAAATTGGCGATGCTGCTCCTGACCGTTCTTATTGTCGCCATCATTGTCGGCACCTTTATCGAATCGCGCCTGGATGCAGCCGTTGCCCAATCTTACGTTTATGATGCGCCGTGGTTTATCGCCTGGCTGATTTTGCTTTGCGTGAATCTCGTCGGGGCGGTGCTGGTGCGTTATCCATGGAAGAAGCATCAAATCGGATTTGTCATCACTCACGCGGGGATCGTCACCATCCTGGTCGGCGCGATCATCGGACGCATCTGGGGATTTGAAGGCAGCATCACGCTCTTTAAAAACCAGCCACCATCCGATTATCTCATGACCGGACGCCAGATTCTTGAAGTTAAATCCGGAGACACGACCGAAACGCACGAACTGAATCTATCCAGCAAGGTGCCCAGCAACGAGCGGCCCGAGAAATTGAAGCTGGGCGATCTGGAAGTTGCTGCAATTGATTTCGCGCCTGAACTCGGTCTCCAGACCCACGTTGAGAAGGGTACCACAGGCGGCGCGCCCGCGTTACGCCTCGTAATGACCAGCGCCATGGTCGGCCAGCCATTCGACCGTTGGATAATGCTGGATAACAAGCGCCACGGACAGATCGCATTTGGTCCGGCCATGATCAGCTACCAATCCGGAGCGCCGAGAAGCGATGTCGAAAGCGACACGGCAGAATCAAACCTGGTGCCATCGCGCGAACTGCATTTCGCCTTCGCAAAGATGCCCGATATGAATATCGCCCGTCCCGCAGCCGGCGCGCCCACCGGAATCAAAAGTGTCTATGAATTTGCGCGGGACCAAACCGCCGCAGATTACAGGGGGAAACTTGAACTCATTACCGATGCCGGTTCATTCACATTTGCGGTCAGCGAGATTATCGGGCGCGAAGTGCCGCTCGAAGGCACCCATTGGAGTGTGAAGTTTTCGAATTACTTCGCGGACCTGCGGATGCAAGGCAAACAAGCAGTGAGCGTTTCTGAAGAACCTAACAATCCCGCCATTCTTTTCGAAATTCTCGGCCCGCTCGTCGCTGAGAATACTACGGCTACTGACAGCGTTGCGGCACACGGTCATGCGGCGCATGATCATTCGGCACACGATGGGCATCAATGCGAAGAGCATTCAGGAAAATCCGGAACCTCGGAGTTGAAACTATATCGCGCTGCCAACGGCAAACTAAAATTCGAAGCGCGCTCCCGCAGCAACGGTTCGCAACAAGGCGAAATCAAAATTGGCGAGGAATTCACTCCAGGGCTCGCCGATTGGATCTGTCGTGTCGAAGAAGTCACCGATCATGCTGTTGTCCGCCAGGAACTCGCGCCGCTTTCCGAAGACGCGCCGCAACGCACCGGGGCCACCGGCCTGTTGGTTCGCTCCCGCAAAGGCGCGAGCACAGACACACGCTGGATTCGCATGGGAAAAATCACTCCAGTGGAGCTCGGCAACGAAACCATTGAAATCAACTTCGCGCACAAACTGCACAACCTCCCCTTCACCGTGCAATTGGAAAAATTCGAAGTTGAAATGAACGAAGGGACACAAAACCCCGGAAGCTACAAGAGCCACGTTCGTTTTCATGATCCCAAAAAGGAAATGACTCTCACGCGCGCCGTGTGGATGAACAACCCATCCAACTTCCCGCAATTTACCGGGGCAGGCCTCCTGGGGACGACCTACAAATTTTCGCAGTCATCGTGGAACCCGGACAACCTGGATGAAACCACCTTGCAAGTCATCCGCGATCCGGGCTGGTCATTGAAATGGATTGGGTCGCTCATGCTCTGCGGAGGGTTGTTTACGATATTTTATCTGAAACCGTATCCGCGTTTCGCAAAGAAGGCCGCTTCGGTTCCCCGGACGACGCCCGTTATACCCGCTTCCAAACCGCAACCAGAAAACGTGCTGGCTTAAATAATTACCTGTATGAAGAAACTGCTCATAGCCCTGCTCGCGTCTGCGAGCATTCAAACCGCACCAGCGCAAATCACAGATTTCGGCGA
Organism: Verrucomicrobiota bacterium; assembly: GCA_013820875.1. Taxonomy (GTDB): domain Bacteria; phylum Verrucomicrobiota; class Verrucomicrobiia; order Limisphaerales; family JACDHS01; genus JACDHS01. Next base: position 3,403 of record JACDHS010000211.1, on the reverse strand, counting down.
CGCCTCACGCATCGTCGTCCAAAATGCCGGGCGCAAGAAACCGCTCCACACCTTCGCCTCGGAATCGCTGCAAACGATTTCCGGCCGCCGCACCCTGACTGACCATGAAACGGGCAAACGCATGGAAGCGATGGAAGTGATGGTCTCCATCTGGACCGGTGCGCGCGACTGGGAAAAAGTGCCGCTGGTTCTCATAGCCGATGCGGGATTGAAAGATGAATTGAAACTGCCGCGCACAGAACGCTTGTTTTCGTTCGAAACTCTTGTCGCTATTCCTGCCCTGGGAGAAATGCAGGAGGCGCTCATGAAAAAGCGGGGAAACAAAGAAGCGTTAACCCCCCTGGAAAACGAGGCCGAAACGGTGATTAGCCGCGCCGAATTGCTAAGCCGCATTTTGAAACGCCAATCTTTTACAGTCGTGCCAGATCCCAACAGCTCCAGCGGAACCTGGGTGACGATCCCAAGGGCACGCCAGCATTACGACGAAACAACGGTTGCCGCCATTTCCAGCAGCTTCAAACAGTTTTCTGACGCTTACGCTTCCGGGAACGCCGTAGAGTTCAAAGCGAAATCCGCTTCCCTTCGCGAGCAACTGCAGGGAGCTGCAGGCGGCAATTATCTTTCCACTGCAGCCATCAATCGGGAAGTGCATTACAATCAATTCCATCCCTTTCGCTGGGCATGGATGTTGTATCTCATCTCCTTCTTTGTGCTTCTGCCAAAGCGCGGTTATCGCATCGGCCTTGCCATCTTCACCGCCGGTCTTGCGATGAATCTCTATGGTTTCGTCATACGCACCTGGATTGCCGGACGCGCGCCCGTCACGAACATGTATGAATCCGTCATCTGGGTGGCGCTGGGTATCGCCGCTTTTGCCTTCGTGTTCGAGCTGATCTACAAAGCGCGGGTTTACGCCCTCTCCGCAGCACCGCTCGCTGTGCTCGGATTGATTCTGGCCGATATGCTTCCGTCCGTTTTGAATCCAAGCATCGGGCCATTGCCGCCAGTGTTACGGGATAATTTCTGGCTCGTGACACATGTATTGAGCATCACGCTTGGCTATTCAGCTTTCGGACTGGCCATGGGCCTGGCGCACATCATCCTGGGTAAATATCTTTTGAAACCCAACTCCGTGGACGAACACTCCTACATCCATCATTTGCTGTATCGCACCCTGCAGATCGGCGTGTTGCTGCTGGCAGCTGGAACCATTCTCGGCGGTGTTTGGGCCAACTATTCCTGGGGCAGATTCTGGGGATGGGATCCCAAGGAAACCTGGGCCTTGATCGCCCTGCTGCTTTACATCTTCGCGATCCACGGAAAAATCGCGGGTTGGTGGGGTAATTTTGGAATGGCTGTCGCCGCGGCCATTTCTTTCAACGGCATCTTGATGGCATGGTATGGCGTTAATTTTGTTCTCGGCAAAGGGCTTCACAGCTACGGATTCGGCGGTGGCGGCGTCCAATGGGTGGCACTGATTGTCTCCATTGATTTGGCGTTCGTCCTGGTTTGCGTCATAAAGAAGCTACGAACACCAAAAACTCCCGTTGAGATCTCGTCGTTGATCGAAACAAATGTTTAAGCTTGTCTGAGACTGGGTGGAATGGGCGTACCACCCAGTTTCGGCGGCAAACCTGCCGCCGAAACCTTTTTTCTTCTACGGCTTGGGAACATCTTTGCGGGGGAACAATGCGGCCGGTTCGCCGATGGTGTGGCCGGCCTGGAGTCCGCCCCATTTCGCGAGGTCGAACGTGTCGGGAGACTCGGGCAAGCCGAGTTGCTGATAGATCTTCGGCGATGTCACCGGGAGAAATGGTGAAAGCAGGACGGCGAGGATGCGGCAGACTTCGCACAGGTTATAAAGCACCTCATCGAGGCGGGCGGCCTGAGCCGGGTCTTTGGCAATTTTGAACGGGGCGGTCTGGTCCACGTATTGATTGGCACGGTTCACCAGTTCCCAGATGTCATGCAGGGCGGCTTGCAGTTCGTTGTCCGCAAGGTGAGCGATGGTTTTCTGCACGACGCGTTCGGCGTCGGGAGCGAGTTCGTTTGATTGCGCAGGGATGACTCCGGCGCGGTAACGTTTCAACATGGAGAGGGAACGATTCACCAGGTTGCCAAGGCCGTTGGCCAGTTCGGCGGAATAACGCGATTGAAAACCGGCATCGGTCCAGTTGCCATCCGGGCCGATCGCGAGTTCGCGAACAACGTAAAAGCGGAAGGCGTCCAGTCCCCATTCATTGATCACCGCGACGGGATCGACCCCGACGCCGGTGCTCTTGCTCATTTTCTGACCGTCCTTTTGCCACCAGCCGTGGACCAGGATTTTTTTCGGCAGCGGCAATCCCATTGCCTTAAGCATGATCGGCCAGTAAACGGCGTGGAATTTCAGAATGTCTTTCCCGATCACATGCACATCGGCTGGCCAGAGACTGGCCTCCGGTCCACTGCCGGTGCCCAAACCCAGAGCAGTATTCACGACGGGATCGCCGCGTCCGGCAGGGGCACTGATATAATTCACGAGGGCGTCGAACCAGACGTAGGTGACATACTCGGGCGCGAAGGGAATCGGGATGCCCCAACTCAAACGCGCCGCTGGACGGCTGATGCAAAGGTCTTCCAATTCTTCGTTCTTCAGGAAGCCGAGCACTTCATTGCGGCGATAGGTCGGTTCGATGAAATCGGGATTGGATTCAATAAAATCAATGAGCCATTGCTGGTGCGGTTTGAGGCGGAAGTAATAGTTGTCCTCGGACAATTCGACCACAGTTCCATAGCTCGGATCGAAGGTGCCATCCGGGAGACGATCTTTTTCCGTCAGAAAAGTTTCGGCGCTGGCAGAGTAAAAACCGGTGTAGGTGGATTGATAGAAATGACCTTCGTTGTTCAGTTTGGTAAGAATGGCCTGGACCACTTCCCTGTGGCGCGTGTCGGTGGTGCGAATGAAATCGTTGTTGGTCAGGCCGAGAGTTTGCGTGAGAGACTTCCAGCTTTCGGAGAGTTCATCGCAGTAAGCCTGGGGATTTTTGCCTTCGGCGAGAGCGGCCTGTTGCACCTTTTGACCGTGTTCATCCAGGCCGGTCAGGAAGAAGGCCTCTTCACCCATGGAACGACGCGCGCGAGCGATCACGTCGGTGATCACTTTCTCATAGGCATGGCCGAGGTGCGGCTGGCCGTTCACATAATCGATCGCTGTCGTCAAATAAAACCGTTTACTCATTCGCGGTTACTTTGGCGAAGGTTGGGCGTGTTGGCAATGGGGTTTGGGGCACTGCCATTTAGTTGGGTGTGATTTTTTCCGGGTGAGATTGTAGAATCGGAGCGCGGCTGTGTGCGCAGCATCAGCCGCAGCACGCGAGATTATCAAGCGGGCCTGCAAAATCTGAACGCCGCAATATTGCCG
>JACDHS010000102.1 GCA_013820875.1 Verrucomicrobiota bacterium | reverse complement strand
AAAGTGGACAACACACTGTGCGGTCGCCGTTGCTGCAGTTTCAAAGTGGACAACACACTGTGTGGTCGTCGTTGCTGCAGTTTCAAAGTGGACAACACACTGTGTGGTCGTCGTTGCTGCGGTTTCAAAGTGGACAACACACTGTGCGGTCGTCGTTGCTGCAGTTTTAAAGTGGGCAACACACTGTGTTGTCCACGTTTTTGGCGACCTAAAGTGAAAAAAACCTTATTTTCGACAATTCATCCATATGAAGCTTTCGCATCTGCCCGCAAACCACGCGGCCTCTTGTCACCGCCAGGGTGAACCGCCACTGAAGCTATTTGCGGGTTCAAACCCCATCAAATAAAGAACTTCCCTACTTTTCAAGCTCCTCCAACTACCGGATTAAGGTTTATTGTTATTCTTTTCACCTCACGTAGCGGACTAATTCATGAATTCTGGAGCCTGCAAGGGGCATTGATACCATATATAGCCTAATTTCCGGAGCTGCAGAGGGTGTTGTTACCGTGTACATGCGCCTTTGCGGGCCCTGCAAAGGGTATTGTTACCGTATGCATCCTCCATCCCGCTCGCCAGAACTTTCCATACGATTTCTGAGGGGCTATAGACGGAGCCTCTCTAAAAAGCTACCCTTTCTCTCATGAACAAATACATCGGCGTCCTCACTTCCGGCGGGGATTGTCCCGGACTCAATGCCGCAATCCGCGGAGTAGGAAAAGCGGCGCAGGGTTCCTTCGGTATGGAAGTGATCGGCTTCCGGGACGGCTTCCGCGGCCTGCTCGAAAACAGGACAATCCGACTGGATCGCGCGGATCTCGCCGGAATTCTGACGCTCGGTGGAACCATTCTTGGGACGAGTCGCGATAAACCCAATAGGATGCAGGTGGGCGACAAAATGATTGATGCCACAAAAGCGATCATCGAAAACTACGAACGACATCACCTCGACGCCCTGGTCTGCATCGGCGGCGGTGGAACCCAGAAAAACGCGCTCCACCTCAAGGAAAATGGACTGAATATCATCACCCTTCCCAAGACGATTGATAACGATGTCGCCATGACCGATGTGACCTTCGGCTTCGACACTGCGCTGGGAATTGCGACCGGTGCCATTGACCGTTTGCACAGCACCGCGCACAGCCATCATCGCATCGTGGTGGTGGAGATCATGGGGCATCGCGCGGGGTGGCTGGCGCTCGGCGCGGGAATCGCCGGTGGGGCTGATGTTATCCTCCTCCCCGAGATTCCATACGACCTTGAAAAAGTCGCGAAAGCGATTCGTCATCGTAGCCGCACTGGAAAACCATTCAGCATTGTCGCCGTGGCGGAAGGGGCGATGGACATTGCGAATGCCAAAGAATTGCGCTTATTGGAAAAGAAAAAGGCGAGCGTGAAGAACAAGGCGGAAAAAAACAAAGTGAAGGCGGCTCTCACCGACTTCTATGCGCGGCATTCCGGGAACACACTGCGCCTGGCCAAAGAACTTGAGCGACTCACCCGGCTGGAATCACGGTTAACGATTCTCGGCTACGTGCAACGCGGCGGAACACCTTCAGCACAGGATCGCATCCTCGCCACCCGACTGGGAACCGCATGCGCCGACTTGATCAACGAAAGCAAATTCGGCGTGATGGTGGCCGCTCGCGGCGATGGAGCGGAACCGATCCCCCTGGAACAAGTCGCCGGAAAACGAAAAATCGTTCCCGTGGACCATCCATGGGTGGAAAGCGCCCGTCACGTCGGCACGAGCATGGGAGACTAAAATCAAAGCATTTTGGACTGCGTCGGCAGAGCGCAGCGGCGACGGCGCTTTCGGGCGGGTAAAAGCATCACGATTTCAAAAAACTGCACGCGTCCAAAAAGCGGTGTCGCCGCTCCGCTTGCCACCGCACTCCAAATTCGTCACCTTTTGGCTAATGTCTGCCGAAAAAATCTCATGGCCGCACGCACCGGAGCACCGTCTCAGTGTTCGCGGAACATACTTTGTCAGCGCGGGCACGTATTTGCGACAGCATCATTTTCGAGGTAAAACTCGGTTGTCGGTGTTGCACCGTGGTTTGCTCAAGGTCGCAACGGATTTCGGCTGGAGACTGGAAGCATGGGCGGTTTTCTCCAATCATTATCATTTTATAGGCCACTCTCCAGTTGATGCAGACACAGCAGAAAGCCTGTCCAGGATGCTTGGCTATTTACACGAGAAAACTGCCAAGTGGGTAAACCGTCTCGACACCGAATCCGGCCGCAAAGTCTGGCACAACTATCGTGAAACGCGGTTGACCTATGAAAAGTCCTATCTGGCGCGACTCAACTATGTGCATCAAAACCCGGTGAAGCACGGCCTTGTGCCGGTCGCGAATCAATATCCGTGGTGTTCGGCCTGTTGGTTCGAACGGACAGCAACGCCTGCTCAAATCAAAACAGTTTACCGCTTCAAAACCGACCAATTGAACGTGCCGGATGATTTTGAGATTTCGTCCGACTGGTAATCTCGTTGACTTGCGAAAAGCGGCGTGGCGCTTCGCTTCCCGCCGCAGTCCAAGATACTCAACGGCATTCTCGGATGGCACCGTGCATTTTGGACTGCGCCGGCAGAGCGCAGCGGCGACGGCGCTTTCGGGCGGGTAAAAGCATCACGATTTCAAAAAAACTTCACGCGTCCAAAAAGCGGTGTCGCGCTTCGCTTGCCACCGCACTCCAAATTCGTCGCCTTCAACTCATATCTGCCTGGAACTCCCATCGCCTTTTGGACTGCGCCGGCAGAGCGTGGCGACAAATCTTCTCCTCGACACTCGCTCTTGATCACCCAAAACTCGTTTCATGTTGTTGCCTGCTGACTATCACATGCACACGCCGCTTTGTCGGCATGCCAAGGGTGAACCAACCGAATATGCCGCTCGCGCTGTCGAACTTGGCTTTACCGAGATCGGTTTTTCAGATCATTCACCCATGCAACGCGATGATTTCGATGACTGGCGCATGGTCGCCTCGCAACTGGATGAATACGTGGAGAAAGTGCGCCACGCCCAAACCGATTACCCACAGCTTTCCATCAAACTGGCGTTGGAAGTGGATTACCTGCCCGGGCATGAGGCCTGGATCCGGGAATTGGCCGCGCGTCATTCGTGGGATTATTTCATCGGCTCAGTCCATTACGTTTCCGAGACATGGGATTTTGATAATCCGGCGAAGCTTTCGGAATGGAGAAGCCGTGATCCCTATGAAGTCTGGAGCGCCTATTTCGAACGGATGACGATGGCGGCGGAAACCGGTTTGTTCCAAATCATGGGACACGCCGATCTCGCGAAGAAATTTTGCTTTATCCCCAAAGAGGATTGCACCGCGCTCTTCAGTCGTTTCCTGGACGCCTGCGCCAAAACGAAAACGGCCATTGAGCTGAATACCGCCGGCCTCCGCAAAGATTGCAAAGAGATTTACCCGAGCCGCGCCATCCTGCAACTCGCCCACCAGAAACAGGTGGCGATCACGTTCGGATCCGACGCGCATGCCCCGGGTGAAGTCGGTCTCGATTTCGATAAGGCAGTGCAACTCGCCCAGGAAGTCGGCTATACCCACTACCTGCGCTTCGACCAACGCACGAGGCAAGAGACGGGGTTTTAAAATCAACCGCTGAAATCCTCCTCAATCGTAAATCCACAATCTCAGTCACCCTGAGTAGGACTATCCCTGTCTAGCTGGAACCCCATCACTGCATTTCAGGGAATTACTCGAAGTCCGCTGGAATGAGAATAGCTAACTTCTCATTTGTGGCATGAAGTCATTCATCCACATACGGAAAATTAATATCGTTATGAAAGTTACGAAAACAATCGTTGTTCTCACACTTGGAACGTTGCTGATGTCGAGTCGCGCGACCTTTGCCCAAAGCGAACCGCCTATTATCGAAACGCAACCCGAAAGCCAAACGGTTGCCACAGGAAGCGCAGCCACATTCTCGGTCAGCGCAAGTGGCGTCGAGCCGTTCACCTATCAATGGTTCTTTGATGGCACGGAAATTAGTGGAGCAACTGACTCTTCCCTGGTCATCGCTGCTGCCACTTTTGACGATGCCGGTGATTATATTGCCGGTGTCAGCAATGATGGCGGCACAGAATTCAGCCAGGCTGCGACATTGACGGTGACCGAAGCACCAGCAGCCCAGACCTTTTTGGATTTCAACGGCGATGGCAAAGCCGACCTGCTCTGGGTGCATGCCGATGGACGCATCGCGGCATGGCTCATGGATGGAACCAATTACCTGGGAAACATTTCACTGCCTCACCGCGCGCCGCCCGGTTGGAAAATGGCCGGACAAGCCGATTTCGATCAGGACGGAAAGATTGATTTCCTATGGCAGCACGCGAACGGCTCGCTGAGAGCCTGGCTGATGGACGGAACAAACCTGCTCTCTACCGTGAACCTTCCGCGACGCTCAGTGGGCGGCTGGAGAGTGATGGGGCTGAACGATTTCAATGGCGACGGCAGCACCGACATTTTGTGGCAACACGGGAATGGAAGAGTCGCTGTTTGGTTGATGAACGGCACCCATTTGCTCGAGGGAATCGTATTGAACAATGGGAAGTCGCTCACAGCCGGTTGGAAGATCGCTGGTTTGGTGGATGTGGATGGGGACGGTGACAACGATATTCTCTGGCAGCACGGGGGCGGTCGCCTCGCGGTCTGGATTTTGGATGGCACCACTGTGGAGCGTGCCGAACATTACAAATTTTCGGGCAAAACTTCCTCTTCATGGCGCATCACCGGTAGCAGCGATCTCAATGGTGATGGCGAAAACGATCTTATCTGGCGGCATTCGAATGGTTACGTCGCGCTCTGGTTCATGAACGGAACATTGGAACCGGAAGCTGCGCACGTCCGAAAAGGACAAGCTGTGGCCGAAAGCTGGAAGTTGAGAAACCGTTAAGAATCTCTTCTCCCGAAAGGGAGAAGCGTGCCCCGGAGTGACCGGTGCGTTGATGGTTCTCGTGCCGGTCACTTTCCCCCTAAAATCGGATAAACCACTTCTTGCGATAGAGCACGTAAGCCACCAGGTAAAGAAGTGCAACATACATCAGCGACCAAAGAAATGAACCGACATAGGGCGTCTCGCCAATCGGTTTGAAAAAGGAGTCGAACAGATACGTTTTCAGGGCGACTTTCTTTTCAGCCATCTGGACTTTGATTTCCAGCGATAAACGTCCCAACAATCCGGCGAGCACAAAGACCGTGATGGCATTCATTCCATAAATCGCGAAAGGCTTTGCCACGGTCTGGTACTTCTGACGATCCACCAGCCAATAACAGACACCGAAAACAACCATGGCTAACCCCGCCATAAACACTGCGTAAGAACTGGTCCAGAGCGGCTTATTGATTGGCAACCAAATGTCCATAACCGATCCGCCCCACATCAGGATGGCGCCTCCCACCAGTATCCAGACAGACTTTTCTTCCATGCTCATTTTGGCGCGTAGCAAATGGCCAGTCAGCACACCAAGAAGACACGAGGCGATGGCTGGAAGCGTGCTGATGATTCCCTCCGGATCCCAGGTCTTGCCGCTTTTCGCCCCCCAGACGTGGGTGCCGAGGATCTTCATATCCACCCAGTGTGCGAAGTTCCCTGCCACCGACAAATCGCCCCGCGGAAAACCGGGCATGGAGTTGAACGCCATGATCAGCCAATACGAAATGAGGAAGAACGCCGCCCAAATAATTTGTCCACGGATCTTTGTGAACAGAACAATAGTGCTCGCTATCAGGTAACAAACCCCAATCCGCTGCAGCACCCCAAAGATGCGGTAGGTTTCCCACTTCACCCAATGTTCGCCAGCGAAGTTGTAGAAAGGAAATCCGCTCAAAAACAAACCGAGCCCAAACAAAATCAGTGAACGGCGAAAAATGCGGGTAAACAGAAGGGCTTTACTTTCGCCTTCCTCAACGCGGCGCACCAATGAAAGGGGAATGGCCACCCCCACGATCCAGAGAAAGAACGGAAAAATAACATCAGTGAAGGTCCACCCGTGCCATGCGGCATGTTTGAATGGCGGATAAACGTGCCCCCACGAACCGGGGTTGTTGACCAGCATCATCCCGGCGATGGTTATTCCCCGGAACACATCAAGTGACATCAAACGCGCGCTGCCCGGCGCAACGACTGGTTTATCCGCCACTTCACTCACGGTCGCACTCATAAGGAACAAGGATAGGAAAGGTTTGGTCGAATTAAAGCACTTTCATTTTGCACAGCCGCGCCACTTCCGAAACAATGGGAGGAATGAAACAAGTTCTCGTTCTGCTCACCTGTCTCATTTTCGCTGGCTGCGCCACCAACTCCGGCTGGAGGAAAACCTCGGCAAACAAGGAGGTTCTTCATCTCGCTCATTCCTACCCGAATGGCGGCAAATACAATTGGAAAGGTTCCGGCACACCTCATCCGATTGTATTCAAGAACGAAACCATTCTCGGCCCCGGTGAAGGCGGCACCTATTGCAGCGGATTTACTTTTGCGGTGGTGATGGGCACAGCACAGGATCGCAAGCTGCTCGCGGAAAAGTCACCGACAGAGATTCGTAAGTTTCAAAAAGAATGGTACGGCGCCACCGGCGACACCGAAGTGCAGGCCGGCCCGGCACTGGAAAACCTCGGGATCGGACGCAAGGTTCCCTTTGACCAGGCGCGCCCCGGGGATTTCGTGCAATTCTGGCGCGGCAAATCCGGCCATAGCGCAGTATTCCTGAATTGGGTCGAAGAGAACGGAAAGAAAATTGGGTTCAATTATCGCAGCACCCAAAAATCCACCGACGGCATTGGTAACAAGATCGAATACTTCAACGACGCTCCTGAGAAGAAAGGTGACGTCGTTCGTTCACGCACTTATTTCGCACGGCTCAATTGATCCCCCTCCCCTGTTCGACTCAGTTCGATCTTGCGCAAACGCAGGGCGTTCCCGACGACAGAAACCGAGCTCAGGCTCATGGCAGCGCTGGCAATCATGGGACTTAACAAAATCCCAAAAAATGGAAACAGGAGTCCAGCGGCGATCGGTATACCGAGCGAATTGTAGATAAAGGCGAAGAATAGATTCTGCCGGATATTCCGCATCACACCCCGGCTCAGGCGTATGGCTTTCAGGATGCCGCGCAAATCGCCTTTCAAGAGCGTGAGTCCGGCACTTTCGATTGCTACATCTGTTCCGGTGCCCATTGCGATTCCAACATTTGCCGCGGCCAAGGCAGGAGCATCGTTAATCCCATCACCGGCCATCGCGACCACTTCCCCTTTCTCACGCAACTGTTGCACATGCCGATGTTTGTCCTTGGGCTCAACCCCGGCATGAACTTCATCGATGTTCAATTGCCGGGCGACCGCTCGCGCGGTGTGCTCGTTGTCGCCGGTCATCATCACAACTTTCAAGCCAAGCTGATGTAACTCATGGATGACATCGACGGTGCTTTCCTTAATCGGATCGCTCACCGCAAGGATTCCGGCAACCGCCCCTGCAACGCCAACGAACATGACCGTGTTTCCGTCCTGCTGAAGCTGTTCCGCTTGCAACTGGAACTGCTCCATACCGCGCACGTTGCGGTCACTCAGGAAACGCGCTTTGCCAATGATCAAGTCACGACCCTCCACCTGACCAACAACACCGCCGCCTGTGACCGAGTCGAACCCTCCTGGTTTCGACAATTGGACGTTTCGTTCTTTGGCTCCGCGGACGATGGCAGATGCCAGCGGATGTTCGCTTTGCGCTTCCAATGACGCAGCCAATTGCAACAATTGATCTTCAGAGAAACCCTTTGCGGCGATCACTTTCGTCAATCTCGGTTTGCCTTCGGTGAGCGTGCCGGTCTTGTCCACGATGAGCGTTGTGACCTTTTCCATGGTTTCGAGGGCTTCGGCATTTTTTACAAGCACACCGGCCTGCGCACCACGTCCCACCCCCACCATAATGGACATCGGCGTCGCCAATCCCAACGCGCACGGACACGCAATGATGAGGACTGCAACTGCGTTCACCAGTGCATAAACGTAGCGAGGTTCAGGACCGAAAATGGACCACGCAATAAATGTAAGCACCGCCACGACGACAACGGCCGGAACAAAGTAAGCTGACACCTTGTCAACCAGGCGCTGAATCTGCGCGCGGCTGCGTTGTGCCTGCGCCACCATATCCACGATCTGCGCGAGCATTGTTTCTTTTCCCACCCTTTCAGCCCGCATCAGGAACGAACCCGTTTGATTGACGGTCGCTCCAGTGACACGGTCGCCCATCGCTTTCTGCACAGGCATGGCTTCCCCGGTGATCATTGATTCATCGAGGCTGCTCTGCCCTTCGAGAATCACGCCATCCACCGGAACTTTTTCGCCAGGGCGAACTCGCAACGATTCGCCTTTCATCACCTCCGTCACAGGAACTTCTTTCTCTTCTCCATCCCGAATCACCCGCGCTGTTTTTGCCGCCTGACTCAAGAGGGCCTTGATTGCAGCTCCGGTTCGACTCCGCGCTTTTGCTTCGAGCATTTGCCCCAGCAGCACCAACACTGTGATGACGGCGGCGGCTTCGAAGTAGAGCGGAACCCGCCCGTGCGCGCGAAAAGAGGCCGGGAATACATCGGGGAACAACAGAGCAACAACGCTGTAGCCATACGCCGCCCCGACCCCGATGGCGATCAACGTAAACATGTTTAAATTCCAGGTGCGAATCGAACGCGCCCCGCGCACAAAGAATGGCCATCCCGCCCAGAGCACGACCGGTGTGCTAAATGCGAATTGAATCCAGTTATCGATTGTCACCGGCAACCAACTCCTCAAGGAATCCCCCGAGATCATCTCCCACATGGCCAGCACCAAAACCGGCAACGTCAGCAGCGCCCCGATCCAGAATCTCCGCGACATATCCGCCGCTTCGTGGTCGGTCTCTTCCTCCTCTGCTTCCGCCACAATTTCTTTCGGTTCCAGTGGCATCCCGCATTTCGGGCAATCCCCCGGATGATCCTGCTCCACCTCCGGGTGCATCGGGCAGGTGTAAATTGTTTTCGCATTGGGTTTCCACGAAGGATTGCGCTCGAGAGCCATCCCGCACTTCGGACAATCACCCGGTTCGTCGGAAGCCACCCCCGGACACATCGGGCAATAATACTTCGCTTCGGCTGGCGGTTGGACCGATTCAGCAGGATGCGAACAGCAGGATTTTTTGGGAGCAGGTGGCGGAGCGGTTGGCGCGGTCCTCGCGTGCTCCTCATGGCCTCCACAGCAGGAGTGCGCTTTCTGGTTGGAATGTGTTGCCTTTGAATCCTTCATGAAAGTGTGCAGGCAATGCTCACTGCAAAAGTAAAAGGTTTCGCCAGCTCGTTCCGTTTTAAACGGAGTTGTCTCCTCCACCCTCATTCCGCAAATAGGATCAATTTTCATAATGGTTTCTTAGAACAAGTTTTTGTCCTTCAACAAAGCTGACGTCGCACTCTTTGAAAACTTACACCTTTGACAGGAAAATTCTTTAGGATGTGTAGACAGCCTTTCAGGAGCTACGGTTTTCTAATTCGTTATCCTGACTTTCCTCTCTAATAACCCGGGCCAGCCATTTGCGTGGCGTGATGGCTGAGGAAAAAACCTTGTTTCTTTTTACGGAAGTCTCCCGATTGATTCCAATCCTTCAAACGTGCTTATCTCGGATAGTTTATGAAGAGATTCCTCCCCCTTGTGGCTGTTTCCTGGTTCGTTCTCGTCGCAGGTTGTGATTCTGAAACAAAGTCCATCCAGTCAGTTGTCGATCTCCCACTGGCAACCGTCGTTGATGCAGCCTGCGGCAGATGCATGTTCGCACTGAAAGATGGTAAGAAATGCAATCTGGCCATTCGCACCGACGGCAAGAGCTATTTCGTCGATGGCTTCACCATGCGCCAATTCGGAAATCCCGACATCGCAAGTGGTATGTGCAAAAAGGTTCACCAGGCCACAGTGACCGGACAGATTGCCAACGGCCGTTTCGCCGCCAGCACTTTCGAATTGCTTCCTCTCGCAAAAAATTGAACCTCCGTGTGCGCGCAGAATTTCCTGCGCCAGCATTCCTGCTTAGAAAAGTGAACAAACTGGAAACAACCCTAATTGAAAACCTTGAACAATTCACCGCGTTCGCTCGCAGTCGAGTCAACAGTCCTGAAATGGCTGCAGACATCGTACAGGAGAGTCTTCTCAAGGCGCTCAAATCTGCCGATCAACTTCGGGAAGACGAGAATGTTGTCGCCTGGTTCTACAAGATTCTTCGGCATAGCATCATTGACCTCTATCGGCGCACCGGCGTGAAGGATCGCGCTCTCGAACTGATCAAAGCTGAATCCGACGCGAATCTCTCAGAAGAAGAAACCAACGCTATCTGCAAATGCCTCGATGGCTTGATCCCCACACTGAAACCTGAATACGGAGCATTGATCCGTCAGATAGATCTTTCCGGCGAACCGCTCGACAAAGTTGCCAGAGCGTTAAACATCACGACCAACAACTTAAACGTTCGCCTCCATCGTGCCCGTCATCAGTTGAAAGAACGACTGGAGCAAACCTGCCAAATGTGTAGCAAGCACGGTTGCCTTAATTGCACTTGCGACAGCCCGGATCAATAAAACCACGACCTGGCTTCCCTATCCGGGAATGGCACAACCCTCATAAGATTACACGGGTTGAACCATAGATGATCATCGGACACTCTTTCAGAAGGTTCATATGTCATTTCAGTATCTTCTGACCTTGCTATTCCTGCTCATCTTCATGAGCGGTTGTGTCACCAAGCCCACCACCGAAGAAACAGCCGCCCGTCGAGATGCTGCTACCTTGAAAAAGGTTTTCGACGCCCCTGCCTCTTTCCATCTCACTACAAATTCCAGTCTTGAGGAATTTGTCCTGTTTTCATGCCTGCAGCACCCAAAGGTCCGCGTCGCCTACAATAACTGGCTCGCCTCGATCGAACGCGTCACGATCGAGCGCTCCTTGCCGGACCCCCAACTTACATTTGAGGCGGACGTCACTGGAATCATTGAAGCTTTCATGCCGGGTTTAATGTTTGAGGTGCCCGGCCCAGGTAAACGCAAATTCCAGGCTGCCGGCGCTTCGGCCGAAAGCCGCGCGCGCTATTATGAATTTGAATCCAGTGTTCTCGAAGCCGCATTTGCCACCCATCAAGCTTATTACAAACTCTACTCGGCCAACGAAAGAATGGTGGTTTATCGAGATGTCATCGCGTTGCTCAAGAATCTCGAACAGGTTGCGATTGCGGGGAACGTGGCAGGGAAAGGAGGGCTTCAGGATATTTTACGTATCCAGATTGATCTCGAACGCGCGCTGACTGCATTGGCCAACCTGGGAGATGCACTGGATGCTTTGCGGATTCAATGGAATGCCGCGCTCGGCTTTGGACCGCGCGAAGCAACTCCGTCGCTCCCGGCGCGTTTCCAGTTTTCTGGTTTCAACATTAGCGCGGACGATCTGCTCAAGGCCGCCCTTGAACAGAATCCGCGTTTACGCCGCATGGAAGCTGAGGTGCGTCAGGCGGAGGCTGCCGTTCATCTGGCGCATAGAGGGCGTGTTCCCGATTTCAGCGCTGGCGTCATGGCTGATATCACAGCCAACCCATGGATGTGGACTCCGAAAATCGGCATCACACTACCGATTTGGAAGGACAAGATCCGCGCCGGGATTGCTGCCGCCCAATTCCGAAACCGCGCCGCCCAGGACAGGTTCTCAGCCGAAGAAATCAAGGTAGCAGTGGAACTTGCCGATCGACTTTTCACCTACCGTGAAACAACTCGCAATCTCAAGCTGTTGGAAGACCGACTATCTCCGAAAGCGCGTCAGGCACTGGACCTCTCGCGAGCGGGTTATGTTTCTGGACGAGCCTCTTTCCTCGATGTCATTGATTCTCAGCGAACGCTTCTTGAGTTTGAAATCTCCGCCATCGAAGCGCGCGCAATGAGGGAGACTGCCGCTGCCGAATTATCCCTGCTGATCGCGGCACAAGCTCCAACCGGGGCTCCCCTGCTCCGCAATATTGCCCCCCTAAAGAGATCAGAAAAATCGACAGGAAAGGACATACCAAGGTGAGGCGAAAATCGGTAAACATCCTATTTCTTATCATCCTTTTTGCAGGAATTGCGCTCGTTGCGGTTTTTCTCTTCCTACAGAGACCCGCCACAGAGACGAGGGCGCCCATTGCTGGTCAAACTATTTGGACCTGTTCCATGCACCCGCAAGTCCGGTTACCCAAGCCCGGCAACTGCCCCATTTGTTCCATGCCTCTCATTCCGGCCACCGCCGAAGTCCAGGAAAGCACTTTGGAAGGTGAACCGGAGCGGCCGCCGTCCCTTTTCATTTCAGACCAGGCGAGGAAAAGGTCAGGTATCGAAACAGCCGTGGTGCAACGCCGTCCTTTGACCAATGAACTGAGGACCGTGGGCAGAATTCTGTTCAATGAATCGGCCCTGGCAGAAATTGTGGTGCGCGTTGACGGATATGTGGAACGATTGTTCGCTGACTTCACCGGGATGCAGGTGAAACGCGGGGATCATCTCGCCGAAATTTATTCCCCCGATCTTTTCGTTGCTCAGCGAGAATTACTCCTGGCGGTTGAGACAGGAAATGATCTGCTGATCGAGACCACCAAATCCAAGCTCCGTCTTCTCGGTTTGACCCGTCAACAGGTCGATGAAATTGCCTCCCGCCGCGAAACGCTCGAACGTGTCACTCTGCACTCTCCGATTGCAGGCACGATCATCGAGAAGCGCGTCGTGGAACAAAGCCCCGTCCGCACGGGTGATGTATTATATCGAATTGCCAATCTCGAATCTGTTTGGGCGTCCCTGGACATTTACGAGTTGGATCTACAGTTCGTTCGCTACGGGCAACTGGTTGAAATCATTGCCGAAGCTTTCCCCGGCCAAATTTACAGCGGCCGCATCTGGCTGATTGACCCGGTGCTCACAGAAGAGACTCGCACCATAAGAGTGGTGGTCAACATCAGCAACGAAGAACGCAAACTGAAGCCCGGCATGTTTGCTAACGCAGTGATTCGGTCTCCACTCCAGGCGGACGGCAGTGCAAGGCCGTCTGGTGTTGAAGGCCAATTCACCTGCCCGATGCATCCCCAGATTCTCAAGAAGGACGCGGGTAAATGTCCAATCTGTGAAATGACCCTCCTGCAAATTGGCGGCGAAGAATCACCTCCAACATCGGACAATCTCCCGCTTGTCGTCCCAGCCAGCGCAGTCCTCGACAGCGGCATTCGAAAGCTCGTCTTTGTCGAAAGGAGACCAGGACATTTCAACGCAGTCCAAATCCAGGCTGGCCCTCGCTCGGGCGCTTTTCAAATTGTGTTGAGCGGATTGAATGAGGGTGACATCGTCGCCACACGAGGCAATTTTCTGTTAGACAGCCAATCGCAAATTCTGGGTTTGCCAAGTCTGCTCGATCAAGAAGGCGCAGGAGATATTCATAAACAACATTCTCCTGGGGGTGAAAAAGCTGAACCAACGAGGCCTACAGCTCCGAAGTCCACCCCTCAACCCCACAAGCACTGACCAATGCCTATCAATGCCCTGATACGCTGGTGTTTGAAGAACCCCTTCCTGGTGTTTCTTGGTATCGCAGCAATTTTCTTCGGCGCTTATTTTGCGATGACTCGCACGCCGGTTGATGCCATACCGGATATTGGTGAAAAACAGGTGATCGTTTTTGCCGATTGGCCAGGGCGCTCTCCACAAGACGTGGACGATCAAGTCACCTATCCCCTCACCACCAGCCTGGCCGGAACGCCGGGGGTCAAAAGCATCCGTTCAATGTCTGGCTTCGGTTTCAGCATGGTCTTCGTCATCTTTCACGACAATGTCGATTTCTACTGGGCCAGGTCACGCGTGCTCGAACGAATTAGTGTGGCGCAACAACGCCTTCCCGAAGGGGTCACTCCAGTGCTCGGTCCGGATGCGACCGCTCTCGGGCAAATCTATTGGTACACCGTTGAAGGCAAAGGTTTCGATCTTGCCGAACTTCGCTCCATTCAGGATTGGTATATTCGTTATCAGTTAAACTCCGTGGAAGGGGTTTCAGAGGTCGCCAGCATTGGCGGTTACGTTCGACAGTACCAAATCGATGTTCATCCAGATAAATTACGGGCACATGGAGTTACTCTCATGGATGTCTATGAAGCGGTTCGCAAATCGAACATTGATATCGGCGCAAAAGTAATCGAGAAAAACGGCGTAGAATTCTTCATCCGCGGCGTCGGTTTTATCAAATCGATTGAAGATCTTGAGAAGGTGGTCATACGCCAGGAAAAAGGAACCCCGCTGCAGGTTCGTCACATCGCAACGGTTTCTCTCGGTCCTGACTTCCGGCGCGGAGCCCTGGACAAAGCGGGAGAGGAAGTAGTCGGTGGTGTCGTTCTCATGCGCTACGGCGAAAACCCGCTGCAGGTCGCCAACCGTGTCAAAGACACGATCCGTCAACTTGCACCGGGTCTCCCTCAAAAAACTCTCCCGGACGGCACGGTCTCGAAAGTCGAGATCATTTCGTTCTATGATCGAACCGATATTGTTCACGAGACGATTGCCACGCTGAAACAAACGCTCCTCGAAGAAAGTATCTTTGTCAGCCTGATCATCCTCCTCTTTCTTCTCCATTTGCGGAGCACGGTCTCCGTGCTTACCACTCTCCCGCTCAGCGTAGCCCTTTGCTTTATCCTCATGTACGCACTGGGAGTTGATTCGAATATCATGTCGCTCGCAGGTCTCGCCATAGCGATTGGAGGTGTCGCCGATCTTGGCATCATCATGACTGAAAACATCTATCGTCATGTTGCCGCGAGGGATCCTTCCAAAACACATTTTCAAACGATCTTTGATGGTGCCGCCGAGGTAAGCCGTCCAATCCTGGTCGCAGTTTCAAACACGGTCGTGTCCTTTATCCCGGTTTTCTTTTTGGTCGGACAGGAAGGCAAACTGTTCAAGCCGCTCGCCTTCACCTACACGTTCGTCGTCGCCTCCTCGGTCGTGTTGGCGATTACCCTTGTGCCGCTCCTTTGTCTTCTGTTGTTTCGGACGGTTTCATGGTCTCGACGAAAAACCTGGATCATCGCCGGCATCCTGGGAATTGCCGCCGGGCTCACAACGCATCTGTTGTTGCGTCAATCCATCGCACTCTCCACCTACAGCGGATGGCCGGCCGCGATTGCTGTTGGTCTCATTGTCGCTTTGGCCATTGTCCGGATGTCGCGCGAAAAATTTCTTCCCATTGAGCAGAATGTTGTGGCCCGCCAGGTCACCCGGACTTATGAACCGATCCTGCGGTGGGTTTTGAATCACAAGGCAATTTATCTCACGATCCCTATCTGCATCACCTTTGCCGGCATCACCGTTTGGCTCGGCATCGGCACGACGCTCGCGCCCATTGAATGGGGCGCCAACCTGTTCGCCCGCCAGCCAGCCTCACCCGAGCTGAAACGCGAAATGCTTAAACCGGAGTCCGAAGCCGTCACGCGTCCTGTGTTGGAATTGGACCAACTCCGCTCGCAAGTTTTGCGGCATGCCGACGGCTCTTCTCATCGTCGATTACTGCTCCGTCGTCAGGATCCTCTCGATCGCGAGCGCGAGCTTGAGCAAGGAATTGAAATCGTGCAGGAAACACGCATTCTCCCCGGCATCGGTCGGGAATTCATGCCTCCGTTGGACGAAGGTTCCTTTCTCTACATGCCTTCACTGCTTCCGCAGGCTGGCCTCGGGCCAGTCCTGGAGGTCAACAGTCAGCAGAACCGCGCAATCGCCACAGTTCCAGAAGTGGAATCGGTTGTTGGAAAAATCGGGCGGGCCGAATCAGCCCTCGATCCTGCCCCCATCGGCATGATGGAAACGATCGTTATCCTCAAACCCGAATCGGAATGGCGCCATTTGCCCGTGGAGCGCTGGTTCTCTTCGTGGCCGGGATGGTTGAAACGACCACTCACCTGGATCTGGGCCGAGCACAGAAGCATCACGAAAGATGAAATACTTTCCGAGCTTCAGGAGAAAACCGCCATCCCGGGCGTATTGCCCACCTGGTTGCAACCGATTCAAACCCGCCTGGTCATGTTGCAAACCGGTTTTCGGGCCATGATGGGTCTTAAGATTTATGGCTCTGATCTTCGCGAAATCGAACGCCTCGGCCTGCATATCGAACAACTGCTGCATCAAGTGCCCGGAGCTACCGACATCGTCGCCGACCGCATCGTTGGCAAACCCTATCTACAATTTGAAATCGATCGCGATCGCATCGCCCGTTACGGCGTCCGTATTCAGGATGTGCAGGATGTCCTGGAGATCGCTGTCGGCGGGATGAATATTATGGAAACGGTGGAAGGTCGCGAGCGTTACCCCGTCCGCATCCGTTATCCCCGTGAGTTCCGGGAAGACATTCCGGACCTGGGCCGCATTCTCCTCCCGACTTCTACCGGCGCACAAGTTCCTTTGGCGCAGGTTGTGGACATCCAGAGTGTCCTGGGACCTCAGGAGATTAAAGGCGAACGCGGTTTGCTCGTCGGCTACGTCACCATGAATACGCGGGACCGCGATGAAATCAGTGTCGTGGAAGATGCCGAAGCTCTCTTGCAGGCTGCCTTGCGGGACGGGCGGCTAACTCTTCCACCCGGCTACTACTGGGAATGGTCCGGTCAATTTGAAAATGAACGCAGGGCAATGGCTCGCATGAGAATTCTCATCCCCGTATGTCTCGGAATAATTTTTGTCATGCTTTATCTCGGGTTCCAAAGATGGTGGCTCGCCCTGGTGATCTTCGCCGCGATCATGGTTTCTGCTGCAGGAGGCTTCCTCATGCTTGGACTTTGGGGAGTCAATCTCTCGGTTGCCGTGTGGGTTGGTTTTCTCGTCCTGTTTGGGATCGTTGACGATGATGGCGTGGTGATTTCCACCTATCTCGAAGATACCTTTGCCGCCACGAAGCCAGCGTCCGTGGAAGCCATTCGTGACGCTGTGGTTCAATCCGGGTTAAAGCGCATTCGGCCAGCTCTGATGACCAGTGCCACCACCATTTTCGGATTGATGCCCATCTTCTGGGCAACTGGCCGCGGCAGCGATGTCATGCAACCAATGGCAATTCCCGCCGTAGGCGGAATGGTTGTCAGCCTTACCGTCAGTATGTTCCTGGTGCCCTGCGTCTTCAGCCTCGTTGAGGAATGGAAATGGAAACGCGCGCAACGCACCAATGGGTAGGATTACTTCCCTTTCTTCACCGGCTTCTCCAACTTCTTCAAATACTTGGCCGGATCTTTATCAAATTTCTTCAAACAGCTTTTGCAGCACAGCTTGATCTCCTGGCCTTTGTGCTCAAACACATACGGTTTCCCGTGGTCACCGCCCAAAGCTTCATCCGTGACAATGCAGGTCTTCAACGTATATGGCTTGGCCTTCTCCTTCTTTTCATCCGCAGGGACGAAGGTGGCACTCAAGAACGCGAGAGCAACAGCAAGGATAGTCGTTTTGATTTTCATGTTCTCAAAGTAAGACGCCGCGGAATCCCAAATCCCTCAAACAAAATTTAGCTATGCAGAAACATCCATCAATTCCACCAACGTTTTTCGCAGCGTTTGCCGCGCGTGATAGATCCTCATCTCCACCGTTTTGCGTGTGCAATTCAGGATGCCGGCAATCTCCGCCTGCGAAAGGTTTTCATACTCCGCAAGGATGAGTGGTGTTCGTAAATCTTCAGGAAGCGCCTGAATCGCCCGGCGGACCTGCTCTGAACGTTCTTCGGCAATCATCATTTCGTGTGGAGAACTCGCCGTGTCCGGCAACACTTCGCCAATGCTTTGCTGCCCTTCCTCGTGCGCATCCAGCGACACCTCAGGATGTCGCCCTTTCCATCGGTAATGAGTTCTAACGAGGTTCGTCGCGATCGCATAGAGCCAGGTGGAAAACTTCGATTCAGCGCGGAACTTTGTGCAGTTCAGATAAACTTTTACAAACGTTTCCTGGGCCAGATCATTTGCTTCCGCTTCGCTTTGGACCTGCCGCAACAAGTAATGGAATAACCGCTGCCCGTGCCGCTCCATCAGTGCATTAAGCGCTGCATCATGACCGCCCGCCAGGCGCTGCATGTCCAGGACGTCTTGCGCGTGAGGCGTCGGATCACTCATGTGCTCCATGGCTCTCCGACATCATCCCGCCATGCCCGAGCAGCGTCCGTTGCTGGACCCATTCCAGGTAACGCTTTCCTTGCTCAGGCGGCATCGCACGGCTTACCTGGAAAAAATGCTGCAACATCCCTCTTTGACATTCGAACCGCAGGTCGTTCGCTTCCCGCAACTTCTCTTCAATTTCCGGCGTCAACGTTTCCGCAGTCTTCAGCAATGTCTCCAACTCTTCGTTCTTAGCCGCAATCCGACTGCACATCTCCGCGCAATGCGGGAGATAACCTTCATGCAATTGCGACACACGCTGGAATTCGGAATCGCTCAAATGAAACTCCTGTTTCAGCCATGCCAATTCAGGGGCGTCGCTCTGCAGCATCGAACGTTGGTAAGCGGTGGTGGAAAAGTAAAATCCGCAGAAAGCCGCCACCGCCAGAACAATGCCAGACAGTAAAATGATTATGGGACGTCGCATGTTACGGTTGCGCTTTATAGGGGTCTATGGCCTGGACGTATCTTCCTGCCAATTCACCATTCAATTTCGTTTGTTGAGAATTGGCCTTCACGTAACCGGCGGTTAAACCGATGATCAGCAACACGCTCATATAAGCCACCGCCACTGCCGGTTTTGCAAAAGCATCATTCACCCACGCTGACACCTGCTCCCAAAACGAAAGTGTCCGAACCGTTTCCGCCTGTTCAATTCGACTCCAGACACGCTCCTGGAATCGTGGCGGCAACGCTTCGTTTACCCGCCACGCACCAAGCGCTTTACTCAAAGCTTCGTCTTCGGACTTTTTCTGGTTCATAAAAATTTCTGGACGATGTGGAAGCATCGCCCAGCTCAACAGACTTTCAATGCATTACTTCTTGCAGCAGGAACGGTCCGCCTTTTTGCTGCAAGCTTTTTCGGCTTTGCCGCATTCCGCGGATTTAGCCTTGGCACAACCCTGCTTCTTCACCTGGCACGATTCCTTTTTCACCGGGATCCGATCCTCACTCGCACGGGGAGAACTCAGCGCGTTGACCGCCTGGGCACTGGCCAGGCCGAGTGAACCGATCGCAACCATTGTGGCGATGACTAGTTTGATTTTATTCATTTCGTAGTTTTGGAGGAGTTATTCCCCTCACCCTTTCACTCCTTAATACGCCGCGGATTGTGTTATCCCTCAGGGATTCTGGATGCTGGATGCTGGATGCTGGATTTGAAGCACATTGCCGCCCCATCACTCCATCACTCCATCACTCCATCACTCCATCACTCCATCACTCCATCACTCCATCACTCCCCCTCCCCCCTCCGAAAGGGCACCTGCCACCGCTCAACGCAGCAACAGATGCCGCTATCTCATAGCTTCGTTCCTTTCTGAGAAGATTTTTTTTAGCCGCGAAAGAACGCAAAGAACACAAAACTACTTCGAACCGGGCGTTCATCCCACTTTCTCACCTGCTCACCGGGACAGGCAAGATGCGCTGTCCTACTCTATTGTGGCTTCGCCGCGCTGTGCCTTTGCGCTAAAACCCGGTGCCCCCACCCAAACCTTTCATCCACAGCGACTTGCAACGACCAGAAACGCGCGCGGGACCTCGCATCCCCGCGGGACGCGACGTTCGGCGCGTGTTTTAGGTCGCATCCCCGCGGGACGCGACGTTCGGCGCGTGTTTCAGGTCGCATCCCCGCGGGACGCGACGTTCGGCGCGTGTTTCACGTCGCATCCCCGCGGGACGCGACGTTCGGCGCGTGTTTTAGGTCGCGTCCCCGCGGGACGCGACGTTCGGCGCGTGTTTCACGTCGCATCCCCGCGGGACGCAACGTTCGGCGCGTGTTTCACGTCGCATCCCCGCGGGACGCAACGTTCGGCGCGTGTTTCACGTCGCATCCCCGCGGGACGCGACGTTCGGCGCGTGTTTTAGGTCGCATCCCCGCGGGACGCGACGTCCCGCGCGTGTTTTAGGTCGCGTCCCGCGGGGATGAGATGTCCCGCGCAGGAAAATCCAGCCCGCCCGAAGCGCCGCGAACCCTCCCCCGCGCGCCCCGTCGCCGCAGAAACTGAAGTGACGAATCCCTGGAAATAAGTGCTCAGGTAGAAAGAGGTTCTGACGGTAAACCTGTTTAGGATGCGCTCGGTTGTTGGCGAAAGAAGCCGGGTGCAAAAGACGAGATCCCGCCAATTGCGGTTGGAGCCCAGAGAGGTTGAATTAATTGCGAAGATCTGGTGCATGGGAAGCGTAAAATACAATGATGCCAAGAACTGCCGTTCTCGTTTCCCTGGGAACCCAGAACAACCGCCCTTAACGAAAAAATGCGCTTCGACTTCGTTATTGCTGATTTCGCGGCGGATACCATGGGAAAAATAGGGAATTGAAACCACAGATGAACACGGATGGACACAGATAAGAAGGGTTTCGGAAAAAGATTGAGATCACCGTGCAGGGGTGATTTCAAGCCGGTGAGAAGATAGATTGAAGTGCAGCGTTTGTGCCCAGGCCCAACGGGCCGCAATCCCTCAGCCCAGGCCATCGGCCCACTGCCATTTAGTTAAGCCGCGATCACTCCCTTTCAGGGCTGAAAGCCCGGCATGTGATAGCCTGGGCTGCAGCGAGTCCGACGAGCAAGGCCCAGGTAAAGATCATCGGAAACCCAAAGCTCTGT
>JACDHS010000101.1 GCA_013820875.1 Verrucomicrobiota bacterium | reverse complement strand
GGTGTCTAAAACAGAACGAAAAAGTAGGTAGGTTGGCCAACGAGGTGTCTAAAACAGAACGAAAAAGTAGGTAGGTTGGCCAACGAGGTGTCTAAAACAGAACGAAAAAGTAGGTAGGTTGGCCAACGAGGTGTCCAAAACGGAACGAAAAAGTGGCGTGGTTGGCCCCCTCGCCTCGCAGCATTGACAGATTTTCCACGAGGGATCCTTTGCGCCTTCGCGCGCCTTGCGTTGAAATTCAACTCTTGTATTTTTCCACACCCATCGAAAGTTCTGAATCATCCACTCAGGCGCGCCGTCGAAACACGCGTAAATAGAATTTCTTTTAATCTCTGCCGCAAATGACAGATCAGAACTCATGAATCACCGTTCTCCCGCTCTCCTGTTGACTGCGCTTTTGGCTTGCGCCTGCGCCTTTCCAGAAATGGCAATATCCGCCCCGCAACAAAGAGCCCAACCGGTTTACTGGGATACCTTCAGCGATACCTGGGTCGCCACCGACGCTCTCGGACGTTCCGTTCCGACGCACGCCGAAGTCGGCCCGCTGCGCCGCGACAAGACGGTTGGGATTTTTTATTTTCTTTGGTTGAGAGGGGATCGCAGCGGAGGGCCTTATGATGTCGCCGACATTCTCAGGAAAGATCCTGCCGCCATGCAGAAGCCGGACAGCCCGCTCTGGGGTCCGTTGCACGCGCCGCATCATTGGGATGAATCGATATTCGGCCACTACGTTGTCGATGATCCGGGCGTGTTGCGGAAACATGCGCAAATGCTTTCGGATGCCGGGGTGGACGCCATCTTTTTCGATGTTTCAAACCAGCTCACCTACCAGCCGCAATACATGGAATTATTGCGCGTTTTCTCTGAGTTCAAACAACAGGGGGGACGTCCTCCACAAATCGCCTTTATTTGTCCGTTCTGGAATCCGGCCAAAGTTGTAAACGAGCTTTATCGCGATTTGTATGAGCCGGGATTGTATTCGGACCTGTGGTTTCGCTGGGAAGGCAAACCGCTCATTCTTGCGGATCCCCAATTGCTCGATATTCACTCAGGTCAGGAGCGGCGCCAAACGCCCACTGCATTGCTTCCGGGGCAAACACTGGGGCAATCATTCACCGTCACGACGAATGGGTTGGAGAAAGTCGGCGCATGTGTTCCCACCTGGCACAGCACCGGATCGGTGACGCTGTCGCTTTACCGGGAAGGGCCTGGCGGAGCGCGGATCGCTTCACGGCGTTTCGAAGGTGTGGAAGATAATGAATGGATCTCGCTGGAGCTGAATCCTGTCCTGGCTCCGGGTGTTTACTATCTGGAAATGTCGGAGCCGGAAGGAAAGGCCGGCTGGTGGAGTCATCCCGATAACGTTCTCCCGCAGGGAACAGCTTTTGCCGACGCCGAACCCGCGCCCGGTGTCCGCACGATACGGCTGGTTTATTTTAGTGAACGCACCCAGCAGGTCCGCGACTTCTTCAGCTTCCGTAAACCGCAGCCTGATTATTTCAAAGGCCAGAAGCAGCCGAATATGTGGAGTTGGTTGGAAGTTTATCCGCAGACTGTTTTCACAAATACATCGGGTGTGCGGGAACAAATGTCCGTCGGTGTCGGCCAAAATGCCGTCGATGGACGGCTCGGCTCTATGAGCGAACCGGGCGCGCATGGACGTAGCTTTCACAAGGGCGCCACTGATCCGCGGCCGGATGCCGTTCTGCACGGTTACAATCTTGCCGAACAATGGGAACACGCGCTCAAGGAAGATCCTCAATTTGTTTTTATCACCGGCTGGAACGAGTGGATTGCCGGGCGACACGACGAGTTCAATGGCATCCGGTTGCCGGTCATGTTTGTCGATCAGTTCGACCAGGAACACAGCCGGGACATCGAGCCGATGAAAGGTGGCCACGGCGATAACTATTATTATCAAATGGCCAGCTACATTCGCCGATACAAGGGAGCGCGTGCCATTCCGACGGTTTCGCAACGCCCGATTAAAGTGGATGGCCGGTTCAACGATTGGAAAGCGGTCCAACCTGAATTCCGCGATACGCAACACGATCCCATGCGTCGCGATTATCGCGGGTGGGATCCCAACGTGATTTACACAAACGACACCGGACGAAACGATTTTGTCGTCATGAAAGCGAGTTACGACAGCCGGAATCTTTATTTTTATGCGCGAACCCGCGAACCGCTGACATCGTTCACCGACCCCCATTGGATGCTTCTCTTCATTGATGCCGATGCCGATCCCAAAACCGGATGGCTCGGCTACGATTTCGTGGTGAACCGCAGCCAGGTGGGAGCCAGGACAACCACCCTCGAACGGAATGTGCAGGGAGAATATCGTTGGTCATTGCCGGTCGAGATCAGCTATCGAGCCGTTGGAAATGAGCTCGAGCTGGCCATTCCACTGTCGGCGCTGGGCCTAAAAACAATTCCTGCGCATCTCGATTTCAAGTGGGCTGACAACATCCAGCAAACCGGTGACTGGAGCGATTTCACGTTGAATGGTGACGTCGCGCCCAATGACCGTTTCAATTACCGCGCGGTTTTTAAACCGGGGATTTGAAGTCGATCATTTTGCCAGGTTGGCATGCACCAACTCGCAGAGCTTTACGGTCAGTGGATCTTTCATTCCGTAAAAGACGCGTTGCCCATCCTTCTCGCGGGTGACGATGCCCGCAGTCGTCAGAATCGCCAGGTGTTTGGAAATATTTGCCTGGGTTGCACCTGTTGCCTCTACGATTTCGTTTACGCTGCGTGGTTCGCGACAGACAACCTCCAGAATGCGCAGGCGCATCGGTTCGCCGAGAACCTTGAAACGGGCGGCAATCTGTTCGAGCTGTTTCGCGGTGAAAGACTTTCTTTTCTTCTCTTGCATATATAACCGTATGGTTATATGATCATAACAATGAAACGGGAGAACGTCCATCGGTAAGTTTCACTGGAATTATGAAAACACCTCGTAAAATAATCGTTGTTGGCGGAGTGGCGGGCGGTGCATCTGCGGCGGCCAAGGCCCGTCGCGTGGATGAGCAGGCCGAAATTCACATTTTCGAACGCGGTCCCTACATCTCTTTTGCCAATTGCGGTCTGCCCTACTTCATCGCAGGAGAAATCAAGGATCGGGAGAAGCTGATTATCCTGACCCCGGAGGCTCTGTGGGCAAGATCACGCATCCATGCGCACGTCAACCACGAGGTGGTCTCGATCGATCGACAGGCAAAGTCTGTCGTCATCAAGGGGCCCGACGGCAGCGAGCAGGAATGGTCGTATGACAAACTAATTCTCAGCCAGGGCGCCAGGGCGATTGTGCCGCCGATTTCCGGCGTGCAATTGCCGCACGTGTTTACGTTGCGCGATATTCCGGACATGGATCGCATTGCGCAATTCCTGAACGAACGGCAGCCGCGACATGCCGTTGTTATCGGCGGCGGCTTTATCGGCCTTGAGATGGCAGAAGCGTTTCATCATCGCGGCTTGCGAGTCACTGTCGTGGAAAGGGGGCCGCACCCATTGCCGCTGCTCGACTCCGATATGGCGAGGCATTTGCAAAATGAACTTCAGACCGCGGATTTCAATTTCAAATGCAGTGCGGAAACAACCGCGTTTAATCCGTCAACCGTAACCTTTGCAGACGGCAGTGAGGTGCCTGCGGACCTGGTCTTGCTCAGTGTTGGTGTCAAAGCCGAAGTGGAACTGGCAAAAGCAGCCGGCCTGGAAATCGGGGTGACGGGTGGCGTGAAAACAAATGGACGGATGGAATCATCGGATCCTGACATTTACGCGGTGGGCGACGCCGCCGAAACGATCCACGCATTAACGGGCGCACGGGCGCGAATTGCTTTGGCAGGTCCGGCCAATCGGCAGGGACGCATCGCCGGTGCCAATGCTGCCGGTTCGAAGCTGATATATCCGGGCGCCCTTGGGACGTCGATTGTCCGTGTCTTGCACACGACCATCGGTTTTACCGGGCTGAACACTGCGCAAGCGGCCAAAGCGGGCTTTACATTTTTCACAAGTCTCACGCGTGACAACAGTCATGCGCATTACTATCCCGGCGCGAAGCCAATCATGATCAAAGTCGTTGCCGAAGAAGGAACGGGTCGTCTGCTCGGTGCGCAGGTTCTTGGCGAGATCGGTGTGGACAAACGCATCGATGTGCTTGCCACTGCTATCGCCGGGAAGATGAGCGTGTTCGACCTGGAAAACCTCGACCTCGCTTATTCTCCGCCATTTGGATCGGCTAATGATCCTGTCAACATCGCTGGTTTTGTCGCCAGCCACATAGCGCGTGGCGATATCAATACGGTGTCACCCGAGAAGTGGTTGCCGAATGGTGATTTCGTGTTGGACGTGCGCGACCCGGATGAATTGGAACAGTTCGGGAAATTGGACGGCGCAACGAATATTCCGTTGTCGCAACTCCGCGCCGCGACCGATCGCCTCCCGCAGGACCGCCGCATTGTAACCTACTGTCAGAAAGGTTTGCGGGGTTATCACGCCGCCTGCTTATTGCGCGGCTCAGGGTTCGAAGATGTTGCCAACCTGCAAGGCGGATTTTTGCAGGCAAAGCTGAATAACATTCCGTGCGAAGCGCCGCCCGGTTTAGGGTAAATACGCGCGCTCCCGGCGTCATTGGGCAACAATCGCAAATGGGATTGCCGGCAGAATTCCCAAAGGCGCGAGACGTTTGTTGCCTCGCGAGCTATTCGTTTTGGAGTCATCGGTTTTTTTCAGGAAAACACCCATAATGAGATTTCCTTCAACCGGTTTTGCTGTGTCGGCATCGCTTCTCAGCACTATCTCTGCACCATTTCGATCGAATGAAATATCTTCAATGGTCAAACCATCGGGTGGATCGTTTAGTTCCAGCGACAAGGTTTGTTTCGGATTGTAGGGAGTAGAAATTCGGAGTTTTGTTGTTCCGCCCATCGGAATGATGACCTGGGTGAAAGGTTTCACGCTCCATTTCTGGGTGTAACGGCTGGACACGGCTACGTTCAATTCCTGGGCCGGGACGAGGTGCCGATACGCGAAAGCCTGCATCATATCCTCCGCCGGAATCGCCAGCCGGAAAATCGTTTGCCCGTGCGAGAGGGCGGATCCTGAGATCAAAAGTTTGAAGTTTTTATCTGAGGACGCGGTCGGAGCGGTCAATGTCACGCGAACCTCGTCTTGATTGGCCGGAATACGTCCGCCACCCAGCAAAAATCCATTTGCGTCGATTAGCGACAAAGCGATTTCATTGGTGAACCCATCTTTGCGCAGAGCATAAAGAGTGAGCGGAACATTAGCGCCACCGCGGACATTCACGGTTGAGGGTGCAACGCGCAGTTCGAAATCGGGACGCGGCGCACTGATGCGTAAACGATAAGCGTATTCCGCGCCGCCCCTGGCTTGCACGTCACCAAGGTGCAGCGTGTAGGCGCCATTCTCGGGCAACGCCGCGCGCAAATAGGAATCGGCATGGTGCGTGTTCAGTCCGGAACCTTTGTCGTCGTGATCGTCATTGAAGGCTATTTGCCTGCCGTTTGCATCGATCAACTTGAGCACGGAATCGAGCGGTGAATTGAGTCGGCGCGCCTGGACTTCGGCCACGATTTCTTCACCGGCGCGCCCTTGAATTTGGAACACATCCCAATCACCGGGTTGATCCATGCGCCCGTTGATTATGATTGGTAATGTGACCGGTTGCGGGTCTTCGGGTGAATTATTGGGTTCGCGTTCCAACATTTCCGGCAACGTGTCAACGGTGAATGGAACGTGATTGGAAACAAGTTGTTTGTTCCGCACGTGGATTGAATGAAGTCCAGCCGTGTCACTTTCCTGCGCAACAGAGGCAAGCGGCAGATTCCAACCTTTCAATGCGACAGTCGTCGATGCGCCAACTTTTCCGCCCAGTGGAAAAATGCTCGTAACGTAAGGCAATTCGCCAAGGGTGATTCGGTAAACAAAATCTTCCCGGCCGCGGTAAAGCGCATCGCGAATTTCTATGGTGTATCGGCCGTCACTCGGAATTTCATAGTGCAGGACCGGATCAGGATGGAACCGAAAGTCATCGTCGTAGGCCAACTCTTTGCCATTGGAATCATAAAGGGCGATGGTCGCCTGAAACCAGCCGGGTACCGCGTCCGGCAGATAAGGAATCAACTGTCTGGCGCTGACCACGATGACGAGGTGCTGCCCGTGGGTCGCGCTGAAATGAAAGCGGTCTCTGCCACCGGGCAAGATTTGGCCGTTCACCACGGCGGGAATCCTGATGTTCATCTCATTGGGCGGAACGGCTTTTGTATCCTCGCGATTTCGCAATTGCGTGAAAGTGAGGGGTTCATCAACGAGCTCGGTTCTTTTCCTGGTAAACTCCGGCAATTGGCCGACGTGAAAGAATAATGGATTCGATAACCCGTCGGGCGTTCCAACCCGCAATTCACGTTCTCCGGGTTCGGCATTGAGGAGCATCGTGACTTTCAGGGTGACGGTCTCGCCAATGGCAGGATTCATCGGTCTTTTGAGAAATATTGCGATTTGCTTTTTGAGTTCTTCCGCGCGTTTATCGTCCTCTGCGGTCCAGGTAGTGATGTTCGTTGAACTCTGCGCACCCCGAAATGTAGACCGTTTTTTATCCTGCAACTCCTTGGCTGCATCGCGCAATTTATTGAACTGCCCTTGCGTGATCGGCTTCACATGTTCGATCACCGTCGCTTGCACGGCATTGCCGGAAATAAAAACATTCGTCGCGCCATCAAGATATTGTCCGCCGATTGTTACTTGAAACGATGTGCCTTGCCGGCCACCAGCAGGATAAACGTAACCGATGCGCGGCGTCATTGTTTGCGCGAAGACCGTTCCGGCAAATAGAAGGCCCGCGAAAAACAAAAGCGCACTTCGTCGGAACAGAATCAAAAAAGTTTCCGCGTTCACATGATCTCTTTCAAACGGCCAGCCGCTTTGACCCCGTCACCCACGGTTGGAACAGCGCGAATATCCAGGCCCTGCGGGTGCGGAAGTTTCGCGTTGGGATCAATGCCCAATAACTCATACATGCTCGCGATCAGATCAGGTGGATAGATAGGGCGTTCCTTCACTTCATCGCCTTTTGCGTCGGATGCGCCAACCACATGGCCGCCTTTGAATCCGCCGCCAGCGACGAGCGAGGAGAAGACTTTCCCGTGATGCCCACGTCCGCCATTCCAGGGAGCTTCCCATTGAACACGCGGCGTCCGGCCGAATTCACCGCCCCACCAAATGATCGTGCTGTCGAGCAAACCGCGTTGCGACAAATCGGCGAGCAACATCGAGAGGCCCTTATCCATTTCAGGCAATTTGCGCCGCATGATTTCGAAGTGCTGCTTGTGCGTGTCCCATCCCTTGTAATTTATTGTGATGTAAGGCACTCCCTTCTCTACGAGACGCCGTGCCATAAGACACGATTGCCCGAACGTGTTGCGGCCATAACGATCTCGCAAATCGCTGTTCTCCTGGGACAGATCAAACACTTTGCCCTCGCTGCCAAGGATCATGTCATACGCTTGTTCTTCGGATTGATACAATGCCTTGAGCGATGCATCGCCTTTCATGGCCGCGCCCAGGGTATTCAACTTGGTCAGCAAATCGCGGCGCGACTTCTGCCGCTCGTCCGAAATGCCCGGCGAAACAACTCCTTCAACAACAAAACGTGTTTGTGCCGGATCGCCGCCGGTGGCAAATGGTTTGTAACGTTGTCCCAGGAAGCCTGCTTCGGAGAACCGTCCCTGCGCCTCGCTCAACACGACATACGGCGGAATCAAACCGGTGTAGCCGGAGTTATAGCCTTTGAGTAGCGAGGTGACTGCCCCCACGCTCGGATAAACATCCCGCCCACCGGAAGGTCTTCCCGTCTGCACGAGATACGACGCTGTTTCGTGGCCATTGTTGCCATGGGTCATCCCGCGAAGGATAGAGTATTTGTCCGCTTGTTTGGCGAGCAGCGGGAGAAGTTCGCCGATTTGGATTCCATCCACATTCGTCGCAATCGCCTTATTCAAAGGCCCGCAATAATCGTAACCCGCATCCGGCTTTGGGTCGAACGTGTCGAGGTGGCTGGGCCCGCCCCACATCCAGATTTGAATGACCGTTTTCGCTTTCGCCCGGGGTGTGTCGGCGAGCGCGTGAATACCCCAGCCATCCGCGAGCAGCAATCCGGCGGTTCCGAAGACACAACGGCGCAAAGCCTCGCGACGCGACAATGGCAATCCGATGCCGGAAAGCAGCCGTGAAGAGTCGCGACGGAGCGCATTTTCAGCGATCGAACGTGCTGTGTTCATAAATCAAATAATCCAAGCGCTGCATATTCCGGCGCTGGGTGGAAAGGGCTACCAGCCCGTCTTCGGCGGCAACCTGCCGCCGAACTCTCAATGCCGATAGAGAAACTCCGCGCTATTCACCAGCGCCCAGATCAGGTCCACCGCAGTCTCGCGTTTCTGTTTGCCTGACTGGTCGAGCGCGATATTCAATTCCTGCTCAGTCGGGTATCGTGATAAAACTGCGAGGTAAACTTCATTGATCATTTCACGCGCTTTCCCTTTCGACTGCGTCGCGTTTCGCACAAATCCGCTTTGCTCAATCTTCTGTTGGATGTGAGTCGAGTTCAGCAGATGCAGACGTTGGCCGGCAGTGATCTGGTTATCGCGTTCCGATTCCAAACCAGTGTCGCGCGAGGGACGTCCGAACAATTCCAGAAACGAACTGCTGATGCTGCCGTCGGGCAAGGAAATCGAACGTTGATCCTCGGGAATAAACGTGAATGGTTCTGGAATCGAACTGGAATACTTTTCCGTCGTGCCGGTGATTTGGTTGAGCGCATCGATCAAGACCTCAGCGTCCAATCGTCGTAGCGGGTAATGCGCAAAATGAATTTCGCTCCGGGTATCATCGCTTTTGGGAATTGACGAAAGCTGGTAGGTCTTTGAATTCAGGATCAAACGAAAGAACTGTTTTATGTCATAGTGCGAAGCGACAAATTCAGTTTCCAGAAGCGCAAGCAGTGCGGGATTGCTGGGCGGATTGTCCGCGCGCAGGTCGTCGGGTTCGTGAACGATGCCGCGCCCTAAAAACCAGGACCACGCACGATTAACGAAGCTCCGCGCGAACCACGGATTGTTTTTATTGATCAACCAATCGGCAAAGACTTCGCGTGGATCACGCTCCGCAGGTACCGAGCCAGCAACGCCATTTGGAAACGTGAACTTTGGTGAAAGTTCACTTGAATTCGTTCCTCTCGGCTCGAAGAAAATAATTTCCTCCTTCCATTCAGCGGTCGATTTGTAGCCGACCTGCGAAAAGAGCTCTCCCATTCCGGCCAGTTGTTCCCTGGGCCATTTCTCGGCGCGCGCACCCATAAAGGTTAATGCCACCGCTTGCGCGATGCCTTGCGCATCCCGGCTTGGCAATGCGCGATAAAAATTCACCTGCGGGGTGCGGAAATTGCTACCGCTGGAGGTGAGCAGTTCGCGCACGAATTTGTCATACGGTTTGTTCTCTTTGATCGAAGTTCGAATCCAGCGATGATAGGCCTGCGCTGCGTTCGGCCACAGGTTGATGGGGAACTCCGCTTTGACCCGCAGGAGGTCGCTCCATTTCATCGTCCAGAAGTCGGCAAATTCCTCACGCTCCAATAGTTGGTCAATGAGCAGAGAACGTTTTTGAGGATTGCGATTCCGCAGGAAGGCATTTGCCTCCTGAGAAGTGGGCAGAGTTCCGATGACATCCAAAAACGCCCGCCGCAGAAACACGGCGTCCGAACAAAGGTTTGACGGCTCAAGTTGCAGTTTCTCCAGGTTGGCGAACACCAGCTCATCAATTTTTGTTTTGGGTTCCAGTCCCGCCGAAGATTCAAAGGGAGATTGGATCGCATTGGAGGTGGAACAGAACGCGACGCTCGCCAAAACCAACAGCCAAATAGAAGACTCTTTCATCTGCCAAACAAAGGACTTAACGCGATGCGCAAACATAACCAGTTCTCGCAACTAGAGACGCAGCTTCCTTGTCTGGTTGTTACTCCACCATATTTGCTTTCCGCGCGCCAAGTTCGGCTACGTCACTACTTGTCAGGCAGCATCGTGCTTCACCAAATGTCTCTTCCAGCACGGCAATATTTCGCACTGTTTCCTTGCTGGATATGGAACCCGAGTTTTCAAACATTCAAGTGTTTCTCATGATTCCGTACATTCACTCCCCTGTTGCCTATCAGTTTGACTGAACTAAACTGCCGCCGTGATTCGTAATATCATTTTCGATTGGTCCGGAACCCTGGTGGATGATTTGCCTTCCGTTTTGTCGGCGACCAATTATGTGCTGCAACAGGCTGGGTTGGACCAACTTTCGCTCGACCAGTTCCGGGCAGAGTTTTGCCTTCCGTTTACGAAGTTTTACGAACGCTACACGCCGCACATTCCGATGCCGACGCTGGAGGAATGGTTTCATGGCCATTTCCGGACCGTGCAGGATGACGTGGTGGAACTGCCGCATGCGCGGGACTTTCTGCTCTTCTGTCGCAAACAGGGAATTCGCACATTTCTCCTGAGCACAGTGCATCGCGATCATTATGCCGTGCAGGCGCAGGCCACCGGGTTTGGCGATTTTATTGATGTGCCTTACGTGGAGATCCTGGACAAGCGGACGAAGATCAAGGACATCCTTGCTGAAAACAATTTGCGGTCGGACGAAACGGTTTTCATTGGCGACATGCAACACGACATTGAAACGGCCAAACATGGTGGCGTGTTTTCGGTCGCCGTCTTGACCGGCTACAATCGGCTCGAACAACTGCGGGCCAGTGAGCCGGATTTGATCTGCGAACATCTCGGTGAATTGCGCGAAATCCTGGAGCGTAACCAGTTTGAAATCGTTCATCGTCCGCACGGGCAGGAACCCACCCCGGTCTCGCATCCGATCTGCACGGTGGGCGGTCTTATATTCAACACGGCGGATGAAGTGCTGATGGTTCGCACTCAAAAGTGGTCGGGGCTATGGGGAATTCCCGGCGGTAAAATAAAATATGGCGAACCTTCCACCGACGCCTTGCGTCGCGAGATCAAAGAAGAAACTGACCTGGACGTGGATGACATTCGATTTGTGCTTGTGCAGGATTGTATTCATTCGCGCGAATTTTATCGCGAAGCGCATTTTCTTTTATTGAATTACACCTGCCGGACTTCAGACAAATCTGTGACGCTGAATGAAGAAGCCGAGGAATTTCGCTGGTTGAAGGTTGAAGAGGCATTTCAATTGAAGTTGAACCAGCCGACCCGCATTTTGCTCGAAGCTTACAAATCGCAACAAGCTTTGCTCTGAGCATGGACAAAATCATTATCAACGATCTTGAGGTGAGTTATCGCATTGGTGTGCCCGACGAAGAACGCGCTCAGCCGCAACGTCTCCTTTTGACCATCGAAATGAGCCACGATTTCCGTCCGGCCACCGCCACGGATGACATCGGGAAAACAATCAATTATTACGCGGTATCTCAGCGAATGCTTCGACTTGGGGAAAACAAAAGCTGGCGCTTGCTGGAAACGTTGGCGGAAGAAATCGCCGGGATTATTCTCAAAGAGTTCGGGGCGACCTCTGTGCAGGTCGAAATAAAGAAGTTCATTATCCCTGAAGCGCGTTGGGTGGCAGTGAGGATTGTTCGGTAATGGTGAAAACGTTGCCGCTTTTGACGCGAAAAGCCCCTCACCCTAACCCTCTCCCCTTCCGAAGGGGCGAGGGGACATGTTGTAAGACGGCCGTGATGTTTCGGAAACGAGCCTGGAGCTTTCCTCCTTTTGGAGCGCAATCGGTAGAGTCGCACCCGGATGTTCCAAAACCAGTTTATGCGCTAAACGCCCTCTCCCTCTCCCTTTCGGAAAGGGAGAGGGCCGGGGTGAGGGATTTCCGCTGCCACCTCCAAGTGGCCAAACGCCAAAGAGCGATAGGCGCCCTTTCGCCTGATAACAGTGATCCTTTTGATGGCTCTCTTGATTGTTTTTGCTAGGATGGTGGCAATCAGGAGATTTAATCATGTGTTTGCGTCCGTTTTTTTTGTTAAAGACCGCTCTTGCCTCATTGTGCGGTATAGTTTTTCTGAGCTCACCCGCGCTGTCTGCTGATGCGCATGATGAAGGCGACCACGATCATGAGTTCTGTGTTGGACCCGATCCTGTAGCGGAAGCGGGCTTCCTTCTGCCCGATGCGCCTGATTTCTTCGAAACCTATCCGGATGGATCTCTTCCCAGGCCAGAAGCTTCCAAGGAATCGGTGCAGTCCACTGCCTTGGCGCCTGCTGCCACCCAACCGATTGGAGCGTTAACCGGTAAAATTGTTTACATGAGCGGTGGTCACGGTTGGACCTATGCAAACGGGAGCGAATCCATCACCCGCTGGTATACGCAACGCGGTATAAACAACGAGATGAATGAGGATTACGGGAACATGGATCAGATGACTTTGTTCGCCTACTACTGTTTCAACGCGGGTGCCACAGTTGTTCCGATCCGTCCGGTCGGACATCAAACGAATGAAGTGGTCCTGGATAATGTCAGTCCGGGAGTGACCTGGAATGGTTCCTGGTCCAACAGCGGCTCCACCCTTTATTTCGGTTCCGCAGGTCAAACGCCATACCGTTTCGCATCCATCGCGGCTTCCGAGACGGCGACCGCTACCTACACTCCCAATATTCCGGTAGCGGGGTTCTATCCAGTCTATGCCTGGGCGCGTCACGGAAGCGATCGCACTGCGCAGTTGTATCGCATTCGTCACACGGGTGGGGAGTCGCAGGTTCGCATTCCGCACGATAAAGTTGGCAACGGCTGGGTTTACATTGGCAGCTACTATTTCAATGCAGGTTCCAGTTCTGCCAACGGCGCGGTCGTGATTAGTAATCTTCGCCCGAACCCAACCTATGGCAGCGTGGTGATTGCCGATGCGATTCGTTTCGGCAACGGCATGGGAGACGTGGTGCCTACGCCCAAGGATGGTGAAAGCACCGCCAAATCCACTTATCCCCGTGAAGAAGAAGCATCGCGCTATTGGATTCAACGCGGGCTCGGCCAGGGTCAGTCAACCTCGCTCTACAATCCTTCCGGCAGCGATAACAGTGACAACGTCGGAGCGCCGGCGCGCATGTCGCGGGAAATGAATCGCGCGGAATCCGGTCCCAAAACGGATCGTGTTTACATTGGGTTTCATTCCAACGCAGGCGGCGGTCGCGGTTGCGTTGGTCTGTACAACAGCGACACACTTTTTCCCGGGAGCAGCACCCCGAACCAGGCAAGGCTCGCGTTGCTCGTCGCGACCGAGATGGATTCTGATATGAAAGTTCTGCCGCTGGAAGTGACGTGGCAAAGTCGCTCAACACTTGCCTACGCCCGAAGTGACTATGCATTCGGTGAAATTCGCGGAAACTCCATTGGTTACGAGATGGATTCCACGATCATTGAAACGGCGTTTCACGATAGCGAAAGCGACGCCAGGCTGATGCGCGATCCCAAGGTGCGGAACTGGATGGCTCGTTCCACCTATCAAGGGATCATGCGTTACTTTAGTGAATTTTCTCCCGGGTTCGTTCTGACTTACATTCCGGAACCGCCGCATAATGTGCGCGCTGTGGCCAGCCCGACAGGCATCACCGTTTCCTGGAACACACCGATCGCGAGTCGTCGCAGTGGAGCGGCAACAGACTACGTTATTTATCGTTCGACAGATGGGTATGGCTTCGCAAATCCCGTCACGGTGGGAAGCTCAGCCACGAGCATCGTCCTGTCTGGGCTTCCAAATAACACCGATATGTACTTTCGAGTTGCTGCCGTGAATGCGGGTGGTGAATCGTTGCCTTCCGAAGTTGTCGGTTGCCGTAGAGACTCGAACTCCAGTGCTCAACGCGTCCTGGTGGTAAACGCATTTCCACGCCTCGACCGTTTCACCAACCTTCGTCATTCGCCGAGTCCCAACGCCTGGAAAGCTCCGGGCAACAGCGGGACAATGGAACGCGTTTTCCCACGGTCGAACAACTCGTTCGATTACGTGGCGCAATACGGCAAAGCCATCAACGCTTTCAATATACCCTTCGATTCGTGCAGCAAAGCCGCTGTTAACGCGGGGCAGATCAACCTGGCCAACTATGGAGTTGTGATCTGGGCGGCAGGACAGGAGCTCACCAGCACGATCGACAGCACCGCGCAAAGTCGTCTCACCACCTTCCTTCAAAACGGTGGCAGCGTTTTCGTTTCCGGCTCTGAAGTCGCGCGCGATCTTGGGCGCGCCACGAGTCCCAGCGCGAGCCGCACCTTTTTGCAAAACCGGCTTCACGTCACTCTCGCGAGTGAAACCCATACGAACTCACAGGCTTACACCGTTGTTCCTGCAAGCAGCGCCATTCTGGTTGGCAAAGGGAACGCGACATTCGATAACGGCACCAAAGGCATTTATTGGGTGCGCAGCCCGGATATTGTCACCGCCTCCGGCAGTGGTGCTCGCTCCGCTTTGACTTATAGCGGCGGGCTCGGTGGTTCCGCGGCCGTGCAATATGATGGTTCAGGAGGTGGTGGACGCGTTGTCTTTTTCGGTTTTCCTTTCGAGACCATCACGTCGGCAGCGACGCGCAATTCTTACATGGCGGAGATTCTGGCGTTCCTGAGCGCTCCGCCTCCGACCGGGTCGCCGATCATTTCGGCGGGGCCAGCCAGCCAGACGGTGAACCGTTATGCGGATGTCGCGTTTGACGTGGCTGTCACCGGGCAACCGCCGCTCTATTTTCAATGGCGATTCAACGGCGCAAACCTCCTCGGCGAAACCAACGAAACCCTGGAACTGTTCAACGTGCAGACCAATCAAGCCGGTCAATATTCTGTCGTGGTTTCCAACAGCATCAATACCGCTATCAGTTCTGCGGCGACTTTGAACGTCGTGATTCCAACTGTTACAGACACGTTCTTCACCGATAATTTCGATACGCAAACGTCCGCAAACTGGATCACAAACAGTTCATCCACGAACACCCGTGTCACTTTCAATTACAACTATGCCAACGACCATATTCCGTCCGCGCCAAACTCCGTGGGCGGAACACGGCGCGGGGTGAAGTTCGAGGCGAACATGGTTGCGCCTGGCGCTACCGCAGCCCTCAACATTTCTCCGGCGGGGAAAAGTTTCACCGGCGATTACGATCTGAAATTTGACCTGTGGATTAATGCCAATGGGCCGTTTCCTTTGGGTGGGACTGGTTCCACCGAGCATTTTACCACCGGAGTGGGGACCATTGGCTCCAGGGTGCAATGGGGTGGCGCCGGGACGACGGCGGACGGAACCTGGTTCGCCGTGGATGGGGAAGGTGAAGGGGGTGACACGACTGAAGCCATTCTTGATTTTATGGTTTATCGGGGCGCCACTTTGCAAAGCACCAACACGGGCATTTATTCCGCGGGAACCGCTGCCAACGCACGAGGCAACCGTCATCCTTATTACCACGGCGCTTTTCCAGGCGGCCAAACCGCGCCTGCCGCGCAAGTCACCGCTTACCCGAACCAATCCGGTCCACTTGCGGCAGGAACAGTGGGAATGAAATGGCGCGATGTCATGGTCCGCAAGCGTGGCACCACAGTGGATTGGATCATTGATGGCTTGCGAATCGCGAGCGTCACCAACGCGGTGTTTAATGGGAACAATGTATTCATCGGCTACTGGGATGCTTATGCCTCCATTTCCGACAATACAGCCATGAGCTTTGGGCTTGTGGATAATATTCGCGTGGAGCGGACAACCGAGGCTGTTTTCCCGGCGTTCACTTTGCAGCCGCAAAACCGGACAGTCATCCAGGGGAGCAACGTCACTTTCACCGCGTCCGCCACCGGCACCACCAACTTGTTCTATCAATGGCGATTGGATGACCTCAACATTTCCGGCGCAACCAGTTCGGCCTACACGATCAGCAACGTGCAGTTGGTTCATGAAGGGGCTTACTCCGTCGTCGTCACAAATATCGCAGGCAAGATCACCAGTAACCCTGCGACATTGACGGTCCTTGTGCCGCCTACGATTCTCACTCAGCCACAGCCATTGACGGTAACCCGTGGCAGCGCTGCAGAGTTCACGGTTGAAGTGGAGGGAACGCAACCGCTCTCCTTCCAATGGCGATTAAACGGCCTGCCGCTGGATGGCGCGACTGAATCCAGCTTTATCCTGGGCAGCACTTTGCCGGAACATGTCGGCAATTATTCTGTCGTGGTCACTAATGCCGCCGGATTGGTCACCAGCGACGCGGCGCTTTTATCCATTGAGAATCCGCCGTTACAGTTTGGTTCCATCCTGATCAATGAAAGCAACGAACCGAGCCTGACGATCAACGGCACCCCTGGCACCCAGTTATCGATTGAAATCTCGGCCAACCTTGTGAACTGGATTTCGCTGACTAACATTGTCATCGGCGAGGAAGGATTGGCCGAGTTCACCGACCTGTTCTCCGAAACGAACGCGCAAAGATTCTATCGAGCAATCGCAGTCGAGTAACACAGGTGCGACTCAGGACTGAAAGTCCGTCATGTGATAGCCTGGGCTGCAAGCGAGTCCGACGAGCAAGGCCCAGGTTGCCTGAAGAAACCTGCGCGCAAAAACTTTCCGCAAACACCTGACCAACAGCCAACCCGGCCCTGACGTCCGACGCGGCTACGTTCAACCCTGGAATGCAAATAACCCGAAGTGAAGCGGGTCAAGTCTCTCGGTTATCCCAACCCTCACTCCCGCTTCACTCCGAGTTATCTACATTTTTTTTTGTTCGGCATTTTGGTAGTGATCTCTGATCTTTCTTAAAACAGTTAAATCTTTTTCGGTGGCGCGGTCTGGATATCGGAGAAAGATGCGCACCCCCAAATAATGCTGTAAATGCACAGTTACCACAGTGCCATCGACGTCATGATCGTAGTATGCCTCATCTAAACCGTCGCAGACCGCTAAAGATTTTGTTTTAAAGGCTTTTGCAAAGGCTTTATCTATCTGGTCAAAGAGTCGCCAATCGGATGAATCCGCTACTTTGACTTCATCTGTAACTTTGAGCGTGTTCATCTTTCTGTCGAACGCTCCGCATCACTGACCCCGCGCCAGTGATACTCGGATTGAAACCACAGCGCTATCGCGGGGTTCAGTGCATGTGGTTGGTTCGGCCTGTCTCTCATAACGTGCGAATCCAAGGGGTGATATGGAACATCTCGTCATCTGTATGGGCGTCCAAACACGACCAATACTCAACAATGTCGGGGTAATTCTTTAGCACCAATCGAGCGCGATCCAGCAACACTTTCGAGGGGTTGCTCAGTGCGAAAGCATCGTCCAAGGACGCAGTAATCAACGCAGCAATAGCAACGCGATGGTCTGGGTCTCGCTCTCCCGCGTAACAAGTGAGGAACTTTTCTATGCGAACGGGGTCTGCGGCTTCTAGTGGCCAGTCCTGCATCCAAGGCTCATACTCGACACCGACTACCTTTGCGACCGCTTCAGCCGTGGTCCGATGAATTGCTGGCAGGCCCTTGCTCATGGTGTGGTCGAACGTTCCGCATCACTGACCCCGCGCCAGTGATACTCGAATTGAAACCACGGCGCTATCGCGGGGTTCGGTGCATGCGGTTTAGCTGGCACGTTTTCGCAATTGTATCTCTGGTGAATCGGCATGAAACTGGATCGTACTGTAGCGCAGCCCGACGCCGCGCTGCAAGGCCGCGAACGCAGCCGGCAATATAGGACGCCCGCGAACCTTAGCTACTGCCATTCTGTTGCGGAGGTGTCGCTGTAGACGTCCTGACACCTGCGAGAGGACGTCCCAATTAACACTGTCCACATTTCCTCCAGATCGCTGTCGAGCACCCGCCTCGTTCCAATGGCCATAGTGCGAGTCCGTAATTATACCGGCATGCTCACCGCCCAAGTACAATTGGACCAGTCCGATTCCCGAAATGCGATATCTAAAGCTGTGTCCAGGCACCTTGAGAGAAATGCGCTCGAACTCCACTTCCTGGGTAACTGTGGAAGACCAAAGCCGCAACAGAACCGCATGGCCGTGTCCGTGCGCATCGAGACCCAGAGCGAAGGCATCCGACAACTCATCGTAGGAACGGAACTCGCGTAATTCCGCGTCATATGCCGAATAAGACTCAAAGACGCGAAAATCCGTCTCTTCAAAAATGAAGTGAAAGAGCCCGCGAATGTCGTCCTTCAATGCATAGAAAGCGATCGATGCCATGAGCGCTGCTGCCTGCTAACGTCCCGCATCACTGACCCCGCGCCAGTGATACTCAAATTGAAACCACAGCGCTATAGCGGGGCTCGGTGCATGCGGTTTGGTGTTATGCCAGGGTTCCAATGAAAGCTACCTCTTACCTTCCTGAGCTAAAGAACTCTTCATTCCATCAAGGAAATGCTTCTCTGTAATCTTCTGCATCTCGGTTTGAAAATCCGTCCGGATAAAAAGGTAATGAACTGTCATTGCGATGGCAGCTACACCCAACAGGAAGATGCCTAAGTCACGAAGGGCTCGGCAAAGACTTTCAAATTTTATCATATGTATTCTCTCACGCTTGCGTATTCAAAGCAGCATAACGCCCAGGCTCAGGCAGGCCGGGGCAATGATATTCGATTGCTAACAGACGCGCGATCCCGATTTTGCCTGCAGCCAGTTGGTTAGCCCACACGGTCAACACACTCATCTCTGACCTCGCAACAATGCGCCGAACTCACTGCAAAAGCTACCTGCAAACTCACCCTCAACGACAAGCTCGCCTTCCATTGCCGCTGATGCTGTCCATCCGCCGATGCGGTATCGCACAGTGATGCATCCTCTGGCGTCTCTCTGCAAGCGAAGCCATCCGGCTTCGGTGAACGGAATCTCAATCTGCTCGCTTCGGAGCGACTCAAACTCGGTAAAACGCTGGATGGTTGTGTCAGATGAATCAAGCATGAGCCTGTCATGGGATGCGGTGAATCTCCGACCAGATGCGGAAGCGACAGCCTCAACCCGGCAAGAAGCGTAGCCACCCTGACGCGGAATCGATTCTATGGAGAAGAAATTGTCGTCTTGGCCGATGCGCATGGAATGTGGGCTAACGATCAGGTGAGGCACGGCTGCTGTGAGCGCCGCGTCGCCTGAAACAAAAGTCTTCGAAAATCCGTAAACATACAATCTGCGAACGCGGAGCAGTCGTTGTCCTCCACCGTCTTGTTAGCCTAGCCCTCCCAACAACAACAAATGCGAAAGTAAGAACCCACAGTAAACTCCGTAAAGCGTAACAAACAACACCTGCGCGGTCGCGAGTCCAAGCAGTGTGGACGTCCGCCCGAACTTCTCGCGACGCAACGAGAGTAGATAGAGCGTAATGACCACCACCGGAAACACCCAAGCAAAGTCACCCAGCCATCGCCAGAACAAAAAATGCGCCGGGAGAAATTCCGTGACCATCCTGGTGTGTTCAATGGCTAGGTCAGCAACATGGAGGTGGAGAAAAGGAATCGCCAATGAACTTAGCAGCAGCACCGAGTAACCAGCAGCGACTGTGGGATTGAAATGCATTTGTGTGCCGTATTGGCTAACGTCCCGGCTCAGGCAGGCCGGGCCGATGATGTTCAGTTGTTAACCGACGCACGATCCCGGCCTTGCCTGCAGCCGGTTGGTTAGCCCATATCCTCTTACGCTTCTTTCGCATAGGACTCAAGGTAACCGCATTTAGTGCACCGAAAACTC
This sequence comes from Verrucomicrobiota bacterium, assembly GCA_013820875.1. Taxonomy (GTDB): domain Bacteria; phylum Verrucomicrobiota; class Verrucomicrobiia; order Limisphaerales; family JACDHS01; genus JACDHS01. The sequence goes on along the minus strand of JACDHS010000101.1, from coordinate 1,175 downwards.
TGAATGGGGTATTGCTCCTTGCCTTTGATTTTCGCACCCAGCGCCCAAAATGACGCTTCAGGTTTGCCACCGACCCAACTTGAAACCAAACGATCGCCTTCGGACACATCGAGTATGAATCCCTCCTGCATCTGACCATCACATTTGGGACATCTAGTTTGTGAATTCATAAGGTGTGACGTGGCTAACGCTCCGCATCACTGACCCCGCGCCAGTGATACTCGGATTGAAACCACAGCGCTATCGCGGGGTTCAGTGAATGCGGTTTGTTAGCTCTCATGGAATTTCGTCCGGTTTTTTAACCGAACCAGCAACCCAAAAAGTTCGATAAACATTTCCGTTCCGGACAATCACGTAACCCTGCCCCTGATTGTCGCCGCTTCCGTAACTATACCAAAAAAGTGAATCAAATTTCGGATTAAATACCTGCTTCAATTCCTGCAGAATAGAGAGTCCTTCGTCCAAGTAGGTCTCAAAACGTTTCTCAACAATGTCAAGGCTCTGCATCAGGTCCGTACATTCAGCATGGTGCTCTCGGATTTGGCGAATCAGGGTAAGCCCAAGGCTGAACTTCCACGCGTGATCCTCCGCAATGGCCTCGGGAGACGTCTCATAAAACTCATGATAGCGTGCTCGAAGGTCAGGATGTTTTTGGAAAAATGCTTCTCGTGGTGTGACCGTCCTCATTGTCTGGCAACCGACAAGGAGGAGAGCCACCAGAAGTGGAGTGATGATTTTGGGTGCGGCACTCATGAGAGCTAACATATGATTCACAGGGAGATTTGCGTTGCTAACCTGATATTAGCCCTGGTTTTCGGGCTGGATTACCCGATTGCCTTAAGTGGGCGACTGGCCAAGGAATCATTAACCGAACCTGAATTAATTAGAATGGAAGTCAAGCCAGCAGCGTATAGCGATTGCCAAAAGTAATTTCCGGATACGCTCGCCCTCGTCAAAAAAGTCTCCCGAGCCGCGAAAGGGTTGTCGACCGGCTGTTGCCTTCTGGTCCTAAGCACCAAAGGTGCGACCATTCCTCAGCCCAGCCCACGCGGGCTGGGTAAACCCCGCAGATTAACAAGCGGTCTGAAGGACTGCGATAATCACCGGCACATGCCACAATCAATTATCGCGTTTAGTGCTGGTGTTCAGTATTCAGCATCCTCCAGTAGGTATCG